>JACPZS010000120.1 GCA_016195385.1 Verrucomicrobiota bacterium
GGCACCGAAGTTACTGTCCGGCTCCCGATGAGAAACGTTTACGAAATTGAGTAAATATGAAAATCAGAATTTTGGTCGTTGAAGACGACGATAAAGCATACAAGCAAATAGTATATTATCTTAATATTATTAATCGTGAAAGAATGGCCTCACGAGGAATAGAAGATTTTCATATCGTACGTGCAATATCAGTAGAAGGTGCGGTCGCATTATTGCGCGACTCTGTCACTTTGAACAACTCCATTGATCTTATGCTGCTTGATCTTGCGCTTCCAAGGCGTGATGGGGAACAATTTACGGCGGGAAAGGACGTCGGGCTAGAGGTGTTGGAGTTTGCGCGTAAGCAGAATGCCGTGCGAGCTGTTATAGTCTTGACTATTTGGAGCGACAGTGAATTCATGCTGCGTTCTTTCCGTGGTGGAGTCCACGACTTCGTAGACAAAAAGGATCTTGATGCAACTCTTGAGGAGCGTTTGATGATCTGCTGGGAATCAGTGGTTCATCATGAAGCAAATCGAGTATTTCTCGACAGATTGAGAACATTGATTCCGTACGGAGAGCAAGGCGTAGCATACCTATTCAGCAAATGCTTTTCCGATCTTACTCAAGCGGTTAGAATCCATAGTAGTCAACTATGTGATGAAATTCGCGAGCGCCATGGTTTGGGAGCTGATCCACGCACGAAAGATCCCATTCTGATGCACGTCCTTGCACTCGAGCAAGCTAGTGAGCGCGCGAGTGGCCAATGGCATCGACAAATGGGAAGTCTGGGCATCATCGATGAGAAAGAACTCCAAGAAGTATCTCTGGATGTTTTGTTGGAATCAGTCCGCAAAGATATTGAATATGCTTTTATCGGAAGATCCGTCGAGTTGGTCATGCCAAAGGCTACAAATCTCAGATTAAACTGCTTTCCTAAGGACGTAATAACGATTTTGCGTGAGATCACTCTCGGAGGCATCGTGGATCTTGATGAGAGGGCACGGCAGCTAGCAGGAAAGCGTGTTGAAGTCAACATTTTACCACATGTGAATCAAGGCCGGATTGAGTTTATATGCAATGACAACTTCCACACAATGGACCAAGCTCTAATGGAAGCCATCAATCAGAATATGTTTGCTCCGCCGGGAGATCGCTTTGGGCGCGCTTGGGGGCTTTCCATTGCTCAACACATTGATGCCCGCGGCTTAAGTTTCATCAATGTTGCTCCGACGCGCCAAGGCCTAGGTACTATCGTCACATTTACAATCACTTCTGCCTTTGCGTGAAAAAGGCTCTGATCATCGACAGTTCTGGTGAGGAAGTAGGACATTATGTTGAACTACTGTCAAAAGAAGGCATCGCGTCGGAAATTTGCTCTTCTGCGGCCGAGACATCAGAGTTTCTTGAAAGTGCGAAGATTGAGGATTTCTGTCTGGTGCTGCTTCGCTGGGAATTTCCGGGGCCCCCGTTCGCTTTTGAGTTGCTTTTCCGCTGCAAGCAAGCCAGGCCGAAAATGCCAATCATAATCATTTCAGGTGTGCTGGATGTGGCTTTAGCCGCGAGGGCAATTGCTCTCGGAGCTGATGATTTTCTCCAAAAGCCGTTGGATGGCCTACGCCTGAGGAAATGCGTTTGGGATTTGCTGGCAGACCGTCCGCCGAATTCACCGCTGCTGGGAAAATTGCAGGAGAAAATCATTGGCCAGTCGCGCGCACTTTGCGAGTGTCTCGAAAAGGTAGCGCGCGTTATTCCACATGCGGATAAGGGGGTATTGATCCAAGGGGAATCCGGCACAGGCAAAGAATTACTGGCACAGGCAATACACAAATTGAGCCAGCGCGCGGCCGCACCCTGGGTGGCACTGAACGTGGGTGCCATCTCGAAAGAGTTGGTGGAAAGCGAAATCTTCGGACACGAGCGTGGAGCTTTTACGGGTGCGGCGCAGCAGCATATTGGTTATCTGGAACGAGCCGATGAAGGAACAATTTTGCTGGACGAAATTGGAGATCTGCCCGAGCCGATGCAGATAAAGCTGCTGCGGGTACTACAGGAGAAGGAATTTCAACGCGTAGGCGGCACCAAGCCAATCCCTTTCAAGGCGCGGCTGGTCTGTGCCACCCACATCGACCTGCCGCTGGCGGTCAAGGGCGGAGCGTTCCGCCTTGATCTGTATCATCGAATTGCAGAAACAAGTATCCGAGTCCCGCCATTGCGCGAGCGAGAGCAGGACATCGACTTGCTGGTGGAGTATTTCACTCACCCTGAACGAGTGGGACGAACATTGTCAGTAGCGCGAGAGACACGGACTATTTTGCGGAGTTACCCTTTCCCCGGGAATATTCGAGAGTTGGAAAAACTGCTCGGGCAAGCAATCATTGCTTGTGAAGGAGATACGTTATTGCCGAAACATCTTCCCTTGGATCGTATGGCGCCATTTGTAAGTCAAGTTTCGGAAGCGCAGAATGACGCCAAGGCAATAGTTTGGCCGGAGCAATGGTTTCAGTTAAAATACAAAGACGCGCTAGCGGAAGTGGAGCGTGCGTTTGATCGGATTTATCTGAAACGCGCGTACGATCAAGTAGGCGGCAGGATCCTCAAAGCAGCCGCGATGGTTGGGATAGATCGCAAGACGTTCACGGCGCGGTGGAAGGACTGCGGACTCGCCGAATTGGAAATAAAAAGAGAGGGAGAGGATGGCTGAGTATCTCAAACTCCGAGTGATTTTGGGAGATCATGCCGCGAATCGTCGGGCACTAATCCGAGATGTCTTGACAACCGAGTTCAATGCAGAAGTTCAGAGCGGAGAGACATTTGATGAACTCCTCGGAAAGTTCAGGAAAGACGACTCCACGAAGGCATCGTGGCATGCGGCTGTTTTTTCCGATGGACTGGTTCAGGACAATCGATGGAGGCAAATGTACCCTGCCAGCTATGCCCGAAGGCTTCGTGATGAAAGTCTGCGTCTAGTTTTGTTCTGCGTGCATTCTGGGGAGGCCCCTGCCTGTTTTAGCATACCCGGTGAAGCCGATACACAGGACCCCAAGCCGAACGGATTCTTGATTGAAGTGGTGCCCGGTTGGTCGAGGGACAAGCAACGTGAGGCGCTGATAACCGGGTTCGGCCAAGCATTAAGGCGTCTTCCTAATCCGCCGAAATGCCTCTTAGATGAGGCTGACCTTGCTTTGGTTGAGCAAGTTCGCGGACTCGATGCTGAACGGAGTTTTGAGGGCGGCAAGCGGATTTTAAGCTCCTTGGCGGTTCGATTCTTCGATTGTGACGAAATAGAGATTAACACGCTATCGCAGGGCTTTTCCGGTGCCAAAGTATTCCGAATTGTGCCAAAGAAAGCGGGCGTTGGAAATAAGGAGTACGCCCTAAAGCTGAATCAGTGGGACACGGGATGGAAGATTACCTCAGAAGTCAAAGGCCAAAGAGCGGCGACGGACACGCTGGGTGTATCAGGATTCACGCTGCATATTCCGAATCTCAAGGCACCGCGGGTATCCGCCGATCCATTGGACCTCGAGTTGCAAAATGCTGCGTGCTTCGGAAACTGGCTGGCGCTTTGCTATGACTTCCTCGGTGGAGAACGCTTCGGAAAATTCATCGATTTGGAAACTGCTTTGACAACTGATCCTGTGGATTTGGCTGACCGTGTCAGGGGAACTTATCTGGCCGGTCCACCAATCGATCAAGTTCGTGTGAATATTTTACAGATTGTCCTCAACTGGTTGGGATTGAACTGGTACATGAGCATGATCAAAGATCGGGTAACTCGTAACGAATGCCCAATTTGGTCCACTGCGGATGCTCCCGCACGTGACTATGGCGCGTTGCCTCCGTACGCACTTGCTGGAAAGAACAAGCAATCGATCCTTAGTTTCATCGACGGGCCGGACGCCATTCTGGGTGAGCGCCTTTGCGGTGATACATGGCAGTTGGATCGCAGAGTAATTTGGCAACTGGTCGGCAAAACAGATCTCAAGACGAGTTTTACACGGCTTGATCGCCCATTGCCGGTAATTCTTTCGCCGAGTCATGGAGACATGAATGCGAATAATGTTCTTCTCTGGTTGAATCAGCCCAATTATCCGTTTCTTATCGATTTCCCGTTCTTTCAGACGCAAGGGCACGCTTTGCAGGATCTGGCCCGGCTAGAGGTTGCGGTAAAGTTCGCCCTCATGGATCGCCAACGCGTGGATTCGCCTCCCGGCCCACAAGCGTACGATTACACTCATACGCAACTCAAACTTTGGATGGAATTTGACATCCACACTCTGGCCGCTCCAATCCCAGACCTCAAGAATTCTTGGAGCTCCGTCGAGCACACAGTCAATCTTGACTTGTCCTTGAAATTGTTGCGCGAAATCCGCATCAAAGCAGTGGACGTTCAACGGCAGCCAGCGGGATTGACAACAGTCCCGGAATTCTTCGACGAGTATCTGCCGGCATTGCTCTATTACACGTTGCTGACTATCGGTTACGCGAATTTGCCGGTTTTTAAGCGGTTACTGGCTGTTCACAGTTGCGGCCGCATGTTGGAAAAGCTTCGCTGATTGTGAACGAATGTGCGCTGCAGTGGCGTTGAGCGAGCGGCAGGCGGTTGAGATATTTCGACGTATCAGCGATAAAGTAACCATGCCAACTAATCTGAAACCAGACTGTTTCTCAGAAATAATTTCCGTTCGGAATCGACGCTCACTGAAGCGGCCTGAAGGCCGCGCGCCGGAGCGCGGCGTTTACGCCGCTTCAACGTTCTTCCTGCTCAAGACGCGGCTTCCATCCGGAAATTACTTTTGAGAATCGCTATAGATGACAGATGGTGGCCGGAGCGGTGAAGCTTGGCCGCCACAAAACCAAACGCGAGGCCGTGGTCGCGGCAGCGGCCGAATATGTGCGCCGCCGGCGGCAGACACGCATCGAGGAGCTTTATGGTGCCATCGAATATCCCGAAGATTGGAATCCCAAGGCGATGCGGAGGTCGCGTTGAGGATAATGGTTGCATTCGTAATGCTGCCACCTTTCGCGCTTGGAAATATTCTCTCAGAGTGGCAGATTCTCGCGCATGGCAGAAAGAATTACAGTAAATCCGGACATCTGTAACGGCAAGCCGGTCATTCGGGGCACGCGCATCACTGCGCAAACGGTGCTGGAGTTTCTCGCAGCCGGTGATTCAATTGAAGATGTGCTCGGAGAATATCCCGGCCTCACTCGGGAAGATGTGCAGGCTTGTCTTGATTATGCGTCGCGGCTGATGGGCAATCATTATTCAGTCGTGCCTGCGGCATGAAGGGCTTTCTTTTTAATGAGAACCTTCCCAAACGGGTTCAATTCTCGCCGAGTCTGCCCGTCATTCCGGTCGCGCAGATCGGAGTCAGCCCAACGGACACCGCTGTTTGGGAATTTGCCCGGCAGCATGAACTGGTGATCGTGTCCAAGGACGCGGATTTTTCCGAGCGCATCATCATGCGGCAACCCCCGCCGTGAGTGGGGCATCTCCGTTTCGACAATTTACGAAGAAGGGAATTCTATGCGCTGCTCGCCCGCGTTTGGCCCCAGGTGGAGGCCCTGCTGAAATCACACAAGCTGGTGAACGTGTACGCGGATCGCGTCGAAGGAATTGGTTAATTAAGTCGTCGTGCTGGGTTTGGCGATGAACACAAGCTTGAGTGGTGAATGTTGAGAGTTGATGCGAAGACCTGGCTTATCTCAGGCCATTCCAATCCGATGCGGAGCGGGCGAAGGCGGTTGACACATGCCGATGTGTCGGCGATAAGGTGGCCATGCCAACAAATCTGAAGCTGGATGACAAGATGGTGGCTGAAGCGGTTAGGCTCGGTCGCCACAAAACCAAACGAGAGGCGGTGGGCGCGGCCGTGGCAGAGTATGTGCGCCGACGGCGGCAGGCACGCATCGAGGAATTTTATGGCACCATCGAGTATCCCGAAGATTGGAATCCCAAGGTGATGCGGAGGTCGCGTTGAGGGTGTTGGTGGGCACCGGAGTTTGGGCGCGCTTTTTGAGGGTGAAACCGCTGGCAGGTGATCCGCACGTGGCGGAATTCCGGCGGCTGCGCGAGGAAGGTCTGATTGCGCTCATCGGCCCGATTCGGCAGGAGATTCTTTCGGGGGCGGCCCCACGCGAGCGGTTTGAGCAACTGCGCGAAGTGTTGCGGGCTTTCCCGGAAATCGTGCTGCGGGCGGATGACTACGAAACGGCAGCGGAATTCTATAACCTCTGTCGAAGCAAGGGAGAACAAGCCACGAACGTGGATTTGTTGCTGTGCGCCGTGTCCGCGCGGCATCGCGTGGTGATTTACTCTTTGGACGGTGATTTTGGGCGGCTCGCCAGGCTGCTGCCCATCAAACTGCATCCGCAGCCGCGGCCCTGAGTGGCCGTGTCTAATTTAGAATATGCCTATCAGTTTCACTCAGTGACATACAACCTGTAGTTGATGCCAGCCACGCCGGGCCGATGACGTGACTCGCGAAGTCAAGCGGTAGTGGTTCACTGAGTAAACCCGATAGGCATAATTTGGAAAGCGATTCCGTGGGTAGAGCCTGTGCGAGGTAAGTTATTTCCCGTCACACTTCGGAATTGCTCGGTCCGATGGATGAAATTGCCGGTCGCACTCAAGAAATGGAGTGTCACTGGTCAAATCCTTCCCGACCAAGAGGTAAAATGAAGCGTCACTGGTCAGAGATGGCCGGTTCGATGGAAGAACTTGCCGGTCACACTTCAAAGATAGACTGTCACTGGTCAAATCTTTCCCGACGCGGTCGCGAAATGGAGCGAGACACTCGCAAAGTGAAGCGCCACGGTCGAGAATTGATGCGACACGGGCACGAAACGGAGCGTCGCAGTGCCGATTTGAAGCGACATGCTCGAAAAATGGTCTGCCGAGATCGTGGGGCGAAGCGACACCCCGGTAATTGACCGTGACGAGGCCACACGACAGACGGGCAAGGGATATTGGTTCAACGCTTCGCGGCCGCCGCGCTTCACTCATCCATCGACAAGCCGTCGGGAGTTTTCTACGCTGCGCGCGTGAACAATCATGCGTATGGTTTTATCAAAGAGGATCCGTGGCGGATCTTCCGCATCATGGCGGAGTTCGTGGATTCGTTCGAGACGCTTTCGCATGTGGGGCCGGCGGTGACTATCTTCGGTTCCGCGCGCACCAAGCCAGAAGATCTTTATTACAAGGCATCCGTCGAACTGGCGAAGGGCTTGGCCAAGCACAATCTCGCCGTGATCACCGGCGGCGGGCCGGGCATCATGGAGGCGGCGAACCGCGGCGCGAGCAAAGCCAAAGGCCGTTCCGTGGGATTGAACATCGAACTGCCGCACGAACAGACGGGCAATCGCTTCGCCAATATCCCGATCAATTTCCACTACTTCTTTTCGCGCAAAGTGTGCTTCGTGAAATACAGTCTGGGTTTTGTGTTCATGCCAGGCGGGTTCGGCACACTCGACGAATTTTTTGAAGTGCTCACGCTCGTGCAAACCGAGCGCATTTCGCGCTTTCCGCTCATCCTTTTTGGCAGCGACTACTGGCGCGGCTTGTTGAACTGGATGAAAGCGACGCTCGAAAAAGATCGCCTGATCAGTCCCGGCGATCTCGAACTCGTCACCGTCACGGACGACGTGCCGACGGCCATCGACGTGATCATCGATTATCAGCGGCGCATCGGCCCGCCCGAAACAGTTGGCGCGGCGTTCGCGTGACCGGCGGGCGTGCTGAATTCCGAAGCCGAAATTTCTTCCACTCCACATACTTCATGCCCCGTGTTACTTCACTGCCGAACGGACTGACCGTTGTCACTTCGGAAATGCCGCACAGATCCAGCGTGAGTCTGGGATTGTGGGTCGGCGTTGGGGGTCGCTTCGAGCCGGCCGAGTTGTCGGGTGCGTCCCACTTCATCGAACATTTGCTGTTCAAAGGCACGCGCAAACGCAGCGCCAAACAAATCTCGCAAGATGTCGAAGGCATCGGCGGCGATTTGAACGCCTTCACCGGCGAGGAGAACACGTGCTATTACTCGAAGGCGCGGCACGACAAGTTCCCAGAGTTGCTCGACGTGGTGATGGACATGTTTCACAACTCGAAATTTGAACGAACGGAGATCGACAAGGAACGCAGCGTTATCAAAGAGGAACTGGCGATGTATCTCGACCAGCCACAGCATCACGTGCAGGAAATCCTCAACGCGACGCTGTGGCCGGATCATCCGCTTGGCCGCTCGCTCACCGGCACCGAGAAGACGCTTGATGGCTTAACGCGCGCGCGCCTGCTGGCCTTCCAACGGTCGAACTACGTGGCCAGCGCCGCGATTGTCGCCGCGGCGGGGCGGCTGAAGCATGCGCAAGTGGTGCGCGCGGTGACGCGTTTCGCGCGGCAATTTCATCATGGCAAACGGCCGCAATTTCTGCCGGTGTCCGAAGCGCAAACCGCGCCGCGTGTCAACCTGTTCACCAAACGGACCGAGCAAACGCAACTTGCGCTGGGCATCCGCGCGTGCTCGCGGCACGACAAACGCCGTTACGCGCTGCGGTTGCTCAGCACGATGCTCGGCGAGAACATGAGTTCGCGGCTCTGGCAGGTCATCCGGGAAGATCGCGGCTTGGCATACTCGATTTCCAGCGGGCTGAGTTTCTTCGATGATGTCGGCGCGCTGACGATCTCCGCCGGGTTGGACACGGAGAATCTCGAATTAGTCTTGAAACTCATCGCGCAGGAACTGCGGCGTTTCGCCGAAACCGCGCCGATGCCAGGCGAGTTGCGCCGTGCGCGCGATTACGTCATCGGGCAGATCGAATTGAGCCTCGAAAGCACGACGAATCAAATGATGTGGCTCGGCGAACAAATGCTGGCGTACGGTAAAATCATTTCACCGCGCGAAGCGGAGCGGCATCTTTGCGCCGTCACGCCGGGCCAGATCCGCGCCGCCGCGCGGGATTTCTTCCGGCCGGAGCGCTTAAATCTGGCATTGGTAAGCCCGTTGAAAAAAGCGCCCAGCCTCGCGCGCTGGCTGGAGAACTGAAACGCGCTGCATTTCGCGTTTGTGGCAATAGAACTTTGAACTACTTGCGACTCTGCTTCAGCGGGGGATGCCGGATAATCAACCTTCACATATCGTCCGCGTCTTGCATTGTCACCGGAAAGCTGACGAACCCAAGGGTAAGCAATAGGATCGTTCCAAGTTTCGTTGTGTTTATGATTAGCGTGGGTGTTACGCAACGATGGAATGACTACCACCCGTTTTAGCGGGACGATTTGAGTTGATGGAGCGTTCGCGTCGCGCCACGATACCCAAGACGAGCAAAGCATGGGATCATACAAGCGCAAGGCCAAGCAAGGCCACCGGACGGAGAATCGACGCCCCGGCGCACCGCCACTGACACGACAGGCGCCGGAGATCGAACCGCCGCGCGAGCCAATCGCCGCTTGGATGCACGTTGTCGCCGTTCTGGCGATCCTCGGGGTTTGTGTCCTGGCTTACGGCAATAACCTTCGAGGCAAACTCGTCATGGATGACCGGGGCATTCTGGCCGACAATGAACATATCCGCAGCCTGACGAATGTCCCTCATTTGTTTCGGCTCAATTGGTGGGCTATGACCCCGGTGAAGGGAGCAGGCGCGGTGTATCGGCCACTGGCAGCCACTTCGTATGCCGTTGATGTTTTTTTGATGAATGGCTACAGCGCCAACCGAGAAGCCACCGACCCCGGCAGTGGAGGGCTGGATGTGCGAGTGCTTCATGCCTCCAGCATCGCTTATCATGCGCTGGCATCCTGTTTTGTCTATCTGCTCCTGCTGAATCTGCCGGGGTTGACGGGCCGGATATTCGCGGCGGGCTGGGCGGCGTTGCTGTTTGCGGCGCATCCCGTCCACGTGGAAGCGGTGAGCAGCCATGTCGGGCGGGCCGAGGTGCTCAGTGGACTTTTTTTCTTCGTTGCAACCGCTACGTTTCTTTACGGAAACCGTGCAAGAGATTGCCTTGGCTGGGCAGTGGGAGCGGCGATGGTGTGGCTGGCGGCGCTTCTCGCCAAGGAAATGGCGGTGACCCTTCCGGTGGCGCTTGTCCTCCTCGAGGTCTTTCAGGGAAAAAAGCGAACCTTCGCACAGTGGCTCGCGATCTACAGCCCGTTTGTCGTCGCGGGAATTGCATACGCGCTACTGAGGCACTGGGCGTTGACAGGGGGAGCGCTTGGTGGCTCGAGTTACGAGGCATTGCCGCTCTCCTCGGTGTCCTACGTCGAACGGCTTTTTACCATGACTCACGCTTTCGCTTGGTACTGGGTTCTGCTGCTCGCTCCCGCGTGGCTCAGCGCGGATTACAGTGGATTCCCCGTGACGCGATCAATGGGAGCACCGGCGTTTCTCCTCAGCGTCCTAGTCGTAGGTGTCACGCTGGCCGTGGCGGCGTTTGGCCTCCGCGTCCGGCGGCAAGGCGGACGAAAATGGCTCGGGGTGGCGGCAATCGGCATACTGGCGGTGTACTTGCTGTTGTTCCCGATTTCAAATCTGCTCCTGAACACGGGCGTAGTGGTGTCGGAAAGAGGGCTCTACATCCCTTCCATCGGCCTCGTGATCGCGGCCGCAGCGGCTCTGGATCAGGGCTGATTTCGCTTTAAAGCAACGTGGGCACGATCGATCCTGGCGGGGCTGGCTGCAATTGTGGTCTGTCTTTGCGTTCTAAAATGCCGTTCGCAGAACCGAGTGTGGCTCGATGAACGAGCGCTGTTTTCCGCCGCCGTGACTCATCCCTATTGCGGCCACCTCGGGTTTGCCGGCATCTCCGGCGTACTCTACAGTGAAGGCAAATATGAACAGGCTCTCGACTACGCGAACCGCTCCTTCGCCCAACGGCCAAACGCCGTTAACGTCGCTCGACAGGCCGGTTGCCTAGTGCGCCTCGGACGTCACGCCGACGCCATCATACCGCTGGAGATCCTGGTTCGGAACAGGATTGACGAAGCAAACAACTTGCCCCGGCTCGGCCGATGCTATCTCGAAGTCGGGCGCACCAATGATGCTCGGACTCTCGTCGCACAGCATCCCGAACTCGGCTTTTATCCGGAATTCGGCCCGCTCCGAAGCCCAAGATAGAGCCGGTAAGAAAACCTGTGCGGCGCTAGATGTGCTTTGAGTCGGAGTGGTCCTTGGCGACGTAACCCGTTTCCTGCCGTTTGAAATTCACTTCGTTTTTCTTCACGTACGCGTTGAACACATCATCCGCGCTCATGCCGAGCACCTGCGCCATGCTGATCAAAAAGTGAAACAGATCGACGACCTCGACGCGCGCGTTTTGCTCGTCGAACTTTTGATACTTCGCCCACCATTTCCACGGCACGCTGTCGGTCAACTCGGCGATCTCTTGCGACATGGCGCGGCAATAGTTGAGCAGCCACTTCGTTTTTTCCTCGTCGCTCATGCCGCCGGTTTGCACGCCGATGCGTTCGTTCAACGCCTGCTGCATCCGAAACAACTCCCGCAATTGATCTGGCTTTTCCATGCGCGAACTTTTTCGCCCCGCGTAAGTGGAGGCAAGGAGATTCGGCTGGCCGACGCGGACAGGTCGCGCCAGTTTCTCAGGCGTGAAGCTGTTTTACACCGGGCCGGTCATCAACACCGAAATGCTCATCGTGATGCTGGAGAAGCACGGGATCGTCGCCACGCAGGAATTTGTGGAACCGGCGGCGCACGATGACGGCGACTTGAACCGGCCGGCGAATGTGTTCGTGCCCGCAGACGATTACGAACGCGCCCATCAACTGTTTTACGCAGGACGGGAGGATGAGTTGTAATCGCGCACAAACCTGGCTTCGCAACGGGCGCATTTTGACACTGCCCTCGAAGTCAGCGGGCGTTTGGTGCGCGGTTCCGCGTTAACGCAACGCGACAACTGAAATCTCACCTTCGTGTCAAACAATCGAAGCGATAAAGATGGATCGACAGCCATGCCACTTAGCCAGTCGGGCGGTGCTGGCGGTTCCAGTGGTCGTGCGTCTCGCATTCATACAAAATATCGCAAGCACGAGGTGGCCGCTCATTTCAGAACGATTGTGCAAAAGGCTCGCGCCATTTGGCTGGCGGAATTTCAGACGCTCCCAGTCACGTCCGACAGCCGCACGCGTTCGCCGGTCTCGACCGAGCGAGCGACGGCCACGAGCGCGCGCATCGCGGCCACGCCGTCATCGACGTTCGCGCCAGATTGTGGAGCGCCCTTGAGAACCGCGTCGGCGAAGGATTCGAGTTGGAGTTTGTAGGTGTAGGCGTCTTCACCGATGGGCCGACGGTATTGGCGATCCTTCGTCGAGAAACATTCGACGACGCTCGTCTTGTGATACCACGGGAGAAACACCTGTCCTTTAACGCTGCCGTGCTCGCCTTGGATTTGAAAACCCTCCTCAAAATCTCCGCGCACGGGAATGGTAAGATCGATATGACCGAGCGCGCCGTTGGCGAACTCGACATCGACATACCAGCAGAACGCGCCAAAGCGTTCCACGAGCCGCGCCCGTACGCTGACGATTTCGCCGCCCAGCCAACGCGCGGTGTCCACGAGATGACTCGCGTGCGTGAGGATGAAGTAACGGCGCTTGTCGGCTTTGGGATTGCCTTCGGGTTTGCGGGCGCTTGCGCTTGTCAACGGGATGGGCTGTAGATTGTCCGTCATCGTGTAGCGATAAACGCTGTCCCAATACCATGCCTTGAACGAAAGCAGCGCGCCGATTTCTTTCTGAACAAATTTGCGGGCAAAAGCGATGCCGGGATCGAAACGCCGGTTGTTGCCGATTTGGAAAATGAGTTTCGATTCATGCACGCGACGGCGCAACGTTTCGCATTCCTCAATGGTCACGCCGAGCGGTTTTTCGATGAGGACGTGCTTGCCGGCACCGATGGCTTTGAGCGCGAGCGGCACATGGAATTGATCGGCGACGCCGATGAGCACAGCGTCGATGGTTTTGTCCGCGAGCATGTCGTCGAAGTCGCGATACGCCGCGCGCGGCTGATGCAGCGTGGCCATGCGCTCGCGCAAATTGTCGGCAAGATCGCAGATGGCGGCCAGTTCGAGGTTGCGGGCTTTCTTCGCGGCATCGAAATGGGCGATTTGCGAAATCGGTCCGCAGCCAAGGATGCCGAGGCGGAGAAGGCGGGGGTCCTTTTTCATTATTTGAAAAGCTTGCGAATCAAAGCCACCACGCGTTCAAGTTCTTGCTGTTTCATCGTAGCAGGATTTTTCAAAACAGATGGTACCACGTTGCGCCGTCTGGAGACTTTGAGCTGGTGTCGGCACGAACACCGGCGGAAGCCGGGTGAATTGCGTGAGTCCGCAACTCCTGAAAGAAAGCGTCCCGCCTGTATTGAGGAAAATCTTCCAATGCCAGGTCATCGCCCCGTTACCAACTTCCGGGCGCGGGCGGCTGCGATTTATCTCCATGATGTATTGTTCACAAGAGCCAAGGACTTCCAGCTTAACAGCCGATGGACGTTCAAATACCATAGTCGACGGAGAGATCCAAAATCCGGATGGTCCCGGTTCCTCACCATGGCCACACCATTTGAATATATGATCAATATCCAAACGGAGTTCGATCATGAACGGATTGATTTCGTAAGCGAAGCCGAGGCCGTGAAGTCGGCTATCATGCCAGTTCATCTGGTCAAAGTCCTCCGTCGTCCAGATGAGTTTTTCAGGTTTGAAAATCTTTTCTTCCACGTGAACTCCAAGGCGGAAAGTCGCGAATAATTCGTCTCAACCCTTGGAATACAGCTTCGCCACGTAACTCCCGTAGCCATTAAATGGAAGCGTTTTCACGCGGTCGCCGCTGTCGATCAATCGCTCGGTGGCCTGTGACCAGCGCGGGTGCGGTTTGCCGGGATCGACGTTCGACTCAAAGGGATATTCGTCCGGCGCGAGCGATTCCCAGAGCGTCGTGGGTTGTTTGGCGACGAACTCGATCTTCACGATGGACTTGATGCTTTTGTAGCCGTACTTCCACGGCACGACGATGCGGATGGGCGCGCCGTGTTGCTTGGGCAGAGGCTTGCCGTAAATGCCGGTCGCCACGAGCGTCAGCGGGTTCATCGCTTCGTCGAGGCGAAGTCCTTCGGTGTACGGCCACGGATAATTTTGATCGCGGAAGTTGGGCGCTTGATCGGGTCGGAAGAAAGTCTCGAAGCGAACGAATTTCGCTTCCGGCTTCGGCGAAACTTTTTCGACGAGCTTGCGCAGCGGAAAGCCTGTCCACGGCACGATCATCGCCCACGCCTCGACGCAGCGGAAACGATAGACGCGCTCCTCAAGACCCATCATTTCGGCTAGTTCGACGGCATCGAGTGTCATCGGTTTTTCGACCAGCCCGCCGATTTCGACTGGCCACGGCGCGGTGATGAATCGATCCACGAGCCGATGGACACGCTCTTTGTTCGTGGTGAACTCGTAAAAATTATTGTAGCGCGCCGCGACGCTGCCGTCGGTCAGCGTCCACTTGGGATCGAATTCTGGATTGCGCGGCGCGGGATAACCTTTCGCGGTCACGGCAACGAAATTTGTCGCCGTGGAAGACAAAACTGGTTTTGCGCCCGAAGCTGGATTGGCCGCCGTTGTCTCAGCTTTCGAGCAGCCGACGAGCGGCGAAGCGAGCAATCCCGCGCCCGTGAAACCGAGTTGGCGCAAAAACCGGCGGCGATTCTGAAACACCGCTTCGAGCGTGATCATGCTTTCCGGCAAGTGCCATTCGGGCCGATGGATAGTGTTGGCCATGCGGGGAAGGATGCCGCAGAAGTAAACTCTTTGCATCTGAAAAATCAAACTGTCCAAAACCTGCGCCCCGTCGGGCAAAAAGAAGTTGCTCAAGCGCCATAGGCAATTCAGTCTGCTTCCAGACAAGCTCCTATATGAAAACAACCAATTCATCGTCTCGCCGGGGTTTGCATCCAAGAACGCGGTTCACGAATCAAATTGGCTGGCGTTGGTTGCTGGTCGGCGCGGTCGCGGCCTGTTGTCCAATTTCATCCCCTGGCCTCGGGTTCCGAATTCCGAATCAAGATGCAACGGCCACCGCTCGTGGCAATGCTTTCGCGGCCACGGCGGACAATCCTTCGGCGCTCTATTACAATCCTGCGGGGATCACTCAATTGGACGGGCAGTATTTTCAAGTGGGTTTGCACATGTTGTCAGCGAACTCGGAGTTTCATTCGCCCGCCGGTACGAAATCAGAAACGAAGTTCGAGATCCTGCCGGTCCCGGAATTTTACTACACCGCCAGGCTCAAAGACACTGCGTGGTCGTTCGGCCTGGGTGTTTACGCGACGCATGGGCTGGGGTTGCAGTGGCCGGAAGGTACGCCGTTTCGCACGCTGGCGGTTGAGGGCCGTTTGACGTATGCCACGATCAATCCGGTCATCGCGTGGCAGGTGGATCCGACTTTCTCCATCGCCATCGGACCGACCGTGAATTATTCCAAAACGAAATTGCGCAACGGAATCGGCTTCACGCCCGGCGACGAATTCAAATTCATCGGTGACGATCTCGCTTTTGGCATGACGGCTGGGCTGCTCTGGAAACCTTGCGAACAATGGGCGCTCGGCGCGAGTTATCGTCTTCCGACTTCCTTGAACTACGAAGGAAGTTCGACTCAATCACCGTATTCTCCAGCGGTGCATTCTTCAGCCAAGATCGATTTCCCGCAGACGATCATCGCGGGGATCTCCTACCGGCCTACACCCAAGTGGAACATCGAGTTTGATGTAGATTGGACGGATTGGGACGTCGTCAATACGCTCACGTTCAAGAACACCGCGACGGGCGACATCCCTTATCCGCTCAACTGGAAGTCGAGCTTTCTGTTCGAGTTCGGCGTGACGCGCTACTTGCCCGGCGGGTATTTCGCCAGTGGCGGCTACTTTTTTAGCGGCGATTCCGTCACGGATAAAAATTTCAATCCGATCCTTCCCGACGCCGACTTACATGTAGGTAGCCTCGGGTTTGGGCACAAAGGTGAGCATTGGGACTGGGCGATCTCCGGCCAAATCATCACCGGACCTTCCCGCACCATCTCCAACAGCCAATCGACTTCACTGGTCGGTGAATCAGCCGATGGGCGCTATCACTGGTTCAACCAAGCCGTCAACGTGTCTCTGACGTATCATTTCTAGGATCTGTCGAATGATCTGCGTTCGCGGCCACGACGCGTCGGAAAAATTCGTGAACGCCAGTCTGGCGGATCACCCATTCGCCAAGCTTGGGAAAAAGCGCGGCGAGAGCCAGGATTGGACGCACCGGCAAAGGGTTGATGATGACCTCCGGCAAATCGAACTCAATGCAGCGTAGGACGGCGCTGGCAACCGCAGCAGGAGGGGAGGTTCCCAATTGCCAGGGGGCTTGGCAGCCGGTTGCCGATTTCAACCGCGCGTAAATTCCTGCTTCCACGAAGCCTGGAGTAACCACGGACGCGCTCACGCCGGAGCCGCAGTAGGTGGCACGCAGTGATGCAGTGAAGGCAACCACTCCGGCTTTTGTGGCCGCATAAGGTTCTTGAAACGCCGGGCCGGACTTGCCTGCCAGCGAAGAAATGTTCACGATGTGGCCGTAGCGACGTTCAACCATCTCTGGCAACAAGAGCCGCGTGAGCAACATCGGCGCTTCGAGGTTGACGCGAATGATTTCGCGAATTTGCGCCTCGGAAAGATCGTGATACGCCGAAGTGTATTCGATCCCCGCATTATTCACGAGGATATCGATTGGTCCCAAAGTTGCGCGCACCCAGCGGGCGACGCGCCGGATTTCTTCCGGCTCGCGCAGATCCGCCACGCATACGACTGCCTGAGTTCCGCCGGCTGCAATTTGCTGGCGCAGCGATTCGAGTTCCTCGCCCGGATAAGCGACGAGCGCCAGTTTCACTCCGCGGCTTGCCAAGGCTCGAGCCATAAAGGTGCCCAACCCACCCGAGGCTCCGGTCAGCAGGCAGGTGCGCGATGCCAGATTTTTCATCGCGACCCACCGCTGCGTGCGGCTGGTGTGGGCATCCGGACGCCGCGGACAAAATGAAACAAATACATCGGTGGCGCATCCTACCAAGCACACCAAGTTGGGACAAACTATTAAACGGTAACTGCGCGTTAGCGTGGGGTAGACTTATCCGCTGGTGATTTTCGGGTTGTGCCGGTGCCCCGCAACGGTCATGGTTTCCCTGAGTCCACGCGCAATTGGTGCAGTATTTGAATGGATACCAAAATAATCACACCGGGCTCCGGCGACAAAGAGTGTATCATTGGCTGCCGCAACAGCCAGGGGCTGGAAGTGCGCGCCACGCCCTTGCGGTTGAGCCGCTACGTCGTCGTCTTTGAAGTCTATAACCCGTACAGCATTCTCCAACTGTCCGAGGTGCTCAGCGACTTCCGGATCATCATGAACGAGCGGCTGGTTTACTCCGGTCGCGCCGTCGTCAGCAACCTCGTCAACACAGGAATTCTCCTGATCTGCGAGGCGACGCTGGACGAGTCCTGGCTGGAGGTGGACGTTTTTTCCCCGATCAACCAGTGGGAAAAACTGCGCCTGGAGTTCGCGCAATTCCTGCGGGACTGGGAAAAAATCAACCGCATTGTCCCGGATTTCAAAGTCACCGTCGCCGACATGCAGGCACTGCTCACCGATTTGCGGCGCTGGCTCGAACAGGTCGAACTCGGTATCCGCTCGGAACCCGCCGGCAACCGGGCACAAATCGAACGCGACGTCATCCATGAGCTGCACGAACCGATCCTGCCGCTCATTCTTTCGTGGTTTAACCGTTTTGACCGGGTGACCGAGCAGGTCGAGGAAGATGCCCGTCCGGCGCATGGAGTTTACGCGCGGCGGCTGCTGCATCCGCTGGTGCTGTGTTCGCCCTTTGTTTACCGCTCCTTCAACAAGCCCCTCGGTTACGCCGGCGACTACGAGATGGTGAACATGATTTTGCGCGATCCGCGCGAGGGCAGTTCCTTGTTTGCAAAAATCGTCAACGTCTGCTTCCTGAAAAATCCACCCTCGGAGGCGCATCGCAACCGCATCGGCGTGCTCGTGGAAAAATTGCGCCAGGAAACCATTCGCGTCGCCAAGCAGGGCCGCCGGGCTCAGATTTACAACCTGGGTTGCGGCCCGGCCAAGGAAGTGCGCGACTTCATGGGCCAGGATGAAGTTTCGAACCAGGCCGATTTCACGCTGGTGGATTTCAACGAGGAAACCATTCTCCACAGCAGCCAGTTGCTCGATGGGATTCGCCAGCGGCATCATCGCGAGACCGTGATCGAATTTCAAAAACGCTCGGTGCATCTTCTGCTCAAGGAGGCAGGCAAACCAATTCCCGGAGTTGCGCAGGAAAAATTCGATCTGGTTTATTGCGCCGGACTGTTCGACTACATGTCCGACCGCATCTGCAAAAGATTGATGAACATTTTTTACGATATGCTCGCGCCGGGCGGCCTGCTGCTGGTGACGAACGTGGATGCCTCGAAACCATTCCGGCATTCGATGGAGCTGATTCTGGAGTGGCATCTGATTTGCCGGAGTGCGGCGCAAATGAAGTCGCTCATCCCGGATCGGGCGTCGCCGGAAACTTACTCCATTTCGTCCGAGCCGACTGGTGTCAATGTGTTCATCGAAGTCAGAAAACCCGATCGTGCCTAGCGCATCCCCTAGTCCTTCGCCGGAACTGACGCAGGCGTTCGCGCAGTACGACCAGCGCGTCACGATCAACAACATCAAAATCGGCTGTTACCTGGGCATGGCGCTCATGCCGGCCGGCGCGCTGCTCGATTTTCTGGTCTATCAACCCCCGACTCCGCTTTTCTTCCTCAAGCTCCGTCTGCTCTGTTCGGCGCTCATCGGTGTCTTTTACTGGATCGTGCGCTCCAACGCCGGCACCCGGCATCACCGCAAGCTGGGCGTGACGCTGGCGATGTTCCCGACATTTTTTATTGCGTGGATGATTTATGAAATCGGCGGAGCTGGTTCACCGTATTATGCAGGTTTGAATCTAGTATTGCTCGTCGTCGGTTTTGTGTTGCACTGGACGTTTCGAGAAAGCCTCGTCGCGGTGTCATTAGTGATGGGGATGTACCTCAGCGCCTGCTTCCTCCACGCGCTCCGCGATAAGTCCCCCATCCCGGCCGCTCTGCTTCACAACCCGGATTTTTTCAACAACCTTTATTTCCTGGCCGTGACAGGCGTCATCGTCGTCACCGGCAGCTTCTACCACACGCGGCTGCGTTTCCGCGAATTCGCGCTGCGCTTCGAACTGGATCAGAACCGCCAGACGTTGGAGGAAAACAACCGCAAGCTGCTCGAGTTGGATCGAGTCAAGACCCGCTTTTTCGCCAACATCAGTCACGAACTGCGCACGCCGCTGACGTTGCTCCTCGCGCCGCTGGATGCCTTGCGCCAGGCGCGCGCACAGGCGCTCGACGAGCAAAGTCACGAATGGCTGGCCATCATGCAGGTCAACGGCATGCGGCTGCTCAAGTTGATCAACGACCTGTTGGACCTGGTGAAGCTGGACTCGGGCAAGGCGCATCTACAGCCCGAAGCGCTCAAAGTGGCGGACTTCGTGCGTGGCCTGGCGAGTTCCATTCAGACGGTTGCACGCGACAAAGGCATCCGACTGGAACCATTCGTGAGCGAAGAAGTAGGCATGGTGCTGGCCGACCACGACAAACTCGAAAAAGTTCTGCTCAACCTGCTGTTCAACGCGATTAAATTCACTCCCGGCGGCGGACGCATCGAGTTTCGCGCCGAGCGGCAGGTGGACAATCTCCTGTTTATCGTGGCCGACACGGGCATGGGCATCGCGCCCAATCAATTGCCGTTCGTCTTTGATCGCTTCTGGCAGGCGGACACTTCGGCACAACGCAAATTCCAGGGCGCTGGCATCGGCCTGGCGCTGGTCAAAGAATTGGTCGAGGCGCACGGTGGCAAAGTAACCGCCCAAAGTGAAGTGGGCCGCGGTACGACAATGACGGTGCGGATTCCATATCGTCGCGCCGATGCCGACCTGCCCGCCACGGCCGAGAGCAGCGCTGTGACATCCACGGAAAGTGCCGTCGCGGAACGTTCGGGCCAAGGCGATGAATGGCTGATGAACCTGTATCGCCGCGCGGAACTGTTCCCCGCGCTGACGCCGGTGCGCGGATCGATGCATGCGTTTGATGAAGGGCGTGCGGCAAAATTGCCGCGCGTGTTAATTGCGGATGACGAGCCGGACATGCTGCGTTTTCTCCACTCCCAACTTGCGGCACATTTTCAAGTATTTGAAGCCACGGACGGCCAGCAAGCCATCGACGTCGCCAGCCAGATTCTGCCCGCCGCCGTGTTGTGCGACATGATGATGCCGGAGAAAGACGGCCTGCAAGTTTGCCGCGAGCTGCGCGCCCGGACGCACACGCGCAACATCCCCATTCTCCTGCTCACCGCGCGAGCCGATGAAGAGACCAAGTTGACCGCGTTGTCGGTCGGCGCGACGGATTTTTTGACCAAGCCATTTTCTACGACCGAACTGCACGTACGCCTGAAAAACCTCGTCGATTCTTATCACCTGCAACGGCAGTTGGCCGCGCAAAATCAACAGCTCGAAGCCGCCCTGGAAGAATTGAAGGAGACGGAAGTTCAACTCGTGCAGGCGGAGAAGATGGCCTCCCTTGGCCGCATGGCCGCCGGCATCATCCACGAGATTAACAACCCGCTCAACTTCGCCAAGACCGGCATGTACACGCTCAAAGCAAAGGAGAAACATCTGCCCGAAGAACAAAAGGCCGAGTTCGAGGAAATTCTCCGCGATGTCGAAGAAGGATTGGATCGTGTCAAAATCATCGTCTCCGACTTGCGCAGCTTCAGCCATCCCGGCGAAGGCCAGTTTGAAGACATCGAAGTCGAGCCGCTGGTGACGGCAGCGCTGCGTTTTCTCAGCCGCGAATGGAAGGACAAAGTCCGCATCGAAAAAAACATTCCCACAGGCCAGATCATTTTGGGAAACCGGAACCAAATCATCCAGGTGCTCGTGAACCTTTTGCAAAACTCGCTGGATTCTCTGGACGGCAAGACCGCTGGTTCCGCGTCACCAACGATTTGGGTCGAGGGGCAGATCGAAGCGGGCGTCAGTAAAATCATCCTGCGCGACAACGGGCCGGGCATCCCGGGCGAACATTTGAGCCGCATTTTCGATCCGTTTTTCACGACCAAGGATGTGGGCGAAGGCGTCGGCCTGGGACTGAGCATCTGCTACCGGATCTTGAGCGCGCACGGCGGCCGGATCACGGTCAGGAATGAGCCGGGCGAGTTCTGCGAATTTACTTTGGAATTTCCACGGAAAGTGTGACACTGGCCGCCGATGGTCCGCCGGCTGCGGACTACGCCGATGCAAAATCTTTACGACTACAAAAAGTTCGCGATTCTCTACGTCGATGACGAAGAGAAGTCGCTGAAGTATTTTGATCGCGCGTTCAGCGAACAATTTCGTATATTTACGGCCAGCAACGCCCAGGATGGCTATAAACTTCTCGAACAACACCAGGACGAAATCGGGCTGATCATGACCGATCAAAGAATGCCCGGCGAAAAAGGCGTCCAGTTCCTGGAGAAGGCCCGGTTACTGCGCCCGCGCATCATCCGGATTCTGGTCACGGCGTTTTCGGATCTCGATGCGGCGATTCAGGCGGTCAACACCGGCGCGATTTACAAATACATCACCAAGCCATGGGACGTGCCGTTGTTGGAAACCACCCTCAAACGCGGGTTGGAATTTTTCCTCGTCCAGCGTGAACGCGATCAGCTCTTGCGCGAAAAAATGACGGTGCTGCACAAAATGGTGATCACCGATCGGGTCATCAGTCTCGGCGTCATGGCCGCCGGCCTCGGCCACCATATCCGGAACGCGCTCGTCGCGGTGCGGACATTTCTGGATCTCGCGCCGGAGATGCTGCACCGCGAAGACCTCGACATGGAGGATTTGCGCCACCCACATTTCTGGAACGAATTTTACGAGAAAGTTCAGTTGCGGGTGAAAAAAGTCGTGGATCTGCTCGACGACATCGGCGGAGTTTCCGCCAAGCCAGCCTTCAATTTCACGACCCAGGCCCGGCTTCACGAAGTAGTCGCCGCCGCGTTGCACAAGGCAAATCCAGAGCTGGCCGCGAAGGAAATTCAGGTGCATACCGATGTGTCGCCTGACTTGCCGCCGTTGCTCGTGGATTATCCCAAATTCTGCCGCTTGTTTGAATTGCTCTGCCGGGACGAAGCAATCAATTTGCCGCCGCGAAGCCGGCTGAACATTCGCGCCCGGCAAATCAACGGGGGATCGCTTGCGGAAGCGCACGTCGAGATTCAAATCCAAGACAACGGTCCCGGCCTGCCCAACGACGCGCTGCGTTCGGTTTTTGACCCTTTCTACAGCCGCGGCGACGACCCGCAGGAATTCGGCCTCAACCTGATCGCCTGCTATTTCATCATTTACCATCACGGCGGTCGCATTGAAATTCATTCCGAAAAGGGACAGGGCGTGACGTTTGTGATTCAACTGCCAATCAACCCCAAAGCCATCGCCGAAGTGGAGGAAAGTCGCGACTTCCTGGCCAAGGTGATGATGAACGACCGGCTGTGGGAAAAACTGCTCTCCTCGCCATGAACGCCCCAGCGTGCCAATACCAGATGATGTTTCGACTCGTGGCCGTGGCCCGGCCCGGTGAATACTTAACCTTGAAACTTGGATGCACTTGACTCTGCCGACCCAACCACCTTCAACCAGTGTTCCGGTAACGCCGCCGCCGAAGCGTCGCACCTTGCTGGTGGTGGATGATGACGAAGGACCGCGCGAATCGCTGCGGATGATTTTTTCGCAGGACTATCAGGTAATCACGGCGGACGCCGGCCCCCACGCGCTGGTGCTCGCGCAAACCCGGCAGGTGGATGTCGCCATCCTCGATTTGCGGATGCCGGGGATGTCGGGTTTGGAACTATTCGCCAAACTTCGCGAACAGGATCCCACCATCGAAGTCATCATCCTGACCGCGTATGAAAGTGTGGAGAATGTCCGGCAGGCTCTGCGCCTTGGCGCTTGCGATTACCTCTCCAAACCGTATGAAGTTGAGACGATTCGCGCCGCCGTTGCCGGCGCGCTGGAGCGGCACGATCAACTGGCGCGGCTCCGTTCGCTTGAACGGGAAGTTCGTCAGCAGCAGCTCGCGGAAGCAATCGTGCGCACGAAGAGCGAGATCTACGCGAGCGTTCTGCATGACATCAACGCGCCGCTCAGTTCGATTTCCTGCCTGGCAGACATCATCATCCAATCTTTTGGTAGCGCGGAAAAACTCGAAGGCGAAAACCTCGAGCAAATCAAGGAGAACCTGCTCAACGTCATCCATCACGCCAACCATTGCGTGGAAATTTCCCGGCGGTATGTGAGCTTCTTGCGCCGCGAGCGATCGGTCGCGCAAGTGATCAAAGTGAACGAGATTCTTGGCGATGTCGCGCGCCTGCTGAAATTTCATCCCGACGTCCGCAACCAGCGGTTGAGCATCCAGCCACTGGCTGGAGAATTACTCGCCAGTGCCAACGGCATCGACCTCATCCAAATCCTGGTCAATCTCATTATCAACGGATTGCGTTGCTCGCCGGTCGCACGACCGGTAATCGTATCCGCCCAAATCATGGACGCGCCTCCAGCCCTCGCCGAGTCCGCGCCCGAAGTGGCCCGGCTGTTTTTCAAATCCGCGCGATTCTCCAACACACCGCCGGTGATCGCCCTCGCCGTTCAGGATTTTGGTCCCGGTATTGCGCCTCCACTACTGGCCCGCCTTTTTGAACCCAAATCGGACGCCCCGCCCGCCGCGGATGGCGGCGGGCTGGGACTGGTGATTGTTCAGCGCTGCATCGAAGCGAGTGCCGCCGCGCTGGGAGTGGAATCACGAATCGGCCAGGGAACTACTTTCACCGTCTATCTGTCCAGCGACGGCGAGTCTGGGCGCGTTTAAGCCTCCGTCGGTCTCCCGCATGAATGCTGCGATAGTCTGCGTTCAATTTCGCGAACTCGATTCATGCAAATCATAACTTCGCTTCGAGCAATGCAACGGCTCGCGCGACATTGGAAACTGGCTGCGACCAAAATCGGCTTCGTGCCGACGATGGGCTACCTCCACGCTGGACACCTCAGTCTCATCCATCAAGCGCGTCAACTTATCGGGCCGCACGGTCAAGTCGTCGTCAGCATTTACGTAAACCCCACGCAGTTTGCGCCGACGGAAGATCTGGCGAAATATCCACGCGATCTCACGCGGGATCGCGCGCTGTGCCGACAGGCTGGCGTCGATGCGCTGTTCATGCCGCCGGACGCTCAGATGTATCCGAACCGCGAAGCCGGTGGCTACAGCACCTACGTCGTCGAGGAAGCTTTGTCGCGCGGCATGGAAGGCGCGTCGCGGCCGACGCATTTTCGCGGCGTCGCCACCATTGTCGCCAAACTCTTCAACCTGGTTTTGCCCGACGTGGCCGTGTTCGGCGCGAAAGATTTTCAACAAGCCGCCGTCGTCGAACGCATGACGCGCGACTTGAATTTTCCAGTGAAAATTTTTGTCGCGCCGACGATCCGCGAACCGGATGGCCTCGCTCTCAGTTCGCGCAACAAATATCTTTCCGCGGAGGAGCGTCCGCAGGCGACTGTTTTGTGGCGCTCGATTCAACTCGCCCGGGCACGCGTCGCGAAAGTAAAGAAACCCATCGCTTCCAAAAAACTGCGGACCGAAATCACACGACTGATCGCGACGTGTCCCGCCGCGCGACTCGATTACCTGGAATTTTTTGATCCGGTGACGTTGCGACCTCTTGCGCTCGTTCATCGAGGGATACGCGTCGCGCTCGCGGTGTTCGTGGGCAAGACCCGCCTCATCGACAACGCCATGCTTTGAAAAACTTTCGCCAACTTTTATCCGTGCCACGTCAGCGTGAAAAACGAACTTAGAAAATTTGATTTCTTGATTCTTGGCAGCGGCATTGCCGGACTTTCGTTCGCGCTCCGGGTCGCGTCGCGCGGCCGCGTCGCCATTATCACCAAAAAGAACCGCGCCGAGTCGAACACCAACTACGCCCAAGGCGGCATCGCGGCGGTTACGAGCCGGGAGGACTCATTCGAGATGCACGTGCGCGACACGCTGGAAGCAGGCGCGGGCTTGTGCAAAGAGTCGGTCGTTCGCACGATTGTCGAGGAAGGCCCGGCACGGATCGCGGAGTTGATCGAGTTGGGAATGAAGTTTTCCGAACGCGAAATTCCCCGCACAAATGGCGGACGCGAATTGGATCTCGGCAAGGAAGGCGGCCATTCCAAACGGCGCATTCTCCATGCGAAGGATGTCACCGGACGCGAAATCGAACGCGCGCTGCTCGCCGCCGTCGCCGCGCAGCCGAGCCTCGAAATTTTCGAGGATCATTTCGCCATCGATCTCATCACTACGCAAAAACTCGGCTACGCCATGCCGAGTCGCTGCCTTGGTGTTTATGTGCTGAACCGGCGCACGGGCGTCGTCGAGACGTTCGCCGCGCCCATTGTGCTGCTCGCGACCGGCGGCTGCGGCAAGGTGTATCTCTACACGACCAATCCCGACATCGCGACGGGCGACGGCGTGGCGATGGCGTACCGCGCGGGCGCGCCGATTGCGAACATGGAGTTCATCCAGTTCCACCCGACGTGCCTCTACCACCCGCGCGCAAAATCATTTTTGATCAGCGAGGCGGTGCGCGGCGAAGGCGGCGTGCTCAAGAGTTTGGACGGCCGCGAATTCATGGATGCCGCGCATCCGCTCAAGTCGCTCGCGCCTCGCGACATCGTGGCGCGTGCCATCGACAGCGATATGAAACGCAGCGGCGCGGATCACGTGCTGCTTGACATCACACACAAACCCGCGCGCTTTATCATCGAGCGTTTTCCGAACATCTACGCGACCTGCCTGCAATACGGCATCGACATCACAAAGGAGCCGATTCCCGTTGTGCCGGCGGCGCACTATCAATGCGGCGGCGTGCTGACCAGCGTCGGTGGCGAGACGGAGATTGCCGGCCTTTATGCCGTCGGCGAAGTCGCTTGCACGGGTTTGCACGGCGCGAATCGACTCGCGAGCAATTCGCTGCTCGAAGCGCTGGTGTGCGCTCATCGGGCAGCGGAGAAAATTTCCGCGCAGCCGCCTGGGCCGATTGATTTGGAAATTCCCGGCTGGCACTCCGGCCATGCTCACAATGCCGATGAACTCGTCGTCGTCTCGCACAACTGGGACGAAATCCGCCGTTTGATGTGGGACTACGTCGGCATTGTGCGCACCAACAAGCGACTCCAGCGCGCGCAGACGCGCATCGCCAATTTGCAGGCCGAGATCCAGGAGTACTACTGGGACTTCATTGTCACGAGCGACGTGCTCGAACTCCGCAACATCGCGACGCTCGCCGAGTTGATCATCCAAAGCGCGTTGCAGCGACCCGAAAGCCGCGGGCTGAACTTCAACCTCGACTATCCGGAGCCGAATCCCGAGTGGGCGCAACGCGACACGGTCCTGCAAAAATCCCGTTAATATTTTCTCCCGTGAGCCGCGCGAGCAATCGCACGAATGATTCTTCACCGTTGTTAAAACTCGACGGTGTCGGGAAACTTTTTGGTGATTTCCAAGCGCTCAAACCACTTCACCTCGAACTCGCCGCCGGCGAAGTGCTCGGTTTGATCGGCGAAAACGGCGCGGGCAAATCGACGCTCATCAAAATTCTCAGCGGCGTTCATGCGCCTGATGGCGGCACGATTCTCTGGCACGGACTAGCGACGAAATTCGCCTCACCCATCGACGCGTTGAATGCCGGCATCGCAACGATTCACCAGGAACTGGCATATTTCGGCCGGCTCTCGGTCGCGGAAAACATGTTGCTCGGCGAAACATTGCCCCGTCATCGTTGGGGCGGGATTGCCTGGCAAAAAGTTTACACCGAAGTACAGCGCCGGCTGGAAAATTTTGGCCTCCCGATTCAGGCGGACAGCGAATTTTACCAACTCAGCGCCGCGCAAAGACAGGAAGTCGCCATCGCCCGCGCACTGGCCCGCGACGCGAAACTGCTTATTCTCGACGAGCCGACCGCGAGCCTCACGGAACCCGAAGTCAACCGGCTCTTCGGTCACTTGCAACGGTTGCGTGAACACGGCGTCGCCATCATCTACGTCTCGCATCGGCTCGACGAAATCATCCGCCTGACTGACCGCGTTGCGGTGCTGCGTGATGGCGAACTCGTCGGCGTTGATCCCACTCGTGCCACGGACGTTTCCCGACTCGTCCGAACGATGGTGGGGCGCTCGCTAGAACAAGTTTATCCACGCACGCGAATTACACTGCAATGGGCAAACGAAAAACTTTCCAACACGAGCACGCGCGAGCCGGTGCTGGAATTGGATCGCGTCACACGCGTGGGAATGTTTCGCGACGTGTCGTTGAAATTGCACGCCGGAGAAATCGTCGGCCTGGCTGGACTCGTCGGCGCGGGCCGTTCCGAATTGGCGCGGGCGATTTTCGGACTTTACGAGATCGAAAACGGCACAATGCGTTTACGCGGCAAGCCGTGGCGGCCATGCTCGCCACGCGAAGCTCTCAATGCCGGGTTGGTTTATTTGCCGGAAGAACGCAAACGCCAAGGGTTCGTGATGGAACATTCGGTGCGCACTTCCATCGCGATCGGATTCACTGATTTGCTTTCGCGCTGGGGCGTCGTGCGTCCACGGGACGAAGCGTCGCGCGTGCGCCGCAGCATCGAAGCGTTCAGTATTCGCGCACGCGATCCGGAGCAAGCCGTCGGCACGTTGAGCGGCGGCAATCAACAAAAGGCGTTGCTCGCCCGCTGGCTGGATCGCGATCCCGGCGTCATTATTCTGGACGAGCCGACCCGCGGCGTCGATGTCGGCGCGAAGGCGGAGATTCACGGTTTGATTGACCGGCTGGCCGGCGCGGGCAAAGCGGTGCTGCTCATCTCCAGCGATTTGCCAGAAGTGCTCGGCATGAGCGACCGCCTGCTCGTCATGCACGGCGGCCGCATCGTCGCCGAATTGATGGGCGCGGCGATGACGCAGGAGAATTTCATCCGAGCCGCATCAGGCCTCGATCTGGCCAACCAAGAACCGGGGCAAATTGGAAATTGATTACAGCCTCGCTCCGAGGCCGAAACTACAAACTTAGGAAGCGGGTAGTCATGAGGAAAACCGCTTGATCTTTTGCACAACACAATTGGACGATGCGCGTCATGCCGAAAAAGAGAAAGAGCGCGGGCGACGTTGCCGAAGCCGCAGCTGCTGCCCAGCCGTTCACCGGTTTGCTGCCGGGCAAAAACACGCGCGAAGCGGAATGCGCGTTTCGCGACGATAATAGCGGGATTTGGCTCTATCAGGGAAATTCACTGGAGCATTTGGATCGGCTCGCGGCGCTTTATCCTGACGGCTGTTTCGACGCGATTTTCGCCGACCCGCCGTATTTTCTATCCAACGGGGGCATTACTTGCCACGCTGGCAAAATGGTGCGCGTCAACAAAGGCGACTGGGATCGCTCGCGCGGCCCGGAGTTGAATCACGAGTTCAACACCGAGTGGCTCCGGCGCTGCCAGCGCGTCCTCAAGCCGAACGGCACGTTGTGGGTGACCGGCACGCAACATGTGATTTTTTCGGTTGGTTTCGCGATGCAACAACTGGGCTTCAAAATTCTCAACGACATCGCGTGGGAAAAACCCAATCCGCCGCCAAACCTTTCCTGCCGCTATTTTACGCACTCGACCGAGACGGTGATCTGGGCGGCGAAGAATACGGAGAGCAAACATCGTTTCAATTATCCGGAGATGCGCCGGCTCAATGGCGGCAAGCAGATGAAGACGGTGTGGAAGTTGACGAGCGCGGGGCGCGAGGAAAAAAAGTTCGGCAAACATCCGACGCAAAAACCAGTCGCGCTGATCGAGCGCTGTCTGCTGGCCTCGACCTGCGAAGGCGACTTCGTGCTCGATCCGTTTCTGGGCAACGGCACGACCGCGGTCGCGTGCCGCCAACTCAAACGCCGCTGTGTTGGGGTCGAACTTGATGCCAAACACCTGGCCATTGCGGCGCGGCGGTTGAATTGGCTTTCGGCGATGGAGAAGATCGCGACCAAGGAAGTTGAGTTGTTTCCGGCGGAAACCAGTAAGGGTTCGTGATTGCCCGCTTGCCCGCAGTTACTTCGTTTGCGCGAGCACTTGAAACGCGCGGCCCAGATGATCGGGATGAGTGAGTGATTGGAACTGACGAATTCGCGCCGCTGTCCAATCGGGAAACGGCGCGCGCAACTGCCAAGTTTGATTCGCAATTTCGGTCAGAAATTTTGATTGCGGCACGAAGGCCGTGTTTTTCAGACCAGCGGCTTCGCCGGTATCGCGCAACGCCGCGAAATTGATGTGCGCGGTGATGTCCTGCTCGCCCGGATCCGCAAGCACGTCATCAACAACGCGATGCCGGCGATAACCCCGCAACGTGCCGGCGGCGCGCTCGGGCGCAAATAATTGCTCCGCACAGAACCCGTAATCGAAGGTAAGCAAATGGCCGCGCTTCAGCCGCGCTGACGCTTGCTTCCACCAGTCGATCACCGCTGGACAGATTTCGGTCGTGAAGCCGTCGGGCAGCACCGCGAGCAACTCTTTTGGCAGCGACGGCAAAGCTTTTCCATCACATGTGCGCGCAGGCATTCGTTCCCAGACGAACCGGTCGTCCGTGTGCGCGACACCCCACTCGAACCAACTCCGCAAATGCGCGTCCCAGCCGAGACGGGTCACGGGAAAAGCATCCAGCAGTTCGTTGGCAAAAATAATGCCGTTGATACCGTTTGCTGGCAACGCGTCGAGCGAGCGCACGAAGCGAACACGTCCGCCGTTGTCGCCAAGCTGTTTTGCCTGGCGTGACTGCCGTCGCAGGGACGGTTCGACGATCCAATACTCGAGCCTGTCGTACAGGGCCGGCTGCCAGGCACGAAAATAGTTTAAGATGTCACACGCCAGACGGCCATCGTGCGCGCCGGCTTCAATCAATTGGAAAATTGCGCCAGCAGAGTCGCACTGCCACTGCGCGAATTGAAACCCGAGCAATTCGCCAAACAGGCTTCCAACACTGACGCTGGTGAAGAAATCTCCCACCTGGCCGATTTGCTCCGCAGTTCGTTCGTAATAGCCCCAGTCAGGATGGTAGAGTGCCAGTTCCATGAAACGACGGAAGGGCAAAGGGCCACCGGCGTGGATTTCGCTGGCGATGATTTGTGCAAGAGGCGACATCGGCGGACGATCTCGTCACTCGAAATTCTGTCGAGCCATTGGGCGCACGCAATGACATCGCTCCAGTGCGCGTTTGTACGGTGCCAATCGCGTTCTAAAGTCAGGCAATTGTCCAGCCGATGAACTAGCCGTGCTGGTACTCCAAAACAACTGGAAGCAAGTTGACATGACTGAGTCTTATTATGGCCAAGATTGACGCCTACTTCAATCTAATGTTCGAACAGAAGGCGTCGGACTTGCATTTGGCGTCGGGGAACGCGCCCATCCTACGCATCAACGGCGAACTGCATCGCGTCGATGCGCCGCCGCTGGAGAGTGACGATTTGCGCACGATGCTCTACGAGATCACGCCGGAGTACAAGGTCAAACACTTCGAGGAAACGGGGGATGTGGATTTCGGCTACGAGATTCCGAGTGTGTCCCGGTTTCGCGCCAACTTCTTCAACCAGAAAAACGGCGTGTCAGCCGTCTTTCGTCAGATTCCCTCCACGGTGCTTTCGTTTGAAGACTTTGAAAAATTTGACGCGCCGCTGCCTCCAGTGCTGAAGAAATTTGCCATGCTGCACAAGGGGCTCGTGGTGGTGACCGGGCCGACGGGTTCCGGAAAATCCACGACGCTGGCAGCGATGATGGATTACGCGAATAAAAATCGCCGGGATCACATCATCACAGTGGAAGACCCGATCGAATTTGTGCATGAGAGCAAGAGCTGCCTGGTGAACCATCGCGAGGTGGGCATTCACACCAAGTCCTTCGCCAGCGCGTTACGCGGCGCGTTGCGGGAGGATCCGGACATCATCCTGATTGGCGAAATGCGCGATTTGGAAACCATCGAGCTGGCGTTGACGGCGGCGAGCACGGGACATCTAGTCTTCGGCACGCTCCACACGCCCAGTGCGGCCAAGACGGTGGATCGCATCATCGACGTGTTTCCCGCGGACCAGCAGAACAAAATCCGCGCCACGTTGTCCGAGGCGCTGAAGGGCGTCATCGCGCAAAATCTGTTCAAGCGCATCGACAAAAAAGGCCGCGTGGCCGCGTTGGAAATCCTCGTCTTCACCACGGCCATCGCGAACCTCGTGCGCGAAGGCAAGACGCACCAAATCCCCGGCATGATCCAGGTCGGCAAGAAGCTGGGCAACCAGCCACTGGATGATTCGATCATCGATCACTTGAAGATGAAGCGGATCTCGCCGGAGGAGGCTTATGAGAAATGCCTCGACCGGAAAAAATTCCGCCCGTTCCTCAAGACGCCGCCGGAAGACGAAGATTAGCATTTTGCGTGGTTGAACCGATGAACCAGTCGCCCACAACATGAGACGCAACGAGCTTGATTACATCCTGAGCGCGATGCTCGACTCGCAGTCGGAGGTCTCCGACTTGAACATCACGGTGGACAAGCCGCTGCAGGTGGAGAGTTACGGCCAGCTTATCCCCGTCGCGATGTCGCCCACCATTGATCGGTTGACGCCGTTCCAGACCGAGATGATGGCGCTGAATTTGATCGGCGGCAACCGGCGCCTGCTCGAAGATTTATTGCGTACCGGCTCCTGCGATTCCTCCTACGCGTTGCAGGACAAGGCCAAGTTCCGCGTCAACGTGTTTTCGCAGCGCGGCAACGCGTCCGTTGTCCTCCGCAAACTTAACACGAAAATTCCGACGCTCCAGGATCTCCGGATGCCGGAGGTTTTCCACCAGATGACGAAAGAGAAAACGGGGTTGATTCTGGTGACGGGCGCCACCGGCTCGGGCAAAACCACGACCCTGGCCGCGTTGCTGAACGAGATTAACGAGTCCAAATCCATTCACGTCATCACACTGGAAGATCCGGTTGAATTTGTGCATCCGCAAAAGATGGCCACCTTCAACCAGCGCGAGATGGGCACGGATTTCAACAACTTCGCCAGCGGCTTGCGCGCCGCGTTGCGCCAGGCTCCCAAAATAATTCTCGTCGGCGAAATGCGCGACCGTGAAACCGTCGAAATCGGCCTGAGCGCCGCTGAGACCGGCCATCTGGTGATGAGCACGCTGCACACGATTGACGCCGGCCAGACCATCAACCGCATCCTCGGCATGTTTGAAGAAGAGGAACAGGAGCAGGTGCGCCTGCGTCTGGCAGACACGCTGCGCTGGGTAGTGAGCCAGCGGCTCGCACCGAGAGTTGGCGGCGGCCGGCAAGCGCTCATCGAAATCATGGGCTCCAATATGCGCGTGAAAGACAGCATCACCATGGGCGAATCCGAAGGCAAAAGTTTCTATGAAATCATTGAAGCGAATGCCGCGTTTGGCTGGCGTCATTTTGATCAAGCCTGCCTGGAGGCTTACGACACCGGTGCCATCACCGAGGAAACCGCCTTGCTGTATTGCTCCAAGCGTGGCCCGGTTTCGCGCGGCATTGACCTCATCAAAAAGAAGCGCGGGGATGTGCCGACGGATTTCCAGACTCTCAGCATGCAGCGGGTGGAGGAAGTCAACCACCGGCCGCGAAACGCTCCAACCGTCACTCTCAAACTCAAATAGCCGTGGATCTCGATTTAGAATTAGTTGCGCTTAGTGACGCGCCGGCCTTGCTCGCCCTCAGCACCATCGAATGGCTGGCCACCGCCAAATCGGCGTTGAAAGAAATTGGCTACAAAGTTCACACGGCCAGCAATCACGAAGACTTCGTCGTCCGTTTCGGCCGCGTCCAATATCAGGTCGTCATTCTTGAGGAATTGTTCGCCGCCAACACCGTTGAAGAAAATCTCTCGCTGCAATTTCTCCAACAACAATCGATGAACCGGCGCCGGCACGCGGTGTCCATTTTCATTGCGAACGACGCGCAAACGCTCAATCCGATGCAGGCGTTCCAGGCGAGCGTTCACGCCGTCATCAATCCCACGGAGCTTGGCCAACTCCAGCCCATCGTGCAGCAAGTCGTGGCCAACCACGATCGTTTCATGAAGTCCTACCGTGACGCCGAGACGCGGCTGGCCAACGCCGCCGCCGTCTGAAGCCGGCAATTGTTGCCACGCGGACATCACGATTCCATCCCTCCGGCAGAGGGTTCTCGTGCGTCAAAATTCCGCGGTGACTTGGACCTCTGTCTGTGCGCACGTTGGACGCACAGCTTCGCAGAGGAGAAAATTTCCGTTTGCCGTTCGACGCGCACTCACTAGGCTCAGGGCGATGATTTTCCGGGTTTGCACAGTTGTGCTCGCGATGACGCTTGCTTTGGTTACCCGTGACACGCGGGCCAGCGAAAGTCCGCTGGCGACGGGCGCGGCCCCATTGCATCACGGTCTGATCGGCGCCAGTGAAGGACCGGTGTGGCATCCGAGTGGCTATTTGTTGTTCACCGGCGACGGGCGAATCACCAAGCGCGACGCGGCGGGCAACGTGAGTGTCTTCCGCGAAGATAGCGGTGGCGCGAACGGCCTGCTGTTCGACGCGCAGGGACGTCTCGTTGTCTGCGAGTCCGCGCGCCGACGCATCACACGCACGGAGGCGGATGGTTCGCTCACGGTGCTCGCCGAGCGTTTTCAGGGGCATCGCTTCAACACGCCCAACGATCTCACCATCGATTCGAAAGGCCGTGTTTATTTCACGGATCCGCGCTATGGCCCACGCGGCGACATGGAAATGCGCGACGAGCGCGGACGTTTGGTGGAAGGCGTCTATCGCATCGACGCGCCGGGCCAGGTGACGCGCGTCACCGCGCACGAAGTGAACCGGCCCAATGGCATTTTGGTTTCGCCCGGCGACCGGTACCTCTACGTCGCCGATAATAACAACGACACCGTGGGCGGCGCGCGCAAACTCTGGCGCTTCGATCTGCGGCCCGACGGCACGATCAATCGCAGCAGCCGCAAGTTGATTTTCGATTGGGAGCATGCGCGTGGGCCGGACGGATTCAAAATGGATCAACGCGGGCGGCTGTTCGTCGCCGCTGGACGCAACGCCGCCGCGCCGCCTTACGAAACCGCCAACAAATTGCGCGGCGGCATTTATGTGCTTTCGCCCGCGGGCCGCCTGTTGAAGTTTGAGCCGATCCCGCATGACGAAGTGACCAACTGCGCGTTCGGCGGCGACGACTTGAAGACGCTGTTCATCACCGCAGGCGGCCACTTGTGGAGCATCCGCACTTCCGCGCCGGGTGTGGTCAGCTATTCCTTACGGTAAATCGACCGAAGCGATTCTCTTTCAAATGAAAACTCGATTTCAACTTTTACTCCTCGGCGGACTGGGTGCGCTCTTTGCGGTTTTCGCGGCCGATGCCCGACCGATTCGCGTGCTCGTCTGGGATGAACAGCAGCCGGCGCAGCGCCAAGCTTACTCAAATTTTCTCGGCAACGAAATTGTTGCGTATCTGCGGAAGCAACCGGGACTCGAGGTGGCGTCCGCGACTTTGAATGACTCCGAGCAAGGTCTTTCGTCTGCGGCACTCGATCGCACGGACGTGCTCATTTGGTGGGGGCACCAGCGGCACAAGGAAATCACCCCGGCGACTGGAAAAGAAATCGTCCGCCGGATTCATGCTGGGCGGCTCGCACTCATCGCGCTGCACTCGGCGCATTGGTCCACGCCGTTCGTCGAAGCGATGAATGCACGCGCGCGTGAAGACGCCGTGCGCCGGCTTTCCCCGGCCGAACGCGCCCACGCCGTGATCGTCGAAACCAACCGCTACCCGAATTTTTTCACGCCGCCGAAGTACGACGCGCTGCTCACGCCGGCGGCGCTGTATCGCAAATCGCCCGATGGGCGCATCACAATTTCACTCACTCTGCCAAATTGCTGCTTTCCCGCGTTTCGTCCCGACGGCAAGCCGAGCCAGGTCCGCACGCTGTTGCCGAAGCATCCCATCGCGCGCGGCGTGCCGGCGCAATTTGAGATCCCGCAAACCGAGATGTACGACGAACCGTTCCACGTGCCGCCACCGGACGCGGTGATTTTCGAGGAGCGTTGGGAGCCGGGCGAATGGTTTTGCAGCGGGAGCGTGTGGCAAATCGGCCGAGGAAAAGTTTTTTACTTCCGGCCCGGCCACGAAACATTCCCCGTGTACAAGCAGGCTCCGGTGCTGAAGATTATCGGCAATGCCGTGCGTTGGGCGGGCGTTGCCAAGAATTGAACGCGCCCAAGTTGATCCCGGCGCAAGTTCATCTTGTAACGTTTATCAGGCACTACGGTGACTTCGGCTCCATTGCAACAGCGTCCAATGTCTTGTTTCCGAACCGAAACCATACTTTGACGATCTGATTATCGCGCACCTCGTAGATCGCGATCAATTCGAGCTTCCCAGTGCCTTCAGGAAATGTGCGAGTCACCAACTCTTGGTCCACCACCACATTTCCCATTACCATGCGCTTGACGAGCGACGCGTGTAGATTCACTTCACGGAGTCTGGCTGCCAGACGTTCTCGCACCTGGACTGCACCGCGGCCAGTAGCTGCGATGGGTGCTCATACAACTCGACATCCTCGGCGTAATTACTCATCAGGGCTTCAATGTCGCGCGAGTTATAAGCGTCGAGCTGTCGTTGTACCACAAATTCGGGATCGGTCTTCATCTACAGTTCCCGCAAGCAAAGTTTCGTCCGCCATCTCCGCGTCGTCAGCCGCGTTCAGAGTGCCTGTTGTTCCAGCCGCCGGATTTCCTTCTTCAACGCTTCGATGATGCGGAACTTGGCCAGATAGATGCGCGCCGCGCTCACGTTCAATGTTTTCGCCACTTTTTCCACCGGCCACTCCTTGAGGACGTAGAGATCGAAAATCTGAAACTGCTTCGCATTGACCTGCTGCTTGACGTTCTTGAGCGCCAGTTCCCGCAAGTGCTCCTCGTAGTCGCGCTCCCACGCGGCGGCCACGTCGGACGCGATGGGATCCGGGAGGTTGTCGAGCGGCGAACTTTCGTTCTCGCCTTCGGCGGGCGCATCAAGTGAATAGAATTGGTGCCGCCGCTTGCGGAGTTGGTCTTTGATTTTCCACTGCGCGGTGTGGAGCAGCCAGCTCCGGAACGAGCCTTTGGCCGGATCGTATTGGAAGCCCGGCAGCTTCTTGGAAATCTTGATGATGGTCTCCTGCACGACTTCCCGCGCCTCGACGTCCGTCAGCTCTTGCGAACGGGCGAGATTGTAAATGAGCTTCCAATACTTGTCGAAAAAGTCACGCCAGCTCTCGTCATCGTCGAGATCCTTGCAGCGGATCAACAAACTGCTCCGCGTCAGGTTTGAATCATGTTCTTTCGGTGCCATGCGCTGAAAAGACTTGGATCAATAGGCCCGCGAAGCAAAACATTCTTCAAGGAAAAACGTCCCGCCCGTTCGTTCGCAACCCCAGGCTTGTTTCGCCAGCGATCGGCTCGTTCCGCAACCAAAGTTTCAAATTTCTCGCCGGAGGCCAGGCCGATGCGCTTGCCGCTCGACGCTGTGCGGATTTTCATTAAGGTGCGCGCATGAACTCGTCACTCCCGACGAATCGCGCCGTGCCGAGGCCTCCGCCCGTTGTCGGTCAACTCGATGCCCGCGCCGAAGAATTTCTGCTGCACTTGACTGCCGAACGCGACGCCTCGCTGTACACGATCCGCAATTATCGCCAGGCGTTGACGGAATTTTCGGCGTGGCATAACGAAGACCGGCGTCAGCCGCCCGTGTGGACATCACTCCAGCGGGATGATTTCCGCGCGTACCTGCGCTTCTTAGGCCGCGGCAAATTGAGTCGCGCGGCCATTCATCTCCGCTTCAGCGCGCTGCGCTCGTTCTACAAATTTTTGATCCGCCGCAGCCACGCTGTCAGTTCGCCCATCAAGGACATTGCCCTGCCTAAAGCCGAGAAACGTCTGCCGCAATTCGTCACCGCGTCACAAATGCTCGACCTTTTGCGCGCCCCCTTGAAGGAACTTGCCGCCCGCCAGGTCCACGCCAAACGTAAATTCGACGCGAGCGCCTACTATCGCGACGTCGCGATCCTGGAAACGATTTACTCCTGTGGGCTGCGCATCAGTGAACTGTGCGGCCTGCGTGCCAGTGACATCGATTGGAACGAGCAACTCGTCCGCGTGCGCGGCAAGGGAAAAAAGGAGCGCCAGGTGCCCGTCGGCGCGCCCGCGCTCGAAGCCATCAAATTGTTTTGGCAGCAACTTCGTGCTGCGCCAGCGGGCGACGCTCCGGTGTTTCCAGCGCACGCAAACAAAACCGCCGCGCTCCAGCCGCGCGCCGTGCAACTGCGGCTGAAGCGCTACCTGCGGCTCGCCGGACTCGATCCCGCGCTCACACCGCATAAGCTGCGTCACAGCTACGCCACGCATCTGTTGGACGCCGGCGCGGATCTGCGTAGCGTCCAGGAATTGCTCGGTCACGCACATCTCGTCACGACGCAAGTTTACACGCACGTTACGACCGAGCGTCTCAAGCGCGCTTATGACTCAGCTCATCCGCGGGCGTAAAATGTCGCGTTTGCGCTGACAAAGTCGCGGCGCAGATGCGGACTTTTCAATTCGGTGTGACTGGCTAAAATGCCGGAACAATTATGACCACCAATTTTCCACGGATGCTTTCGATCCGCCAAAGTTTCCCGGCCACACCATCGCTGAACCTCGAGGCGGTGTTGGAAACGGAGTTCACCAAGATTCGTAGTCAAATCAAGCCGGGCAAAAAAATCGCCGTCGCGGTGGGCAGCCGCGGCATCACGAACCTCGACCAAATTGTTGCCGGGCTGGTGCGGTTGCTCAAAAACGCGGGTGCAGAAGTTTTCATCGTGCCGGCGATGGGCAGTCATGCCGGCGCGACGCCCGAAGGGCAGACGGAAATTCTCGCGGGCTACGGTGTCTCCGAGGCGGCGCTCGGCGTGCCGGTGCGTGCAACGATGGATGTGCGCGTGCTCGGCAAGACCGGAGACGGCTTGGAGCTTCAATTCAGCGCGGAAGCGCTTCGCGCGGACGGCATCATCGTCGTCAATCGCATCAAACCGCACACGGATTTCGCCGGCAGCATCGGCAGCGGTTTGCTCAAAATGATCGTCGTCGGACTCGGCAAACGCGTTGGCGCGGCGGCCTATCATGTCGAATCCAGTCGGCTCGGCTACGAACGCGTGCTGCGAACGATCGCCCACGAGAGCCTGCGCCTCGCGCCGATTCTGGGCGGTGTCGGCATCGTGGAAAATCAGCGGCACGAAACCGCGCGGATTGAATTTCTTTCGCGCGACGAAATCGAGCGCGGCGAAGAGCGCCTGTTCCTCGAAGCCAAACGACTGATGCCCAAGCTGCCGTTCGACGACATCGATTTGCTCATCGTTGATCGTATCGGCAAAAACATCAGCGGCTCGGGCATGGACCCAAACATCATCGGGCGCGGCGTCCACGGCTACCTTTCCTCGCTCGGCAACCAGCACAACCTCACGCCGTTCATCCGGCGCTTGTTTGTGCGCGGGCTGACGCCGGAAACCCACGGCAACGCGATTGGCATCGGCCTGGCAGATCTGACGACGACGCGACTCGTTCACGAAATGGACAAGTCGGTGACGTACATCAATTCGCTCACGTCGCTCACACCCAATTGCGCGAAGATCCCGATCCACTTCGACACGGATCGCGAAGCCCTCACGCAAGCGCTCCGTTCGCTTGGTCTGGCCGATTCGCGCGCGGCCCGCGTGATTCGCATCGCCGATACGTTGTCGCTGGAGCGAATGCAAATTTCCGAAGCGTACGGCGAGTCGGTAAAACAGATTTCTAGTCTTACGCGAACCACGGAACCGCGCGAAATGGTTTTCGACAGCGAAGGAAACTTGCCACCACTCGAAACTTGATTCGTTCGGAAAAAATGGACACCGCGCGACGATCGGAGATGGAAAAGATCAACTCACGTGAAAAACCGGGAATTCTCCATTGAAATTGGAATCGTAGCGCTCTTGGTAGGACTGTTTGTCTTTGTGCTGCTTTCGCCTGTGGCGCGCGAGCCGGTTTACCAGGGCAAACCTTTGAAAGTGTGGCTGGAGGCATTTGATCAAAATTACCAGACAACAAACTACATCGCCGCCCAGGCCGCGATTCGTGCAATGGGCACGAACACGCTTCCGTTTCTCATCCGGTATTTGCGCTCGAAGGATCCGCCCTTTCATATCCAAGTGGTGCGCTGGCGGGCGAAACTTCATTTGCTGGGTGACAAAGTGGATTATGCCACGTTCTGGCACCGTCGAGCCGCGACGGCTTGTGGCGAATTGGGAGCGGATGGCGAGGCGGCCTTTCCCGCAATGGTGGAAGCGATGAACGATTATCAAGCCGCTTCCGACGTTGGAGATGCTCTTTCTCGCATGATGCCTAAAAGTGTTCCGGTGCTGACAAACGTGCTGCTGAAGGGAAATGTCACCGCCCGGTGCCGGGCGGCGGATGCGTTGACCACGGCTTTCTCCCTCGCCGCAGTGGAAGAAATGGGGCGAACAGCGTTGCTCAATGCTTTGAATGATCCCGACCCTGGTCCGCGTGCGACTGCGGCTTCGGCTTTCCAGTTTTGGAACACGCGGCTTGATCTAATCGTGCCGGTCTTGGCACGCGCATTGAGTGACCCCGATCCAAGCGTGCGCGGAAATGCTGCGACCAGCTTGGGCAATTTCGGCAACGCTGCCAGGCCCGCCGTGCCAATGCTGCTCAAACTTCTTCAAGACACGAATGACTACCCACGAAAACGATCAGCGGAAATGTTGCTGAAGATCGATCCTGACGCTGCGTCGAAGGCCGGCGTCAAATGAGCCCGCTCAGGAAGAATTGGACACTCACGGGAGATTTGTTCAACGTCTTTGCGCTCAAAATAATTTTATGCGAACTCTTTTGATCGGCATCGACAGCGGCACCCAGTCCACCAAAGTTTTGGTCGTGGACGCGAAGACCGGCGGCGTTTTGTCCTCGGCGTCACAAGCCTACGATCTGATTCCCAACCTGCCGCCCGGCGCGAAGGAACAGCACCCGCACACCTGGCGCGACGCCACGGCGAAAGCGATTCGAACGGCGCTCAAAACGGCCAAGGCACACGCGAACGAGGTCAAGGCAATCGGGGTCAGCGGGCAACAGCACGGCTTTGTGCCACTCGACAAAAGCGGCGAAGTCATCCGCCCAGCCAAACTCTGGTGCGACACTTCAACCGCCGCCGAGTGCGATGAAATCACCGCGAAGCTCGGCGGTGCGAAAGCGACGATTCGTGCCATCGGCAACGCCGTGCTGCCCGGCTTCACCGCGTCGAAAATTCTCTGGCTCAAAAAGCGCGAACCGAAAAATTACGCACGCCTCGCCACGGTTTTGTTGCCGCATGGCTATCTGAATTTCTGGCTCACGGGCGAGAAAGTGATGGAGTTTGGCGACGCCAGCGGCACGGCGCTCCTCGATGTGAAACGGCGTAAATGGTCCGACGCCGCGTTGCGCGCCATCGACGCGGATCTCGCAGACAAATTGCCGCCGCTGATTTCCAGCGACCACCCCACCGGACATTTGCAGTCGTCCACCGCGAAGGCGCTGGGATTGAACCCCGACGTGCTCGTGAGCGCGGGCGGCGGTGACAACATGATGGGCGCGATTGGCACGGGCAACACGCGGGCGGGCGTCATCACCGCGAGCTTTGGCACGAGCGGGACGATTTATGCGTGCGCCGAAAAACCGGTGATCGATCCGCGCGGCGAAATCGCGGCGTTCTGCGACTCGACGAACCGCTGGCTGCCGCTGCTCTGCACGATGAACGTGACCGTCGCCACGGAAATGGTGCGCCACGATTTCCGCATGGACGTGAAGACATTCGACGCGACGGTGGCAAATGCCGAGCCGGGCGCGGGCGGTTTGCTCCTGTTGCCGTATCTCGAAGGCGAGCGCACGCCGAACGTGCCGGCGGGCACAGGCGTTTATTTCGGTGTCACGCCGAAAACATTCACGGCGCAAAATTTCGCCCGCGCCGCGATGGAAGGCGTGACGCTCGGCATGAACTACGGGCTGCGCCGGCTCGCCGAACTCGGCGTGAATCCAAAGCAGATTCGCGCGACCGGCGGCGGCGCGAAATCCAAAGTGTGGCGGCAAATCATGGCGGACATTTTCAACGCCGAAGTCGTCACGCTCAAAGTCAGCGAAGGCGCGGCCTACGGCGCGGCGTTGCAGGCGCTGTGGTGCTGGCGTCGCGCGCACGGCGAAGACCTTTCCATCAGCCATATCACAGACCATTTTGTGAAAGTGAATCGAGCGGAATCAGCCCGACCGAACGCCAAGAATGTTTCGCTGTATCGGGAGTTACAGGCGTTGCAGGACGGCTTGTCCGTAAACTTGCGCGGGTTGTTTGAACAGCACCGTCGGCTGGTGTCGATGCAAAGCTGAATCGAGTTCGGCAATGGAATCGGTTTCATTCTTCATGCCATGTGGAAAAAATATCGAAGATGGAAACACTTGGCGTTTCCCACCCTTGCTGGCGCGGCTTTGGTGTTGATGCGCGGCGAGCCGGATGAATCTCCAAGATGGATCCTTGGCATTGTCATTGCCGTCGTGATGGCAGTCGCCTACGTAACTGAGGAAATCATTTGGATATTTCAGAAACGAGGGCGGCCCTGCCCGAAATGCGGCGAGTGCATAACAATGAAATCGTTTCGTGTGCATCTTAAGTGCCCACGTTGTGGTGTGGTTCTCGAATAACTCCTTGGCGAGAAAAGTGCGGAACTGACTTCTCCCGAACGGCCTTTGCGCCGATTATTTTGCGGCGCATTTACGAGGGTGGCGCTCGCTTCAATTCCGCCGACATGCCGGTCACGATGCGCGCGCCGCGTTTGTAGGTCACGTAGGAGTAGGCCCATTGGAGCAGCACGGCGAGTTTGTTGCGAAAGCCAACGAGAAAGATGAGATGGATGAACAACCACGCTGCCCACGCGACGATGCCGGTGAATTCAAAGCGGCCGATCTTCGCCACCGCCGCCGAGCGTCCAATCGTCGCCATCGTGCCTTTGTCCCAATAGCTGAAGGGCGCTCGCGGAGCGTGGCTCGGCGTGGGCGCGGCGAGTTCGTCCTCGATGAGGTGCGCGACGTAGCGCCCCATCTGCATCGCGGCGGGGCAAATGCCAGGCACAGGTTTGCCGTCCTTGTCGATCACGGTCGCCATGTCGCCAATCACGAAAACTTCCGGGTGGCCCGCGATGCTCAGATCCGGCAACACTTTCACGCGGCCGGCACGGTCGAGTTCCACTCCGAGCTTGTGTGAGACAGGGCTGGCCGCGACGCCGGCTGCCCAGACGATGTTCTCGGCGGCAATCGTGTCGCCGTTGTCGAGTTCCACCCAGCGGTCGCGCATGTTCTTTACCTTGGTGGACACGCGAATTTCGACGCCCAATTTTTTCAACTGTTCGCCGCCGCTCGTCGCCAATTCCAACGGCAGATGCGACAGCACCAGCGGCGATGCCTCGATCAAAATCACACGCGCATGACTCGGATCAATGCGCCGGAAATCCCGTTTCAACACACGCCGAAAAAGCTCGGCAAACGCGCCGGCAAGTTCCACGCCCGTCGGCCCGCCGCCGACGACGACAATGGTCATCAGGCGTTCGCGCACGGCGGGGTCGGTTTCCGTCTCCGCTTTTTCAAACGCGAGCAAAATGCGGCGGCGAATCTTGATCGCGTCGTCGAGTGATTTCAGGCCGGGCGCGAATTGCTCCCATTCCGGATGTCCGAAGTAGCTCGTCATGCCGCCGAGCGCGAGCACAAGGTAATCGTAGGGCAACGCGCTCTGTTTGAGCACGACTTGCTTTTCGGCGAGCTGAATGTCCGTTGCTTCGTCCATGAGCACCGTGACATTCAGCCGGTCGGAAAGGATGGAACGGATCGGTTGCGCGATCTCCGGTGCGGACAGCCCTGCAGTCGCGACCTGGTAGAGCAACGGTTGGAACAAATGGTGATTCTGGCGATCAACGAGCGTGATGCGCGCCGCCGCGTGGTGAAACGTCTGACAAAATGTCAACCCGCCGAAGCCAGCGCCCAGCACCACAATCCGTGGACTTTCCTTTTCCATCGTGCGCCAAGTGTTCAACGAACCAGCACGAAATGCAAATGCGGAGCGAGCGGGAACCTTTGTGCTTCAAAAATTGGTTTCCAAGTTTCGCTCAATCGCGCATGTTCATTGCAACTAGCATGAAAACAACTCGCCGAAATTTTCTTCGGGCAGCCGGCCTTGGCGTCGGTGCTGCCGCCTTTGCCAATTCATTCACGTCCGCCGCCGAAACACGCGCGGCGCCGACGTTCGCCGGGCAATCGAAGATGCGTCTTGGCATCGTGACTTACAATATCGCCAAGGACTGGGACATCGCGACCATCATCCGGAATTGTGAAGAAGCAAAGTTTGAGGGCGTCGAGTTGCGGACAACGCACGCGCATGGCGTCGAAGTTTCTTTGAGCAAGGAGCAGCGCGCTGAAGTGCGAAAGCGCTTTGCCGACTCGAAAGTCATCTTGATGGGCTTGGGCAGCGCGTTTGATTATCACACGCCGGATCAGGCGAAGCTGCGCGCAGACATCGAGGCAACGAAACAATATCTCCTGCTCGCGCGCGACGTCGGCGCGTCCGGTGTCAAAGTCCGCCCGAATGCGTTGCCCAAAGAAGTGCCGCAGGAGAAAACTCTGGAACAAATTGGACGTTCATTGCATGAACTCGGCAACTTCGCCCGCGATCTCGGCCAGCTCATCCGCCTGGAAGTTCACGGCGCGGAAACATCGCTGCTGCCGAACATCAAAAAGATTCTCGACGTGGCTAATCATCCGAGCGTCGGCATTTGCTGGAATTCAAACCAGACTGACCTCGACGGTGAAGGCTTCGATCATAACTTCAATCTGGTGAAGAAGAAAATTTTCTCCGTCCACATGCGCGACTTGTTCCTTGACGAATATCCATTCCGCAAGTTGCTCACGGGCTTGAACGGCGTGGGCTTCACCGGGTTCTGTCTGGCGGAAATTCCGGAGAGCAAAGATCCTGTGCGCGTGATGAAGTATCTTCGCGCGCTGTGGCTCGCGTATCAAAACCTCCAGTAAGTCGCTGCACCATCTTATGAAGACCAGAATTCTCACCTGCCTGACGGCGGTGCTGCTGGGCAGCCAATTCGTCGCGCGCGCCGATGACGAACCGGCAGGCAGCAGCACGAACACGCCCCCGATCCTCGCCGGCCACTCGTCGCACGGCGAAGCGTTCAACGAAGGCCCGCGGCAGAAGGCGTATCTGATGCCCGGCACGGGCAAGGTGAACTTTCCGATCACGACCAAGGAGCCGCTCGCGCAGAAATTTTTCAACCAGGGCGTCGGCCAGCTTTACGGCTTCTGGTACTTTGAAGCCGAGCGTTCGTTTCGGCAGGTGCTCGCGCTGGACACGAATTGCGCGATGGCCTACTGGGGCATGGCGTCGGCGAACGTCAACAACGACAAACGCGCGAAGGAGTTCATCGCGAAAGCCGCGCCGCTCACGAACCAAGTCTCGCGCCGCGAAGTGCTGTGGATAGATTCGCTCGCCGCGTTTTATCGGGACGAGAAAAAAGAGATGAAGGATCGCAAACGCGAACTCGTGCGCGGGCTGGAAAAGATTGTTTATGAATTTCCCGACGACATCGAAGCGAAGGCGTTTCTCGCCGTTCAAATCTGGCAGAACGCGGGCAGCGATTTGCCCATCACGAGCCATCAAGCGGTCGAGTCGCTGCTCAAAGAAGTTTTCGCCACCGAACCAATGCACCCGGCCCATCACTTCCGGATTCATCTTTGGGACGGCGAAAATCCCATCCGCGCGCTGCCGTCCGCCGCGCGTGGCGGTCAGGCTGCCCCCGGCATCGCGCACATGTGGCACATGCCGGGGCACACGTATTCCAAGCTCAATCGCTACGCCGACGCGGCCTGGCAGCAGGAAGCTTCGGCGCGCGTCGATCACGCGCACATGATTCGCGACCGCGTGCTGCCGGATCAAATCCACAACTACGCGCACAACAATTCGTGGCTCGTTGACAATTTGAATTTCGTCGGCCGCGTGCGCGACGCCGTCGATCTCGCGAAGAACATGATCGAACTGCCGCAACATCCCAAATACAACACGCTCACAAATTACAGCAGCGCCAAACTGGGTCGCTCGGCGTTGATTGAAACGCTCCTGCGCTACGAACTTTGGGACGAACTGATTGTCCTGAGCGAGACGGTTTATCTGCCGGTGACGGACATTGCCGAAGAGCAGGCGCGTCGCGCCCACGCGCTCGGCGTCGCGTGGTTGAGCAAAGGGGATTTGGAAATGGGCCGCACCTACACGCGTGAAGTCGAAGCCGCGCTCAAGAAAATCAAAAGCGAGCGGCAGACTGCGGGCGAGGAGGCCGAAGCCAAGGCGCGTAAAGAAAAGCAGCCCGCCGACAGAATTGCCAGGGCGATGGCCGACGCGATGCAGGGCTTCCTCAAGCGCGCCGAACCGGTTGAAAATCAATTGACCGAGTTGAAGGGCTTTGCCGCGCTCGCGGAAAAATCCGTCGAGAAAGCGAACGAGCTTTACGAACAAATCAAAGAGCCGCGCAAAGATCGCTGGTCGCGATTTTACTCGCTGGCGGGCGACCACGACCACGACCGCGCCGAGCAACTCGCACGCGAAGCCGCCGAGAAAGGCACAAATCAGGTCCAACTCCTGGCAAACCATGTGGACGTGCTGCAACGCGGCGGCAAAACGAACGAACTGGCCGAGGCATTTCAGAAATTGCGGACGCTTTCGAGCGACCTCGAAATCGACACGCCGATCTTTCAACGGCTCGCGAGCGCGGCGCGGGATTTGAACCTGCCGGAGAATTGGAAACGCGTCTCGCCGGCGCCGACCGACGTAGGTGATCGTCCGGCCCTGAGCAGTTTGGGACCGTTCCGCTGGCATCCCTCGATCGCGCCCGATTGGAACCTGCCCAACGCCGACGGAAAAAATCTTTCGCTCGCCGAGAGCCGTGGCAAACCGGTGCTCGTGATTTTCTACCTCGGCCACGGCTGCGCGCACTGCATCGAGCAACTGAAAGCATTTTCGCCGCTGGCACGCGAGTTCGCCGAGGCTGGGATTTCCATCGTGGCCGTGGGCACCGATTCGGTCGACGGATTGAGGAAGATGGCGGACAAGAACAAGGACGGCACTGGTTTTCCGTTCCCGCTCGTTTCGGATGCGAGCCTGGCGACGTTCAAGGCGTATCGTGCGTTCGATGATTTCGAGAACATGCCGCTGCATGGAACTTTCCTCGTCGATGGCGACGGCCTTGTGCGCTGGCAGGACATCAGCTACGAGCCGTTCACCGAAGCCAGGTTTCTCCTCGAAGAATCCAAGCGCCTCTTGAGCCAGCCGAAGCCACAGATCGCTTCACGCGGACGGTAGTGCGGCGTTTGTCCCCAATCGTGCTGATGGATTTGCTGGTGTTCCAGAGTGTCTTGGCTAGCGTCAGCGTCCGATGATTTTAGAGAAAATTTCCTCCGTTCACTTCGTCGGGATCGTCGGCACGGCGATGGCCGCCGCTGCCGCCGCGATGCAGGAAAAAGGCTTTCGCGTCAGCGGCTCGGATCAAAATGTCTATCCACCGATGTCCACTTTTCTGGCGGAGAAAAGGATCAAAGTCATGGTCGGCTACGCGGAGAAAAATCTGGCGCAACGGCCGGATCTCGTCGTGATCGGCAATGCGATTTCGCGCGGCAATCCCGAGGTGGAGTTCGTGCTTGAACACAAGCTGCGCTACTGCTCGCTGCCGGAGTTGTTGAAGGAGTTTTTCATTCGCGGCAAACGGTCGCTCGTCGTCACAGGCACGCACGGCAAGACGACGACGACTTCGCTGCTGGCGTGGATGTTCGAGCACAGTGGCCGGCGGCCGAGTTTTCTCATCGGGGGCATTCCGAACAATCTCGGCCAGGGCGCGCGCTTCACGGACAGCGAGTGGTTCATCATCGAGGGCGACGAATACGACACGGCCTTCTTCGACAAGCGCAGCAAGTTTGTCCACTACCTGCCCGAAGTGGCGATCATCAACAATCTCGAGTTCGACCACGCCGACATTTTTGAAAACCTCGCCGCCGTCCAAACAACGTTCCGGCGGCTGATCAATCTCGTGCCGCGCAATGGCCTGCTGCTGGCAAACGGCGACGATGCGAATCTCGCGCCACTGCTCGACGTGAAGCATTGTCCTGTCCGGCGATTCGGGCTGGGCACCGAGAACGAGATTCGCGCAATTGATCTGGAACTCGGTGGAGCCACGTCGAAATTTGTCCTGGCACCCCACGGATCGCCGGCTCCGGACTTTCCGTTTCGCATTCCCCTAACCGGCGAACTCAATGTGCGCAACGCGCTGGCGGTCGCCGCCTGCGCGCGGCATTGCGGTTTGAGTGATGAAGAAATTCAGGCGGGGTTCTACACTTTCACCGGCATTCGTCGTCGGATGGAAGTACGCGGCGTGAGCGGCGGCGTGACAGTCGTGGATGATTTCGGCCATCATCCGACGGCGATTCGCGAAACGCTTCGCGCACTGCGGATTAAATTTCCTGGCCAACGAGTGTGGGCGGTTTTCGAACCGCGCTCCAACACGACCCGACGAAATGTATTTCAATCCGAACTGGTGGAAGCACTGGCGCTGGCGGATGGCGCGGTCGTCGCCGAAGTGGGGCGGCTGGAATTATTGAAAGCCGACGAACGACTCGACCCGGAGAAATTGATGCGAGATTTGCGCTCGCACGACAAACCTGCCGCGTACCTGCCGACGGTCGAAGCGATTGTGGAGCACATCGGCCAGGCGGTTTCTCCCGGCGATGTCGTATGCGTCTTCAGCAACGGTGGCTTCGGCGGCATTCACGAAAAGCTGTTGCAGCGGTTTGCGGAAAGCTGAACATCGGGACAAAAACTGGGTTCAACTCAGTTTGTCGCCCGGCGACTTCTTCAGCAGTTCCGGTCGGAGACAAAATATCCCTCCGCGCAAAAATGTCAGCCAGGTCGCTGTGATGATCAGCAGGCAATTTTCCGCCAGCTTGCGGCAGATCAAAACTTCGCCAGCGCCGCAGCCACAATCGAACTTGATCGCGCAAAAGGGCAGTCCACCCGCTTTTTGCATGGCAAGCGCGCGCATCAAGACGGCGGTTGTGAAAGGCACGAGCACGGCGACGAGCAGCAGCGCCGCGCCACGCACCGCGATGCCGCAGACGAGCAGCAAGCCACAGAAAATCTCGAACCACGGCAAAGTCGCCGCCACGAAATTCAGGGCGACGTGATGCAGCGGCAAATCATACTGACGGACGAGCTTGAGAAATTCCACCGGGTGCAGCGCCTTGTGCAGCCCCATGTAGATGAACAGCGCGCCGACCAGCCAGCGCGCGAGCGCCGCCGCGTAATCCACGCCACGCGTTTGTGCCGTTGTTTCACCAGATGAGGTTGCGCTCATGGCTTCGCTGCGGGCGTGAGCATCTGGCCGCTGCCGCGCGCGCCGGTTTCCACACTGCGCCCTTGCGTCGTCCACTCGGTAATGCCGCCGAGATAGACGACGAGGTTTTCGCGCGGAATGCCCGCGTCGCGCAATGCAACGGCGGCAAATTCGCTGTCCTCGCACTGGCCGCCGGTGCAATAGACGACCACTTTCATCGCGTTCAAACAAGCAGGCAGAATCGCGGGCAAATAATTTTCAGGACGGTAATGATTGAACTGCCACGCGCCGGGGATGTGCCCAGCGGAAAAATGATCGTCGTCGCGGGCATCGACAAAAACGATCAGCCCCTGCTCGTAACGCGGATCTTTGAAAAGTTCAAAGACTTCGTTGCCGTTTGCAATCGCGAAGCCGCGCTGCTGTAACCGCAGCGCGGCGGCTTGGGAAGGATCGGTGGGCGGCGAATTGGAAATAGCAGCCGTTTGGCCAACGGTGGCAGGCCCGTCAACCGCAGGCAGCACGGGAAAATAATTTCTCGCGAGCCGAAGTCCGCGCGGCGAAAGCGCATTGGCTGCCAGCGCCAGGGCCAGGCCGGTCACCGCCACGACCAGCGCTTCCAGCAGGACGGTGCGAGCTGCTCGCATGGCGGGCCGAAGCTATTTCGTACCCGTCGCCTTGGCGGCGGGGGTGCCGGGCGGCGGGCCCATGACGAGGATGTTCGCCGATACGATGGGACGCTTGGGATGCGTGGTTTTGACCTTCAACTCCAGCGGCGTGCCGGGAGCCGGATTGAAACCTTCCGGATACTCAATCGTCAGCGAGAAGGTTTTGCCGGGGGTTGATTCGTTGATCTGAACTTTCACGCCCTCCGCATTGACCGAAGCCTCAGTGAGCTTTACCGGCGTGCTGCTGTTGTTCATGACAAAGGCCGATTGCTTGTAAGCCGCCATCGATTGTCGCGCCGGGAGATTGAGCACGTTGGGGCTGATTGTCACGGCTTGGCGCAACATGGCAAAAGCCGAGAAGCTGACAACCGGCTGGTTCGGCCACGAAGTCTTGAGCGAGATTTGCGAAGAAATACTGCCGATGTTAGTGAGCGTTGACCCGGCGAAGGTGATGTGCAGTTCAAATTCCTTGTTCGGTTGCACAGTTTTCAACTCAGTTTTGAAAGCGGGATTGGAGGCGGATTGCAACTCCAGCGTGAGCGGGTCGTCCGTACGATTGGTGATCTTGACGATGCGCGTTTCGTTCGTGGCCTCGTCCTCCACCGGCAGGAACTGGACGTAAGTCGGCTGGATGTCGAGAGCCTTCCAGATGTCCGCTTTGAGTTGGAGCGAGCTGATGCTCTTGGCCGGATCGTTGCAGGTGATGGTCACCGATTTTGTCACCGGGCCGGAATAGTTCGCCGGGTTAAACTGAATTGGAATCCGGCCCGTTTTGCCCGGCTGAATTTCCTTGTCCCAGGTGCCGGCGGTCGTGCAACCACAGCCTGGTTTCACTTCCAGGATTTGCAGCACGGCATTGCCGGTATTGGTCACGATAAAATCGTGGCGAAGTGGTTCGGTGGTTGTCACTTTGCCGAAATCGTGAATCAGTTCGGAAAATTCAATGCGCGGGGCCGCGTTGGTTTTCGCCGCTTCCGCGGCGGCAACGCATTCAGCGAGCAAAGCAGTGAGCAATGCCACTCCGAACACGCGTGCAAAGTTTAAGTAAAAAGTTTTCATAGATTTATCGAACGCGCCAAGCCTGGCTCAGATTCAGTGAGGGCTAATACTACAACTGCACCCACGATTCAAGCCTCCATTTGCACTGTGCCGCCACGATGTAATGATAGCCAGGGAGAGTTGAGGACGTTTGCCGTCGGTCGCGGCGGTCTTGTGTTCGCGGCTCTGGATGTGTTCCACGGCCTGCCCCAATCCATGCGCTTGACCGTCGCCACGATGCCAAGGAAACCGTCCACCGCGTCGGACAGCGGCCGGTCGCCCAGCTTGCGGACCGCGGCAAGGTATTCGGTGATCGCGCGCACGGCAGAAATCGTCTGTCCTCGCTCACGGCGAAAACTTTCCACCGCGTCGAGCACCGCCAACACACCGCGCGTCTGTGCCGTTGTGAGCGCCGCCTGCGAACCGTGACTCATCTCGCGCACGAGTTGATCGGCGGTACTCATGGCCTCCGAATAGGTGCCGTAGCTGGTCATGCGCCGGCTGTCGCCCACATAAGCGGCCACGCGGTAGAAATGATATTTCCGGGTCTTGCCGTAGATTTTGGCCTCGGCTTTTCGATGGCGGACGACTACCGGGAACCCATGGTCTTGGCTAGGAATTCGGGCGGAATTTGTGTGCGATCTGTGGGGAAAGGCGCGACGGCTTTTTCTTGGTGAGCGGCGAAAACTTCACCATCACCAATGTTTACCGCATTAAAAAGATGGTCGGGGCGGTGAGATTTGAACTCACGACCCCTGCAACCCCATTGCAGTGCGCTAGCCGGGCTGCGCTACGCCCCGACGACGCCGGACATTATATCAGGAA
>JACPZS010000121.1 GCA_016195385.1 Verrucomicrobiota bacterium
AATTTCGCTTTCCGGAAATGCGCGCGGCATTGGCGGATCTCAATCGGCGCGGAAGTTAATGCGCCGCCTTCACTTCGCCACGATATCTTTGCGTGGGAACAGCGGCGCGGGTTCGCCGATGGCGTGACCAGCGGCGAGTTTTCCCCAAGCCGCAGCCGCCATTTATCGGGCACGCCAGGCAGTCCCAGTTGGGCAAAAATGCGCACGGCAGTTGTCGGAATAAACGGCCACAGCAAAATCGCCAGCACGCGACAAGTCTCGGTCAAGTTGTAGAGCACTTCATCGAGCCGTCGCGCCTGCGCCGGATCTTTGGCAAGCTTGAAGGGCGCGGTTTGATCCACGTATTGATTGGCGCGCGTGATGAGCGTCCAGATGCTTTGCAGCGCCGATTGCAATTCCGCCTGGCGAAGTTTTTCGCTCGCTTCAGCCAGCGCGGTCGCGGCGACGGCGCTCAGTTCTGCGTTCGTCGGCGGCTCGGGCACTTTACCGCCGCGATAACGCTTGAGCATCGAGAGCGAGCGATTGACGAGGTTGCCCAGGCCGTTCGCCAACTCGGCCTGATAGCGCGCGGCGAAACCGGCGTCCGTCCAGTTGCCGTCGGCGCCGATGTCGAGTTCACGCACGACGTAAAAGCGGAATGCGTCCACGCCCCACTCGTCGATCACGGCGATGGGATCGACCACGTTGCCGGTGGTTTTGCTCATCTTCGCGCCGTCCTTCTGCCACCAGCCGTGGGCGAGGATTTGTTTCGGCAGCGGCAGTGCCATCGCCTTGAGCATGATCGGCCAGAACACCGCGTGAAATTTCAAAATGTCTTTGCCGATGACGTGAACATCCGCCGGCCACAATTGAATTTTGAATTTTGAATTTCGAATTTCGGGAAAACCCAACGCGGCGCAAACAAGTTCATCGCCTTTCGCGGCTGGCACGCTGAGATAATTCACGAGCGCGTCGAACCACACGTAGGTCACGTAGTTTGAGTCGAACGGCAGCGGGATGCCCCAGTTGAGGCGGTTCGCGGGCCGGCTGATGCAGAGATCTTCCAGCTCGTTGTTTTTCAGAAACCCGAGCACCTCGTTGCGCCGATGCGCCGGGCGGATAAAATCGGGATTCGTCTCGATGTAATCAATGAGCCACGGCTGGTGGTCCCGCAACTTGAAGTAATAATTTTCCTCCGAGAGCTTGATCACTTCGCCAAAAGCCGGATCAAACGCGCCGTCAGGCCGGCGATCTTTCTCCGTGAGGAACGTCTCCTCCTTCACTGAATAAAATCCCTCGTGAACGGCCTGGTAAAAATGTCCGGCGGCGTGAAGCCGGCTGAGAATCGCCTGCACGGTGGCCTTGTGGCGCGCGTCGGTGGTGCGGATGAAATCGTTGTTCGTCAGTTCGAGACGGCCGGCAAAAGCCTGCCAAATCGTCGCGAGCTCATCGCAGTAAGCTTGCGGAGATTTGCCTTCGGCTTGCGCGGCTTGCTGGACTTTTTGCCCGTGCTCATCCAGGCCGGTCAGGAAAAAGACTTCCTCGCCGAGGCTTCGGCGCGCGCGGGCGATCACGTCCGTGATCACCTTTTCGTAGGCGTGGCCGAGGTGTGGCTGGCCGTTTAGGTAATCAATGGCCGTCGTGATATAAAAGCATTTGCTCATCCGCGTGGATTGTGGCGAACGCAGATGCCGTTGGCAATGGTGGGGATTGCGGCGAGCCTTGGAGCCGGCGCCACTGCGCGCGTAATATGTGAATTCAATTTAGGATTGCTCTGAGTCCCCGATCACGGCCTAATTCCGCCAACTATGAAATCACTTTTGACCTTCGTGCGCGCGCAGTATTGCGTCGCCGCCATTGTTGCTTTGACGACCGTCGCGCGCGCGGCGGATTCCGCGCATCACACGGGCATCGGCCCGAGTTTCAAGGGGCCGATTGGCCTCCAGCTTTATAGCTTGCGCGGGCTGTTCGCGAAAGACGTGCCGGGCACGCTGGCGAAAGTTCACGGCTACGGCATCCAGGAAGTCGAGCTGGCCGGCACTTACAATTTAGCGCCGGAGAAATTCCGCGAAATGCTCAAGGCCAATGGACTCAACCCCATCAGCGGCCACTTTCCCTTTGAGCGACTGCGCGACGACATCGAAGGCGTTGCCAAGGATGCGACGGCCCTTGGCCTCACGTACGTCGGCTGCGCCTGGGCACCGCACGAAGGCGACTTCGACGAGAAAGAATGTCGCGAGACAATTCACGTGTTCAATCGCGCGGGCGAGGCGCTCGCCAAGCATGGTCTTAAATTTTTCTATCACGCCCACGGCTACGAATTCCAGCCGCACGGCGACAGCACGTTGCTCGACCTGATGATGAAGGAGACGAATCCCCAATTCGTGCGCTTCCAGATGGACATTCTGTGGATCGTTTTTCCTGGTCAGGATCCGGTGAAGCTCCTCGCCAAGTATCCCGGCCGTTGGGAATTGATGCACCTCAAGGATCTCAAAAAAGGCGTCCAAACCGGCCCGCTCACCGGCCACACCGATGTGAACAACGATGTTACGCTTGGCACCGGCCAGATGAACTGGCCCGCGATCCTGAGCGCCGCGAAGAAAGCAGGCATCAAGCATTACTTCATCGAAGACGAATCCGATCGCTCGGCCGAGCAAATCCCGCAGACGCTTAAATTTCTGGAGCAGGTGAAGTGGTAGGCGCGTGAGTGCTGCCGCCGGGCCAGAGACATCCGTCGTCTCCTGCCGTTGCTAAACTTGGTCGGACTCGGCGTCGCTCCGTGGCATTGCGCCCGCCGGGAGCCTGCCTTGAACATTCCTGGCCGTTTTCCCGGACACCCGAGAATGCCGCTGAATTTTCCTCGCCGCCATTGCCGGATTGATATTCACGCTCTCTGCGAAAGCCCGGCCCTGGCAAAAACATTCTGGACGTCCAGCAAAATCTGCCTAAACTGCCGACCGTGACTACACCACATACTGGCCGCTTTCATGTACGTGCTTAACCGCAAATTGAGGTTGTATCATTTTTATGCCTTCCTCCTCTTCGCGGGGCAAAGCCATGAAATGCCCAAGTTGCAACTCGACTGACATCCAATTTCGCGGGATGGGCTATGCTTGGTATCCGACAGGTGCCTTCGGAGTGATTGCCTTGCCGTTCGCCAAGCTAATCCAGATTTCCTCTCCGCGTTACTATCACTGCAACGCCTGCGGTGCGGACTCCGCGCACAGAACCGGGTCAGGCAAGATTGCATTCGCTATTCTGGCAATTCTTGCGCTCACAGTGTTGGGGATCTTCACGGCTCTTGTTTATCACGGCACTTATTTGCTCCATCATCACCTGACTCGCTGAATGAATGACACCCCCCGCAGCGTCGCCTCTGGCGTCTCGGAAGAAACAAGGTTGCGTTGATCAGTTTGCTTTTTGGGGGATTTTTGCGGAGACGGTTCTGAGCTAGCAAGCGTCACGGCAACACAAAAAGGCCAGTCGCGCGTCCGCAAAAATCCCACGCGACCAGATCAGCGGTTAAGCCGAAGCTCAGGCGTACCTGCCAACACGCTTACCAGTTCGTCGATGGTGCATATTCCCGAATGCTCCACCAGGCGATCCGCCGCCGCGCCGTGCTCGAAGACGGCAAAGCGAATGGCGGTCGAAGGATCGGTCTGCAACGCCGGCTGGGCCAGCAGTCCGCCGAGAAATCCCGCGAGCACATCGCCGCTGCCACCTTGCGCGAGAAATGGATTGCCCGACGAATTCACAAAAATTTCGCCGCTGCCGCGCCCGATCAAAGTCTGGTGCCCTTTCAAAACCACCCAGGCATCGCCGAACCGGCGTGACAATTCGCGCAGCGCACGCGCGCGATCCGATTGAACCTGCGCCGTGGTCACGCCCAGCAGGCGCGCCGCTTCGCCGGGATGAGGCGTGAGGACGCGCAGCGCGGTGGAGGAGCGCGCTCCCGGCGGCAGCCAGTCCAGCGCGCTGGCATCAACAACGACCGGCAATGGCGAGTGGCTCCAAATTTGCCGGACTTCGTCGTGCAGCTCCGCCGGCAGTTCGCGCGCCGCGAGGCCGGGGCCGATGACGATGGCCGAGCAGGTCGCGGGCAACGCCATGCCAGCGTGCCACGGCAGCACCATCGCAGCCTGGAGTTGCGACGCGACCGGCAGGTAAACATTTTCCGGCGTGATGATCGTGAGCAAGCCCGGGCACGCGCGTTGTGCTCCACGCGCCGCCAGCACCGCCGCGCCGTGATAACCGATGCTGCCAGCCAGGATGACGAGATGACCGAAACTTCCCTTGTGCGTGTTGACGGCGCGTGGCGGCGGAAAGCCGCGAAAATCTTCCGCCGTCATCCATTGCAGCTCGCTCGATTGCGCACAGGGAATCAATCCAATGTCCGGCGCGACCTCGAGCCGGCCAATCCACGGGATCGCGTTCGCGGCAAAGCATCCACGCTTCGGCGCGCCGATCGTCAACGTGATCGCCGCACGAATGGTTGCGCCCATGATTTCTCCCGTCTCGGCGTTCAGGCCGGAGGGAACATCGACCGCCAGTACAGGTAAATTTGCCGCGTTGACGCGCTCGATCAATTTGATCCAGACAGTGTCAAGGGGACGGTTTAAGCCAATGCCAAACAAGCCATCGATCGCAAGCGCGGGACGTTTTCGCAACTCGCGATCAATTTCGGCCAGCGCCGCGTCTGGTTCGGTCACATTCACGACGATCACGTCGCGCTCCAACAAATGCGGGCGTGACTCGCGGACATCGTCGCCGTTGTGGCCTTTGCCGGCGAGAATCAGGATGCGCTCGCCGGCGCGGGTCAGACGCAGCGCGCGTTGAGCGACGAGGCGACCGACTTGCCCAATCACGTCCGCTTCGCTCCGGCCGGCTGCCCAACTCGCCGTCTCCCACTCGCGCATCTGCGCCACGCTGATGATTGGAACTGGCATGATGGTTGTTTGCTGACGATTACCGATTCCTCAAAGAATTTGCGCGTACTCGGACGAATAAGTTTTGCCGCATCGCGTGCAACTCGCCTCGACAAATTCCAACTCTGGCGTCCAGGAATAAGTCGCGCCGCAGTGGAGACATTTTACGAAGTAGGGCTTCCGGCCCCGGCGATGCTCGGCCAGCAATCGTTCCGCTGGCGAATCCAAATCATCTTCCGTGAGCCGCGTCAGCGCGTCGTGATCGAATTTCGCCTCGCGCGCCAGCCGGTTCGCTTGCGCGCTGATGACGGCCTCGAAACAATTGCGCACCAGCCGGGCATTGCCAAAATTTTCGCCGCGCTCGTTGAATAGGAAATTGAAATGATGCAGCACCTTTTCCTTCAATCCCGGCGCGAGCGTCAGACTGTTTTTGCGGCACATCAAACCGAAGATGCGGCAAAGCTCGTGCGGTTGATAGTCGGGAAAATCGACGAAGCGGGCGAACCGCGAATGCAGGCCGGGATTGGAATTGATGAAGCGCTTCATCGGTTCGGGATAACCGGCGACGATGACGATAAGCCGGTCGCGGTTGTCCTCCATACGCTTGATCAGCGTGTCGATTGCCTCGCGGCCGTAGTCTTCGTGATCCTTCACAAGGCTGTAGGCTTCGTCGATGAACAGAATTCCGTCGAGCGCGGAATCGATGACGGCGTTCGTCTTGATGGCGGTCTGCCCGACGTATTCCGCCACGAGCGCGGAGCGATCGCATTCCACGAGATGCCCGCGCTTCAACACGCCGAGCGAACGATAAATGCGCCCCATCAGCCGCGCGACACTCGTCTTGCCTGTGCCGGGATTTCCCGTGTAAACCGAATGATAGTTGGACGAGATGGGCTTCATCCCCTGCCCCACGCGAAGCTGCTGCACGCGGGCGAAGTTCGCGGTCTGTTTGATCTTCTCCTTCACTTCCTCGATGCCAACCAATTCGTCCAGTTCGCGCAAGACCTGCTCCAGATTTTCCTCGGCGCTGCCGCTGGCGAATCGGCCCGCCGCGCCATGATGTTCCTGCGAGACGGCGGCGATTTGTTTGAGCAGGTAATGAATGAAGCGATTTTCCTTCGACGAGATCGAGCCGTCCATGATCGCAAACGCCTCGCAAACTTCGCGGGTTAAAAATTCGTAGAACGAAACCACGAGCGGCGACAATTCGAGTTTGTCGATCACGCGCGCAATCTCGCCGAACGATCGATCCAAACCATCGCGGACATTGGGCGCAACGGCGTCGTGGAGCTTTTCGATTTTGTCCTTCGCGTTGTCGAGGTAGTCCGTGATCGCATCGTGCAGCCGCAAGCCGGTTTCCTTTTTGTAGCTGCGGTTCAACGCCTGCAAGCGGTCGCGATGTTCGAGAGAATAAACGCCGTAAAACCCG
>JACPZS010000104.1 GCA_016195385.1 Verrucomicrobiota bacterium
GCACAAGTGGAGCAACTTCAACGCGAAGGCTGGCTCAAGCCCGGCGAACCGGTTTGGTACAACGCCGGCATCTACATTTTTCGGCCCGTGCTATTTGAGTTCACCGCGCGGCTTGGAAAATCTCCGCGTGGCGAATACGAACTGACCGATACCATCAGCGCGTTGGTTGCCGCCGGACATCGCATCGCCGGTTTGGAAATCGTCGGCCGCTGGGTCGATGTGCGCGACCCGGAAGTGCTGGCGGCTTTGGAGAACGAAAACCACGGCAAGCAAACGTAAGTCAGCGCTGGGCGCGACGAAATTTGCGGGATGCAAGGTTCAAGGATGGGTTCGCTGGTCACGGCACTCGCTATTGTTTCCGCGTGAGATTCACGCGTAATGTGTGATTTTTCTGCAGCACACAGGCGACAAGCATTTCAGTCCTTCTGCTTTCAAGCCAATCCCATGCTGGCATCTTGTCTGCTAGGCACAACGGAGTGACCGTTATCCATTGTGAGCTGGCAAGACGCGTGTGCCTGATGAAGCACACGTTGTGCTCTCAGTCGCACACTTCGCGCGCCGGAATCTTTTTCCTATTGGCAGCAGCTAGCCAACTCCGAAACCAAGTTATGAAAGCAAATATCCTCGTCATGTTGGCCTTCACGTCATTGGTCAGACCCGTTCCGGCCCAGGTGCCGCATGTTATCAACTACCAAGGCAGCATTTCGATCAACGGCACCGATTACGATGGTCCCGGCGAATTCAAATTCGCGTTCGTCAACGCCGAGGGAACCACCACGTTCTGGAGCAACGACGGCTCCAGCATCCACGCTCGCGAGCCGGCGACGGCCACGCCCATCGCAGTGTCGCAAGGCGATTACTCGGTGCTGCTTGGCGACACGACGCTCACGAACATGACCGACCTCCCACCGGCGGTGTTCGCAAATCCGGACCTCTGGCTGCGCGTCTGGTTCAGCGACGCCACGAACGGCTTTCAGCACGTCGCGCCCGACCAACGAATCGCCGCCGTCGCGTATGCGATGATCGCCGTGAATGTTTCCGATGGCGCGATCACGTCGGCCAAACTCGCGCGCGGCGCGGTCACGACCGAAAAACTCGCGCCGAACTCGATCACCGCCGCGAGCATCGCGCCCCGTTCCATTGGCCCGGCACAGCTTGCCTTGGGCGCTGCCGAGGCGAATCTCCTGGCCAGCGGCGGTTTGATTCTTTCGGATTCCGCCGCACCAACGAATTTGCTCGCCAAAGGGTTCACAAAAATGGGCGCGATGACAGTCGAAGGCGATGCGTGGAAGAAGTTCAAATTTTTCATTCCAACTCCGCGCTATGGCCATACGGCGATTTGGACCGGAACGGAAATGATTGTCTTGGTGGGCGGTTACTCCGGATTGCCGCTTCAGGGCGGCGTTCGCTACAATCCATCGACGGAGACTTGGGTGCCGTTGATTACACCGGACGAACTTGTCTTTCAAACCGGCGTCTGGACGGGCAGCGAGTTACTGCTCTGGGGCACGGCCTCGGGCCGGGGTCTCCGCTACAACCCTGCTACTGGTGCATCAAAAGATATGGCTCCCGCGCCGGCGGGCTTGGGCGTAATCAACGCTTCCGTAGTTTGGACCGGCAAAGAAATGATCGTCTGCTGCGGCACCACCGCCAAAGGCGCACTGGTTCACCGGGCGGCCGGTTACAATCCGCCGCTCAACGAATGGAGGACGCTTGCGCTGCCGAACACGCCATCCGGTCGCCAATATCAAGCAGCCATCTGGACGGGACGCGAAATGATTGTCTGGGGAGGTCATGGTTCGGTTAATGTTCAACGCACGACCGGCGTGCGCTATGATCCGGCGCTGGACGTTTGGACGCCAGTTTCGACGAACAATGCGCCTTCGGGCCGCGATTATCCCGGTGCCGTCTGGACGGGAAAAGAGATGATCATCTGGGGCGGGACAGGAAACAGCCTGTTTCCATCGAAAGACGCGGGCAGGCGCTATGATCCCGCCACCGATTCCTGGCAAAGCATGTCAACCAACAATGCCCCACGAGCGCGTTCCAGCCACACGATGATTTGGACCGGAAAAGAAATGATCATCTGGGGCGGCGTTGAAAATGGAGGAGACGGCCGTGAAACCGGGGACGGCGCAGGTTACGATCCTGTATCGGATTCGTGGCGGATTCTACGAAACGCGCAAGCGCCGCTGGCACGTTCGTTTCACAGCGCCATCTGGACCGGGGACGAAATGATTATTTGGGGCGGTGGCTCCAGCTTGGCTGCGGCCAGGATTGCTCGTGACCAGAGTTCAGCGAGTTCGATCCAATTGGAAGCTGTCACTGCCCAAGCCGCGTTGGTGCCACGAAGAAGCACGGGAGTGAATCCGATTAACTCAGGCGCGCGCTATCGGCCCGACACGGATAGTTGGAGGCCGATCAACGTGCCGCTCGCTGGACGCATTGGCCACACCGTCGTGTGGACAGGCCGGGAAGCGATTGTCTGGGGTGGCCGCCTGCCATCTTCCTTTGGCTTCACAGTTCAAGGCGGCCGATTCAACCCGATCACGGGCCGTTGGTCGGCCACGAGTTTAGATCACACGCCCGAGCCACGTCACAATCACACCGCTGTCTGGACGGGAGCCGAGATGGTTGTCTGGGGTGGCGATGGAATTTATGGCAGCGGTGCGGTTCCGATTGCGACTGGAGGAAGATACGATCCGGTTTTGGATCGGTGGTTCGAAGTCGAATCAAGTGGCGCGCCGTCCCCTCGAAATGGACACAGTGCCGTCTGGAGTGGAACGGAGATGATCATCTGGGGCGGGACGTCACGAACAAATGGATTCTTTTCGCCGTCCGGCTTGGTGAACACCGGTGCTCGCTACAATCCGCGAAATAATTCATGGACGAGCCTCGCGGCTGACCAGACACACGGCGCACCCGCACCGCGTCGTGAACACGTCGCCGTCTGGACAGGCAGCGAAATGATCATTTGGGGTGGACTTGCGCAAAACGGGAATCCCACCAACTTGATCAGCCTCAACACCGGCTCGCGATACGATCCGCAATCCAACACTTGGAAGCCAATGTCCACGCTCGGCGCGCCGCATTCGGGCAAAGGCGTCTGGTCGGGACGCGAATTGGTCGTCTGGAACGGCACTGAAGGCGGCCGCTACAATCCCGCGAGCGACACTTGGGAACCGCTCGCCAACGAGTTCGCCGCGCCGTCAATTTCGCTGGCAGCGTGGACGGGTTCGGAAATGTTCGCCTGGGGCGGAACACCCGGCGCAACAGGCGCGCGCTACAATCCAGACACCGACGCTTGGGTTTTTCTTTCCAAGCGTGGCGCGCCGCCGGGTCGCGTCAACAGTGCCGGCGTTTGGATCGGCAGCGAGTTCCTTATCTTCGGCGGCGTCGCCAACACGGAGAGTTTTGTCGCACTCGATTCCGTGCTTTCGTACTCGCCCACGAAGCAGATTTACCTCTTCGGAAAACCTTGAGCGAAGGGTGCGACGATTCGTTCATTGCACAAGTTTCAGCCCGCGAGCTTATTTCGCTTCCGGCGCGCGCTCAATTTTTGCGGTCACTGTGCGGTTGGGCACTGAACCACTCCACTGCGTCGTGCAACGCCTGCCGCGGTGGAGTTTGCGGCAGGCCAAGTTCGCGGATTGCTTTGGCGGGACTGAACCACATTTTGTATTTCGCCATGCGCACGCCGGCGAGCGGCGCTTTCGGCGGCTTGCTGGTGACACACGCGAGCAGTTCATCGACATGCGCCGCTGCGAACGCAACCCAGTAGGGCACGCGAAATTTCGGCGAAGGCAGGCCCGTAATTTCCGCGAGTACGTCGAGCGCCTGTTTCATCGTCCAATTTCCATCGGCGTGACCGAGGATGTAACGCTCGCCGATACGCCCGCGTTCCGCCGCTAGAATGTGGCCGAGGGCGACGTCGCGGACGTGAACCCAGTTCAAACCAGTGTCGAGATAAGCCGGCAGCGCGCGATTCAAAAAATCGACAATGACTTTGCCCGTGGGCGTGGGCTTCACATCGAACGGCCCAACGGGCGCGGTCGGATTCACGATCACGATGGGCAGACCTTTCGCAGCGAGCGCGCGGGCGATTTCCTCGGCCCGCCATTTCGAGAGCTTGTAGTGATTGCTCATCTGCGCCTCGGAAACCGGAGTGGATTCATCCGTTGGAACAACTTTGCCGTCGCGCTCCACCGGCAGTCCAATGCACCCGACTGTGCTCGTGTAAACAATCCGCGCGCAACCGGCGGCAGCGGCGGCTTCGAGTACGTGCCGCGTGCCATCGACGTTCGCGGCGTACATCGGCGCGTAATCGCGCAACCAGAGTTGATAACTTGCTGCGACGTGAAAGCACCAGTCACAGCCGCGCATCGCGGGAACAAGCCGCCCAGGATCGCTGACGTCGCCGGCTACGCGCTCGACTTCGATCCCCGTCAACGAGCGCGTGTCGCTGCCGGGCCGCAACAACGCTTTGACGGAATGACCACGCGCGACAAGTTCGCGCGCAAGGTTCCCACCGATGAAACCGGACGCGCCGGTCACGAAGCATTTCATGTCTAACGATGCGGCGGGCCGGAAATTTTCTGACCGTTCGTGTCGAGAATCTGGAAATGATGGATGCCGTGCGGCGCGTCGTCGGTGTAAGTCCAGACGAGTTTTTTGGCGGGCGTGACTTCGATGAGTTTGGTGCGGTTCGCGCCGATGCCATACGCGGTGATCACGGTGTTGCCGTTCGGCAGGCGTTGCGCGCCGCAAGCGTCTTTGATCAGCGCGCCGGGCAAATCATCGTTGCTGAGTTGCCAGACAATTTTGCCAGCAGCATCGACCTCAATGGACACGTTACCGTAAGTGCAATTGATCAGCGTGTTGCCATTCGCCAGTCGAATTGCGGTGAACGGCCAGTTGGGCGTGACGACTTCCCAGACGATTTTGCCTTTGGGCGTGTACTCGCGCACAACTTTGTCGAACAACTGCGGCACAAGATAATTTCCGTTCGGCAGTTTGCGCGTCATGCGTGACTGCATGTGGTGATTGGTCAACTGACATTGAATCGGGAACTCGACGTGAACCTTTCCTTTCCGATCCAATTCGAGCAAACGCGGATTCGGCCCGGCTTCCGTCACAAGCAAGCGTCCGTTGGCCAGCGGTTCGACGGTGTTCACTTCAGACTGCGTTCCCTTCCATTCGAAGACAACTTTGTCAGCGCGCGTAATTTCGACGACCGCGCCGCCCGGATAATCTTTGTCCTTCGACACCGCGAGCAAGACGTTGCCGTTGGGCAACACCCAACCATCCCGCGTGCTGTGCGGGTAACGCCACACGACGCGGCCGTCGCCGGCGACGATACGTGTCTCTGCGCCCGTAGCCAGGAATGAATGCGTGATTTCCTCGGCGGCGAGGCGGACACAAGCAACGAACAGCAGGAGAGAAAAAAGCGCGGCGAAGAGCATGCGGCCGCGCACGCGGAAATTTAAGGTTGTTTGCATGGCAAGGATGTTACAGACGCACGCGAGCATTGTCACCGAAGGATTGCCGCTTGTTGGACATGCGAGCGTTCGCTCGGATCAAGCCCGTGCGCGCCGTCCGGAGAACAAAAGTCGCAGACTATTCATCACGACGATCACGGTGCTGCCTTCGTGGCCGATCACTCCGAGCGTCAATGGAATCCGCCCCAACAAAGCGAAGACAACGAGCACGGCGACGGTGCCAAGAGAGATGAAAAGATTTTGGCGGATGATGCGCCGCGCGCGCTGGCTCAAACGAAACGCCGCCAGAAAATTTTCCAGCCGGTCGTGCATCAACACGACATCGGCTTGCTCCAGTGCGGCATCCGCGCCGCGCGCCCCCATCGCGATGCCGACGTGCGCCGCCGCCAAACTGGGCGCGTCGTTCACGCCATCGCCCACCATCGCGACGCGCTGGCCATTCGTGCTCAAGCCGACAATCGCTTCCACTTTTTGTTCGGGCTTCAATTCACTGCGCACGTCGTCGAGTTCAAGTTCGCGGCGCAAATGCTCGCCGTTCGCGCGCCGATCGCCGGTCAGCACGACCGTTCGCAAATTGGCCGAGCGCATTTCCGCGATGATGAGTTTGGCTTGGGGTCGGATGTCGTCACGCAGAATCACCCGGCCCAGCAGGCCGTCGCCAGCGAGCCAGACTTCGGCGAGTCCGGCTGCGCTGGCTTCCGCTGGCGTGGATGATCCCGGCGCCAGCGTCACCCAGGAGCGGCGTCCGAGCTTGAAGGTTTTGCCATTTCTTTCGGCGCTCAGTCCCTGCCCGGTGATGGATTCAAAATGGTCGAACTCAATGGCGACCAGCCGTTTCAGTTTGCCGTGGCGCGTGATGGCGCGAGCAAGTGGGTGCGTGGAAAGGCGTTCGAGCGAGTAAGCCAGTTGCGCGACTTCGTCCTCGCGACCCGGTGGAAAACTTTCCACCCGCTCCACCTTCAATTCACCCGTGGTCAACGTGCCGGTTTTATCCAGCGCGACCACTTGCACGTCCGCCAGTTTTTCCACCGCCGCGCCGCCGCGAAATAAAATCCCGCGTCGCGCGCCCCACGCGATCGCGGCCAGCACGGCGGACGGAATCGAGAGAACGAGCGCGCACGGCGACGCGACGACGAGCAGCGTCATCGCACGATAAAACGCACTCCGAGTCGTCTCGCTGGACGTGAATGGCGCGAACTGAAAACCGAGCCACCAGACGAAAAACATCGCGAAAGAAAGTCCGAGCACGACGTACGTGTAATAAGTGCTGAAGCGGTCCGTGAAACGTTGCGCCGGCGCCTTCTGCTGCTGCGCTTCTTTGATCAAGTGGACGATCTTTTGCAGCGCGCTTTGCGCCGCCGGACGCAGCACGCTGGCTTCGACCGCGCCCCACAGATTGAGCGTGCCCGCGAGCACGGTGTCGCCTTCGGCTTTTTCGACGGGCGTGGCTTCGCCGGTCAAATTCGATTCATCGGCGGCGCTGCGGCCTTTCACAATTTCGGCATCCACCGGAAATTGCGCGCCCGGCTTGATGAGCAGCCGCAGTCCCGGCCGCAATTGCTCCACCGGCAGCTCGTGTTCGTGGCCGTGTTCGTCCAGCACGGCCGCGACTTTCGGCGCGTCCTTGAACAGCGATTGAATTTCACGTTGGGTGCGGCCGAGCGCGTAATGTTCGAGCGCGCCGGACAACGAAAAAAGGAAAAGCAGCATCGTGCCCTCGCCCCACGCGCCGATGCTCGCGCTGCCGGCTGCGACGGCAAGCATCAGAAAGTGGACGTCGATGGTCGCCTTCCGCATTCGTTCCCAGACTTCCTCGGCGGCAAATCTCGCTCCCGCCACGTATGCGAGCACGTAGAAAATCCTGGCCACAGCGCCGTGCCCGATGAAAAAAGCTGCGATTCCAAACGTGCCGCATAAAATCGCGGCGGCCAGTTGCGTCTTCCATTCGTCGAGGTGCTCGGCGTGTTCGAGGAACTCGACGTCGCGCTGGACGACCTTGGGCCACGGGATGTCGCGCCAGCGCCAAAACTTCGGCGCGGTCGGACACGTGACGCGCGCGATGGTGATCGAATCCGCGTCCTCCTTGATCGTGATGTCGCGCCGATCCATCGGCGTGTGAACAATCTCGCAGGCACTGCAATCGCCGTTGCCGGCGAGCAACCGGCATTGCTGCTCCGGCGCGGCGGATTGAGCTTGTTGAATCGTCGATTGGATTTGCTGCGTGAGCCGCGGGATGTCCGCGTTCCCCAGCGTGGCGACGGAAATCGCGTGCCGCTTGCGATCAATCGTCACGGCCTCCAGCGTCGGCTCCGCCGTCAGCGCATCGGCAACCGAATGCACGAGGCAATTCGGATCCGACGCCGGCGGCGCTGGTTTGGAGGCATCGCTTGAGTTCATAGGCTTCTGAAAAGCTGTCCGACTCTTCCGCAAAATGACGGCGCTGGCAAGTGAGTCCGCGAAACTGGAACTCGATTAGGAATCGTGCCAGGCGAATGGAAGCTGGTACCCCCGTCCGGAATTGAACCGGAATCCATCGTTTAGGAAACGATTGCTCTATCCATTTGAGCTACGGGGGCTAGGCCCGAATGCCGTGAGCGTAACGCTCTCGCCGTGATTGACAAGAATTGCGTCGCCACGCGAGAAATGGCGAACGCTGCGCCGATTTGGTTTCCACCCTGACTCGCAGGAGCGAGCATCCGCTCAGTGCCTTCGGAACGCTGGCCTCCTGATTAAAGTTTTGGCTTTTCCACTCGGCGTGCGCTGACGCGAATCACACGTTGAATTTGAACAGCAGCACGTCGCCGTCCTGCACGACGTATTCCTTGCCTTCCATGCGATAAAGTCCTTTTTCGCGCGCCGCCGCGACCGAGCCGCATTTGACGAGATCTTCATAAGCAACCGTCTCGGCTTTGATGAACCCGCGCTCGAAATCGCTGTGAATCACGCCCGCCGCCTGCGGCGCAGTGTCGCCGGCGTGAATCGTCCACGCGCGCGCTTCTTTCTCGCCCGCCGTGAAGTAGGTGCGCAGGCCGAGCAAATGATACGTGGCTCGAATCAACGCGCCGACACCTGATTCCTCCACGCCGAGTTCCTTCAAAAACTCCTTCGCTTCATCCGCGGAAAGATCAATCAAATCGCTTTCGATCTGCGCGCTGATCACGACCGTCTCGCAGGCGTGGTGCGTGCGCGCGTAATCACGGACTTTGGTGACATACGGATTGGTGTCCGCATCCGCCAGATCGGTTTCCTTGACGTTGGTCGCGAAGATCGTCGGCTTGTCCGTCATCAAGTAAAACCCTTTCGTGATTACCTTTTCTTCCGGTGTCAGCCCCAGCAGCAGCGCCGGCCGGCCGGCATCCAGATGCGGTTCCAGCTTTTTCAAAACGGCTTCTTCGGCGACGGCGATTTTGTCGCCGCGCTTGGCATCTTTAGCCACGCTCGCGAGACGCTTCTTCACTGCTTCCAGATCGGCGAGAACCAACTCCGTTGTGATCGTTTCGATGTCGCGAATGGGATCAATGTTTCCGGCGACGTGGTGGATGTCGGGATCTTCAAAGCACCGCACGACTTGCACGATGGCATCGACTTCGCGGATGTGGCTGAGGAATTTGTTGCCGAGTCCCTCGCCCTGCGCCGCGCCCTTCACCAGTCCGGCGATATCGACAAACTCAATCGCCGCCGGCACGAGCACGGCGGTCTTGGCAATTTTGGCGAGCACTTCCAGCCGTGCGTCCGGCACCGTGACGATGCCGATGTTGGGGTCGATGGTGCAAAAGGGATAATTCGCCGCCTCGGCTTTGCGCGTGCGCGTGACGGCGTTAAACAGGGTGGACTTGCCCACGTTGGGCAGCCCGACGATACCAGCTTTGAGCATAAATGATATTCAACCAACGAACGAACCGCGCGACGTTACCGGCAGCCCCGGCGACAACACAAGCCGCAAGCGGAACGCGCGCGGTAGTCCGGAGTGTTGTCGCGCACGTGCCGGGCGTCACTCGCTGGCGGCCTGCCCACCAATGAGCACGACGAACTCGCCTTTGAGTGATCGCGATTTTATTTGCGCCAGGAGTTCCACCGGTGTGCCGCGCAAATACTCTTCAAATTTTTTCGTCAACTCGCGCGCGAGAACGACAGCTCGTTCGGGAAAAATCTCGGTGAGTTCGCCGAGCAGTTTCTCGATGCGATAAGGCGATTCGTAAAGGATAAGCGTGCCGGCGAAGGCTTTCAGGGCTGCGAGTTGCCTGCGGCGTTGACCGGATTTGTGCGGCAGAAAACCGATGAAATGAAATTCTTCGGTCGGCAAACCACTGGCGGTCAGGGCGGCGACGAGTGCGCATGGCCCCGGCACTGATTCGACGCGAAAGCCTTTTGTCCGCGCGGCGAGCACGACGCGTTCGCCTGGATCGCTGATGCCGGGGCTGCCGGCATCCGTGACGAGCGCGATCTTTTCGCCGCGCCCGAGTCGCTCCAAAATTTCCTCGCTGCGGCGCGCTTCGTTGAATTGGAAATAGCTTAGGAGCGGTTTCGCGATGCCAAAATGCTTGAGCAATTGCCCGGTGCGCCGCGTGTCTTCGGCGGCAACCACGTCGCATTCCTTGAGCGTGCGCAACGCGCGGAGCGTGATGTCCTCAAGGTTGCCAATCGGCGTGGCGACGAGATAGAGCGTCGCTGGCACAAGCGGAGGAAGGGGCTTTTCCATGTGTTCACCAATCTGATTTGCGTGCAGTGCCAGGTCGGAATTCCTTCCCAACTCAAAGCGCGAGCGTCGCGCACGGCGCATCTTGTGAAGTCGATTCGACGTGCAAATGCGTCGCGCCCACAAGTCGCACCCGCTCGCTGACGACGCGATGCGCAAGTTCGGGGCGGTTGCAATCGCGACTGAGATGGCCAAGATAAACACGGCGCAATTCCGGCGAGACGATTTGCTCGACCACTTCCGCCGCGCTGTCATTCGAGAGATGCCCGTGCCGGCTGAGGATGCGCTGCTTGACGCTCCACGGGCGTTTGGTGTCGTCCTGCAAAAGTTTCAGATCGTGATTCGCTTCGAGCAGCAAAACGTGCGCGGCGCGGACGCGTTCGAGCACCAGCTTCGTCGCGTGACCGAGGTCCGTGAGAAAACCGATGTTGCCGGCCGTGGTGCGCAGCAAAAAGCCAACGGGATCGTTGGCGTCGTGCGGCACGGAGAACGTGTCCACCACGATGTCGCCAACGTCGAACGACGTGCCAGTGGTGAAGATGCGATAATCCATCGGTGTTTGAAACTGCGCGTCGATCGCGTCCTTCGTGAGGCGATTGCAATAAATCGGGATCTGGAGTTTCGCGCACAGCACCGTCAGCCCTTGCGTGTGATCGGTGTGTTCGTGTGTGATGAGAATCCCCGTGAGCGTTTCGGGCGTGCGACCAATTTGCGCCAGGCGCTGGCGGATCTGCCGGCCGCTGAACCCGGCGTCGATTAGCACCCGGGTTTGATCGGTCTCCAAGTAAGCGCAATTCCCGCTGGAACCGCTGCCAAGGATGGTGAATTGGACGGACACACCGCCGACGCTAAAGAGCACCGCAAGGGCGCGCAATAAATTTTGCCTTCACTATCTGCGGGCGGGCTTCGCGGAAAACGTGCGAAGCATTCGCCCCGGCGTCAGGGCAACGCGACAGCGGTCTTTACCGCAGCGAGCAGACGCTTCGGGCTTTCGTGCAAATCAATTTGCCGACACGCGAGCTTGCCATTCCGATCCAGCAACGCAATCTGCGTCGAATGAGCCAGCCGATAATTATCGCGTTCAAAAGCCACGCCGAGCGAGCGCGCCAGATTTCGAGTGGCAAGACCGTTTCCGCGTAACAACACCCAGCGATCGGAAAGTTGCTGATCCCGGCGAAACGTGTGCAACACCGGCGTCGTGTCACTCTGCGGATCCAAGGTCACGAGCACAAAGCCGACGCGGGATCGCAAATCTGCCGGCAGCGACGACTCCAACTGTTTCACACACTGAAGCGTAATCGGGCAGGTAACGTGGCACGAGGCGTAAAACATGGCGACGATTTGCGGTTTTCCTGCGAGCGAAATGAGCATGGTCGGTTGGCCGGCGTCGGTTTCCCAGGCCGCGTCCAGTTCATAAATCGACCTGTCCGCCACAGAGCCGGGTGCCGCCAGCGTGTGACAGCATTCGCGCTTCGACGTATCGGAAGCGGTGGTCATGGACGCGCAGCCGGCCAGGCTGACAATTCCTGCGCACGCCATTAAAGTTGCGACCAAGCGAATCATGCTTCGCTATCGGACGGGTGCGAGAAGGTCTAAAACGAAAGCATTTGGTTATTTGGATGCGATCCAGCACACCAACTTCATCTTGTCTCCGTCGAAAACAAGGCCAGCAGCGAAAGCAATGGCCGTAACCAAGTTTTGACGCAATCGAAGCGTCACCACCTGGTCGGTTGCGATTCAAGTTATTCCGCTTCCAGGCGGGCGCGGCGGCTGGCCACCACGCTCTTGATGATTTCATCCGCCACGACGCCGCCGAGAATAACCAGCCCGATGATCGCGAATTCGAGTTGCGTCGGAATGCCAAGGATGTTGATCGCATTGTAGAGCACACGCATCACGGCGGTGCCGATGACGACGCCGAGAATGGAGCCTTCGCCGCCGCGCAATGAGCAGCCGCCGAGCACAGCGGCCGCGATGGCGTAGAGTTCGTAGAATTCACCGAGACCGGACGGCTGAATCGAATTAAGCTCGAGCGAAAACAAAACGCCGCCCAATCCCGCCAGCAGCGAGCAGATAACGTAGGCGAGCAGCACCATGCGGTCGGTGTTGATGCCGCTGTAACGCGCGGCCTGTTCGTTGCGACCGAGCGCCAGCAGGTACCGGCCGAAGATGGTGCGGTTAAGAAAAATCGCCGCGACAATCGCCAGGGCGGTCATGATCAACGCGGGCATCGGAACGGGCAGCGGTTGATCCAGGAACGGCAGCGGCAGCGTGAACGGTTTTCCCGTCGCGAGATAGCGCAGGCTTTCAAACTGGTCGCTGAAACCGAGCGTCTGGTCGTTGGTGAAGTAGCGGGCCAGCCCGCGATACAGCAGCAGCCCGCAGAGCGTCACGACGAAAGGCTGCAATCTCACTTTCGTGATGAGCAATCCGTGGGCAAGCCCGATGCCCAGCGAAAGCAGCAGCACCAAGCCGAGCGACACCGGCACGCCCAAATGTTTTTGTGTGAGCAGCCAGGCCAGAACCGTGCCTACCAAACCGACGACCGAGCCGATGGAAAGATCGATGCCGCCGGTAATGATCACGAAGGCGACGCCGATGCTGATGATGGCGAAGAGCGACGTCCAGCGCAGCGTGTTTTGCAGGTTGTAGGCCTTGATGAACTGCGGATTGAGGCTGACCGTCACCATGAATACGAAAACAAGCAGGCCAAAGATGCCGAAGGTTTTTTTCATTCGCGTGATGAATTCCCGGCATCAACCGCTTCAGAGGAATGCAAATCATTGCCGCCGGTCGCCAGCCGCATGACTGCCTCCTCCGCCAACGTCTCGCCGGAAAGTTCACCGGTGATTTTGCCTTCGTGCATGACGAGCGCGCGGTCCGACATGCCGAGGATTTCGGACATCTCGCTCGAAACAAACAGAATCGCCACGCCTTCGGCGGCGAGATTTTCCATCAAGCCGTAGATTTCCCGCTTCGCGCCGATGTCGATGCCGCGCGTGGGTTCGTCGAGCAGCAGCAGACGCGGCTTGAGCGCCAGCCATTTGCCGAGGACGACTTTTTGCTGATTGCCGCCGGAAAGATATTGCACGAACTGCCTGGCGTTCGGCGTCTTGATCTTGAGTTTGCCAATCATTTCGGTGGCAAGCCGATCCTCGTAGTCACGCTGGAGGAACACACTCGACGACGCATGACGATGCAGACTCGCCAGGCTGAGATTTTGAGTGACCGCCATTTCGAGAATGACGCCCTGCAGTTTGCGATCTTCCGGCACGAGAGCGAGTCCGGCCTGAATTGCATCCAGCGGGCTGCGTAGATGAACGACTTCACCGGCGACGCGGATCACGCCACTCAGCGCCCGATCCACGCCGAAGAGTGTCCGCAGCAGTTCGGTTCGCCCTGCGCCGACGAGTCCGGCGACGCCGACGATTTCGCCAGCGCGCACCGAGAAGCTCAGTTCGTAACGCGGATGGGCTGGCGTGCGTAAACGCTCGATTTCGAGCACTGGCTTGCGTGGC
>JACPZS010000001.1 GCA_016195385.1 Verrucomicrobiota bacterium
GAAACTCCGGCTGGGCTTGAGGTTTTCCACGCATGGTTCTCTGACCCGTCCGTTTCGCCAGTGTTCAAATCTTCCGAGAGTATTTCAGCAAGCTGCTAATCCTGGACCATTCATGTGCATCGGCAGAAGTCCAAATGGCACCACCGAAGCCGACGGCCACCCAAAGCCCACCACCGAAAGCAAATGAAGTGGCGGTGTATTGCCCCAGCGTTCCCTCGCCGCTTACTTGAAGGTAATTCCAGTTGGCGCCATCCAGAGTGACAGCCTGAGGATTACCCAGGGAAAACACACGATTGTAAGCTTTTTTTAAGGGTCCTGGGTAGGGGAAAGCGGGGCTGGAAATTGACCAATTGGCACCATCACGCGACTCAATAAGCTCCACACGGGTAAAGTCGCCAATGAATTCAGTGAGCGCGGTCGCCAGAAACTTGCCGTTGATGTAAGCGAGGGAAGTGAAACCCGGGTAAGAGATCTTGTGCTCAACCCATTCAATGCCATCGCTGGACGTGTAGGTGGCATTTCCGCTCAAAGCCACAAATTTGCCACTGCCAAACACGATGTTGTACAAACCGTATGCCGACTTGTGGACTACCCAGGTAGTCCCGTCTGAGGAGGTCACTGTTACGCCGTTTCCCGTGGCCACGAATTGACCGTTCCCGAAAGCCAAGTCGACTAGAAAATAGTAGTTGTCCAACTCGACCGCGGCCCATTGTGCGCCATTTGTCGAAACCATCAGCGATGGGCCTCGTGACACCCCAAACATGTTCACCTGGCCGACAAAAACTCCATTGCCAAAGGCCACATGCCCAACTCTGCCCTTTGCTGGAGTGGTGGTTATCTCCCAATCCAATCCATTCGTGGAGAATAGAGCCGCTTCGGTACCAACGGCAACAAAGCGACCGTTGCCGTAAGCGACATCCCACAAATCATTGCCTTGTGGCAAAGGGTTTCGCCAGGTCCAGCCGCTCTCGCCTTGTGAAAAAGCTGTAATCGCTTGAAGTGCTAGAAATTGAACGGTGAAAAAGAGTCTGCTTCGGTATTTTATCATACTTTTAGCACACAATAGCATTGAATCGCAGCCCGGCATAATCGCCACGGGAGTGAACACTCTGGTTTGCTTCGTGAACGGAACATCCCGGATACGCGCTTCAAAGCGCGGTGGAAATCGAACTTGCATTCACGTTCTGCTTCGCTAGTTTCCGGCTTCCGATTCGTGGTGAATTCATTTTCAGCAGGCGATTCAAAACTTTTTTATGGCGACAGCAAACGATCTTCGGCGCGGCATGGCGATTAACTACAACGGCGACATATCCGTCGTCCTCGACAGCCAGCACCGCACGCCCGGCAACCTCCGGGCCTTCGTCCAGGCGAGCATTCGCAGCATCAAGACCGGCAAATCGTCCGACGTGCGCTTCAGTTCCACGGAAAAAATCGACGTCGTGCCGATGCAGACGCGCAAGATGGAGTTCAGCTACAAAGACGGCGAAGATTTCGTCTTTTCCGACCCGGAGACGTTTGAAACCACCACCGTGCCGCCGGAAATCGTCGGTGACGCCATGAATTACCTCATCGAAAACGCGCTCGTCACGATGACGTTCGTCGAAGAGAAGGCGGTTTCAATCGAGCTTCCTTCGAGCGTCACCCTCACCGTCACGGACGCGCCGGAGGGCATCCGCGGTGATTCGGCGAACAACGTCCAAAAGTCGGTCACGATGGAAACCGGCATCACCGTCCAGGCGCCGCTGTTCATCAAGACGGGCGAGAAGCTCAAAATCGACACGCGCACCGGCAAATACATGGAGCGCGCGTAGCTGATCGATTCCGCCTAAGGAAACGCGGATTCAATCCACTGGACATCAATTTAATATAGAAATCGAGTGGCTTGTTGGGGCCGTTCGGCTCCGGTTCGGGCTTCGCTAAGGAAGCTGAATTACGATGCGAAGCATTGTCGCGCGTGGGCGGTTTTTCCCGCCGCTCGCGCCACGGCTCATGTTTGGGTAAGGACTCGTCGGGCGATGCTTCGCTCGTGACATTGAACCATTCACTGATTCGCAGCGGCGCCTGGCGGATGCTGCAATTTTCTTTGCGCGCGACAAAATCGATGATGTTGCCGCCGTGTTTGCATTCGCTGAAACAGTTCCAACAATTCTTGGAAATGCTGACGCGGAACTGCGTCGGGTTGTCGCCGCCGTGCAACGGGCACGGCCCGCTGAGGCTGTCGCCGCTGCGTTTGAAACGTTCGGTGAGTCCGTAGTGATCGAGAATTTGGACAATCGAGACGGCCGCTTTGACGGCCTTGAAGTCCACATATTTGGTTTTCGGCATGGGATGCTCCTTTCAAGGTGCGAGGGCGGTTCGGGTGCGCGCACACGCGCGGGAAACTCACCTCCACCGAATATCCTATCACGCCGGGCGGCGTTCCGGGCTGGGGATAACGCCGCGAAACGATAATTACAGCAGCCCGTCGCGCACGAGTTCGTCGGCGAGCAGCCGGGGCGAAACAACCTTCACTCCTTGAATCGTTTTGCCCAAGAAGGCACCGAAATCGCGTTCATCACCCGTGAGCAAATGAGTGGCGTGGCTGGCGATGGCTCCACCAAGAATCGGAATGTCTTTTGCCGGCAACTTGACTCCCAGGTCGGTCGTCAGCGCGGAAATCAATTCGCAGTTCTTCACCAGTGAATCCAAACGCGGAAGGGATGCGGTCGATTTCAATTCGAGATTGCGCCGGGCTTCTTCCACGGCGTAGGCGTTGGTGAGACAATCACCGTGTCGTTGCAACAATTCCAAAAAGGCGCGCATCCGACTGTGCGGCTGCGCGCCGGAAAAAAGAATGTTCGCGTCGAGGAACACTCTCATTTCTTGAGCCGGTAACGGGACAGTGCCGCCTCGTTGTTGCGGGCGAACTCGGCCAGCCGTTTGTCACTGTAAACCTCGACGGGAAACGTGGCCCCGGCGCGGAGCAGCACGCCTTCGCGCGTTTCCTCGGCGACGACTTGCGCGACCCCATTGAGACCCAGCCGGCGGCACATGGCCTTGGGCAGGGTCAGCGTGCCGCGACCGTTGATGTTAATGACTTTGGTCATGGGATCATCTTTTCATACTTTCAGCCTTCAGGCAAGGCCTGTGGGAGCCGGGCAACAAAATCAGGTGGCACGGGCGCGAACGGGAGCTGGCTCGGCGAGAGTTTCAATCGCGCCGTCCGCCGTGAACCACGGGAGCAGCAGCGTGTTCGGCGTTGCGCGCAAGGTTTCCTGGTCGGTGAAAAGAAAGAGTCCCTTGCCGGTCTTGAGTTCCGCGCACGCTTGCATCAAATGTTCGCGCCGTTGTTTTGTGCTCGTGATCGTCAGCACGCGAAAGCGCCGCTGGCCAAAGCGTTCTTGGACGACGCCCTGCGTCCACGATTGCTGATACGCGAGCAATTTGCGGAAGAAGGAACTTTGCTTGGGATTGCGGCGCGTGATCGGCATCGTGCCGCGATCCGCTTCGACAAAGTAGAGCGTGTCATTTTGTTGATCGCTCGTATGAAGCCATTGCAAAGCAAACACCGCGTCGGGGATGACGCCGAATTTTGCGCCCGACTTCACAGTGACATTCCATTGCAACGGAAGACGGGTCGTTTCGGGCAGCGGCAATTCGTCAGTCGAAATCAGCTTGAGGAACAGATTGTCGCGACAGGAAAGTTCCATGCCGACCATGAAATCCGCTGTCAGCAGCGCGTGTTGGAGAAGGAGTTGGCGCACGGTCTGATTCTTTGCGCGCCAATCAAGCTTGTGAGCGCCCAATAATTGCGGTTGGAATGCAGAAATATTGCGCAGAGAGTTCCGTCGAGAACTCACCCAAATGCTCTTCGACAACAAAATCCGGCGGAGAAGATTCGTTCCCTCATCGGTCTCGCCTACCGCCGTTTACAGCGGGGAAATGAAGCGACAAAAGCCAGCTTCCGGCAGATCTTGAAACGCCAACTGAGTTTTTGGATTCCGTGATCCACACATAGGGGGCGTCACGTCTCTCCATCGATTGGCGCACCGGTCGAGTTTCAACCGCTATTTGAGGTAGCCGAGAGCGCGCAGGCGCTGCACGTCCGAGCTGCTCAAAGATTTCTCCAATTCGGAGTTGGAGGTCAGCTTCGCGGCCAGCGCGTTGGTTTTCCACACGGCGAGTTCTCCGGCCAGACGTTTGACCACCTCCGGATGCGCCGCGGCGAGATTGTGTTGATCCAGCGAATCCTTGGCCCAATCGAACAGTTCGAATTCCGCCGTCGGACTGTCCCTGACCGTGTTATGCACCAGCTTCCACTGGTCCATCACGATGGAAACCGACTCCGTCCTGCGGGGCATTCCTTCCATGGGCGCTCGCTCCGTAATCGCGGGCTGCGGTTTCCGTGCGCCGCGCGCGCGCAGTGGGGACTTGGAATCCCCTTGCAGGATCAGCGGTAGCAGGCTTTGCCCCTGGATGACTTTCGGCGGCTCGATTTGGCAGAGTTCGAGGATCGTCGGCATGATGTCGATGGTGCGCACCGGGACGGAGATGGTTTTGCCCGCGGGCAGGAAACCCGGCCAGTTAAAGAACAACGCCACGTGGTTCAATTCGCTGTAGGCCGTGTGGCCGTGCAATTTCGCGCCGTGATCAAAGAACTCCTCGCCGTGGTCGCTGGCATAGACAATCAGGACGCGCTCGGACAGGCCGAGTTCCTGCAGGCGCTCGCGCAACCGCGCCACTTCCGCATCCAGGCCCCGAATCGAGCCGTCGTACCAGTCCTTTTCGATCCGGATGTAATCGTCCGGGTTCTCACCGGATTTTTTCACCTCCGCCAGGTTGAGCATGCCTTTGCCAAAGGTTCGCCGGCCGGCGTCTTCGATCAGAGGCCTGATTTTCTTGCACATCCGTTCGTAGGTTTCGCCATCACCCGGCTTGGCCCAAACGGTGTTGTAGGGCGGCCTCGGCTCGAAGGGATCGTGCGCGTCAAAAAGATGCAGGAACATGAAGAACGGCAACTCGCGGTTGCGCTCCAGCCAGGGCAGCGCGCGGCTGACAAATTCGCGCGCGTTTTTTCCCTCCCGGGACGTGTCGGTCAACGAACTGCCTTCATGCACTTCCTGAAAGCCCTGGTGCATGTTGCTGGCCTCGCCCGTGAAGGGCAGCGCGGAAAACGAAACCGTGGCGTACCCGTTCCGGCGAAACACCTCCGCCATCGTGTCCGCCGAGACGGGCAGACGGTCGGGAACGTCGTGAACACCATGCGAGGTCGGATGAAGGGAAGTGAACAAGGACGGCGTGGCCACTTTCGTCCACGTCGCCTGCCCCACGCAATAGTTGAAGAGCGCTCCTGCCTGCGCCAGCTTCGTCAGCGTCGGCGCCGTTTCGCGAGCGTAGCCGTAAAAGTTCAAGTGATCCGGTCGCGTCGTGTCCGACCAGATGAGGATCACCCCCTGCGGACGCTCCGGATGCTGCTGCCTCGCCTGACGGGCACTGGCCATGTTCCAGACGAGCGGCGATCCCCAGAAACCGAGCAGGCCGGTGGAAGAACCTTCCAGGGCCAGCGTCAACTTCACCGCCTGCCCCGCGTAACGGGAAAGATCGATCTGAATGGCCTCCCATTGATGCGGCGTCGTCACCGTGCGTTTCAACAGCCATTGATTCTTTTCCGGCGGTGCGTCCCCCGCCCGGATGCCAATCTGAAACTGCACCGACCCGTCCTGAATCGTGCCGAGGGAAAGAGCGAGGCGCGGCTCGGCCGGCAGATTCAGCGGCAGTTCAATCCGCTCCGGCGTGCGAGTCACCAGGGCCTCGTGGTAAATGTCGTGCAAGCCATGCCAGCCGCTGGAAGATGGAATCTCCGCGAGGTGTTCCTGGCGAAAGACGAGCCGGATCGATTCAATCTCAAAGGTCGCGTCGGCAACATCGGTGGGACTGAAAAGGATGTGTTTGATCCGCGAGGTGGTTTCGAAAATTTGCGGCGTGAGCACATAGGTTTGAAATTCATTCGTGATCGTCAGTTTCGACCGGGTGCTCCAGGGAAACGCCTCCAGCTCTTCGAGGATGAGTTTGAAGTCCGGCGGCTGGCCTCCCTGGAGGCGAACGCCAAAATTCGTGCCGGCGGAAACGCGCATCCTGACTTCGACCGAGTGCAACAAATCCAGGTCTTCGGCGCCCGCCGCGCGCTCGAGGTAAATGATGGGATGGCTGTTCGTGGATTTTCCGACCAGCCGCCCATTCCTGACCGTGAGTGCGGAACTGCCCGGCCCCGCGCGCCAGCCGAAGGTGGCGGGCGCGTCGTTGGTCACCGAGGGCGCGAGTTCCAACCCGTCGAACTTCCACGCCGTGCGCGCGACCTGCAATTCTTCCTTCGTCAGCCGGCCCTTGATGTCTTCGATCCTGAAAACGTCGTGCAGCCGGATCACGCCCGGGCTCGCCGACCTGGCCGATTCACGGTGGCATCCCATCGGGAGCATCGTCACGCCGAACAGCACGCCCAAAATCAATCGCCGCGACAGAGAGTTTGGTTTCATAGGTAAAGCAGAACGATATCACGCCCGCGTCAGGCATCTGGGCGCTGCGAGGTCTTGGGGTTGGTGTTCAATCTCGGAAGTCAGTCGGGCGTCCACCGCCGGCGCGCGATTTCTCCGCGAATGCAGCCAGGTATTCAAGGATGCGGACCACGCACTCATCGGGTCCGAGGAGATCCGTGCGCAGTTCCAATTCCGGATGTGCCGGCGCCTCGTACGGGGCCGAAACGCCGGTGAAGTTCTTGATCTCATTCGAGCGAGCCTTCGCGTAAAGACCTTTGGGGTCGCGGGCCTCGCAAACTTCAATCGGCGCGTTGACGAAGACCTCGATGAATCGCCCGCCCGGCATGATTTTGCGAACCAGGTCGCGGTCGGTGCGATAAGGCGAAATAAAGGCCGTGATGCAGATCGCTCCGTGGCTGGCAAACAGCTTGGCCACCTCGCCGATGCGGCGAATGTTCTCGGTGCGGTCCGTTTGGGAAAACCCCAGATCCGAGCAAAGGCCGTGGCGGATGTTATCTCCGTCGAGCAGGCAGACTTGACTGCCCTGATTGAACAACTGCCGCTCCAATTCCGTGGCAATGGTGGACTTGCCGGACGCCGACAGTCCGGTCAGCCACACGATGCAACCCGGATGCCCGCTACGAAGTTCGCGCTGCTCCGAAGTGATTTTTCCCTTCGTCCAATAAATGTGTTCAGGAGTCATGATTCAATTCGCGGCAGAGCGCGTTGGCGTGTGTTCGGTCAATAATTCTTCGTCGAGCAGCGTCGGCCACGCCAGGTCTGGATCTCCAACCGTGATGATCGCGGGATTTTTGAGGCCGGGCTTGCCGTAGCGGAGCGGCTGTCCGTCGAGCGTGCAGATGCGGCCGCCAGCCGCTTCGACGACGCATTGCGCGGCGGCCGTGTCCCATTCCATGGTCGGCACATCCCGGAGATAAACGTCCGCGGCACCTTCGGCGACGAGGCAGAACTTGAGCGAACTGCCCATGGATTTGAGTTCCACGTTCGGCAACCTGCGCAGCATCGCGGCGACGAGCGGCCCGGCATGATCTTTACTGGCCACGACGCGGAGATGTTCACGATTGGCTCGCTGAACGCGGATGGGAACGGGTGACTCGGTGCCTTGTTGCCGAAAAGCGCCGTTCTCCAAATCCGCAAAGTAAGTGAGTCCGATCGCCGGCGCGTGAACGACACCGGCCACCGCCCGCCGGTTCTCGATCAGCGCGATGTTGACGGTGAATTCTCCCGTGCCTTTGAGAAACTCCTTCGTGCCGTCGAGCGGGTCCACCAGCCAGAAACATCCGTCCAAATCAGCCGGGCCGTATGTTGGATCCTGTGATTCCTCGGAGATGACCGGAATTCCGGGAATCAACCCTGGAAGAAACTGCAGGATGAAATCGTGGGAAGCCCGGTCGGCATCGGTGAGCGGCGAGGAATCGCTCTTCAGCGAGAAAGACGCGCGGCCGTGGTAAAAACGCATGGCCTCCGCGCCCGCTTGTTCGGCGAGGCGCAATACCGTGTGAACCAGTTCTTTTCTGTCGCCAGACTGGCTAGTCATAAGTTTGTGCGCTCACGGAGTAGGCGAGCATTCGGGCATCAGGTCGAAAGTGCATGTTCCCGATGACGCCTGATCCCAGCGGTAGATTTCAAATTAAAAGCGCGCTGAACGTAGAAAGTTAGGCCACATGGTCCTAAAACTAATGGCGTGATGTAAATGCCAGCCAACAGCCATAAGCAATCGCCGCAGCAACGATGGAATAAGTAATCACGCACAAAACAAAAAAAACTCGTGAAACTTTGGTGTGCGACAAAAATGAACCGCCGCACTTCTCGCAGCGAAACTTGCTCTCCTGCCCGAGGCCATAAAAAAGGCCACCAATCATGCCGCCCAAAAATCCCAACAGAATCAAACCAAACGACCAGTGCATCGGTCGCTTCAGCTTCTTTCGTGCTTCTGTCTCTCCGCAATATGGGCAAGAAATCAGCATAACGCTCGACGTGGCCTAACTAACTTTCTAGGCCGGGAGCACGGAAAAGCTGTGGAGTGCTTTGCCTTCGAGGTTGACGTAGGTGACCGTCGCCTTTTCGGGGGTGACGTCCAGTTGCGCGTGGCCGGAGTCGGGCCAGAAACGCTCGTAACCGGTTTCGGCCCTGGTAAATTTCCACGGTGCGCCGCAACTTCCCGGCAGCGCGTAATGAATCCCGTCCACGACATCGTCCACGAACACGTGGTCGTGGCCATAGAAGAAAATCTGCACCTTGTGCTTCTTCATCAGGCTGTGAATCCGTGCTTGTTCTCCCGTGTTCGCCGCGCGGGCGCCGCCGCGTCCGTACTCGGTGTTCAACGGATCGCCCGCGTTGCCGCCGGCAGGATGGTGCATGCACACGAAGCGAAAGCGCTCGGTCGCCTTTTGCAGCTTCGATTCAAACCACGCCATCTGCTTTTCGCCCAACGTCCACTCCTCGATCCGGTTCACGTCCGACATGAGGCTCTTGAGTTTTGCTGGATCCGAGGGCTTGGAATAGGTCTGGATGTTCAACACGATGTAGAGCACGTCGCCCCACGAGAACGCGTAATAATCTTCGCCTTCGCTGCCGCCCTGCGGATAGGTGAGATGGTTTGGCCCTGGCAAAAGCGCGCGACGAACCGAGGCTGTGATCTGGATGTTGGCGTCGGGAAACTTGCCGCTCTCGCCGGACCAATTACCAACCACCGAAAAATGCGGCGCGTGCTGCGAGAGCGGGCCGATTTGCCGCCGGTATTGCGCGTAGGCGGCAATGGCACCCGCCGGACTCTTCTGCGGAAATTCTCGCGAACCGGCCCACGCGGTGTTGTCGCCGAGGTCCAGGACAAATTCGCCCTTCACGCGCGCGGCGTTTTGCACCACGCGATCAAGCGTGAGCACCGGGCCGCTGCCCGGCGCAAAAGAGCCGGTGTGGGAATCCGTGATCAAAACGGCGGTGTAGCTGGCCGGGCCTTTGCGTTGCGTGCGAAAACTGCCGGCGGCTGTTTCGCGAAAATTTTCGTCCGCGCCTCGTTTGAGCGATATGCGGTAGTCGTATTTTATCGCGGGAGAAAGTTCCTTCACGTCCCAGTCCAAAAGCTCGCGCGGGGAAACTTTGATGGCGTGCGGATGCCGTTGCCAGTCGTTCGCGCCCTCGCGACGAAGCTCAACGCACGCTTCCGCTTCCTGGTCGCCGTTCAACGCGGTGATGTGAATGGAATTTCCAGTCGGACGCGAGAGCAGCGGGGGCAGAAACAAGGGCGACTCGACGGCGGCGCTATCCGTCGCTTCCGCCGCGCTCATCGCCGCGCCAGCGGATGCCAGCGAAGCGGCGACTGCCGAAGACTTGAGAAAAAACTCTCGGCGTGAAAGCAGTTGCAACCAAGTTCGTTGATCCGGCGTCACGAGCGAAAAGTGTCGCGCGGCTGGAAAAAAAGCAAGGTTGGCGGCAAGAGTGCGATTCTTGGCTGGCACGGTAAATCCTAGTCAGAAATTGACTCGGCGATTGACGCGTCCGGCAAGCCAACTTAACGTCGCGCCTTCGCTCAACAAACCGCACGACACATGCAACAATGAATTTGGTCTGCTTTGAAAATTTTGCGAAAGAAACTCTCTGGCCGCTTCGCCTCCGAACTGACCGCATCGTGAAAATTTGATGACTACCTTGCTTCGCATGATCGCTTCCAACAAAAGCCAGCTCGTTTACGGTCTGCTCTTTTGCCTGCTCCTGTCGGCGTGTCAGCAAAAGGAAAACCCGAAAACCAAGACCGCGGTGTTTCGGTTGTTCGACCTGTTTCAGCCGGAGGATTTGGCGGGAAAGGTCAATCCGGAAGACGCGGGCTGGCCGCGCGTGGAATGGCGAGCCGCCGACATGACACCGTGGTTTCCCGTCAAAAAATCAGACACCAACAGCCCTAGTTCCGCCCTGACGGCGGGGCCAGCCCTGGGGTTCCGCGCCCTCAACGACCTTGCCGAATTGAAGACGGAGCAAGCGCAACTCAAGGGGAACATCACTGGGCCGACGCCGGTCTTGCAATTCGCGCTGAACAAAAATCGCGGCGGCACTGAACCGGTCAAGTTCATTGAAGTGCGCATGAACATTTCCGGCGCGAAGCAGGTCGCGCTGCGATCCGATGGAAACGCCGTGGTGGAAGATGCCGAAACGGTGAAGTGGGCATCCCAATCCGAATCTTGGACCAATGCGCTTGAAGTAGTGGCGGACAAACTGAACACTTACCGTTTTGAAATCCAACCTGAGCGCAATCCTCCCGGAACGAATCAGAACACGGGGGGGCTCCGGCATTTCTCGATGGCCTTCCACGAGTGCAAGTCCGCGAAATTCTCCATCGAATCCGTCCGCTTCGTCAGCGAAAAGGAAGAGAAGCTCAAGGAACCGTCGGGGCAGCAATGGGCGGGCTTGGCGGAAATTTTTCACGCCACGCTGGCGGCCAAGACGTCCGAGTCCATTCGGATCCCGCTGCGGGCGCTGCCGGAACGGGCGCGCTTGGACTTCGCGTTCGGGACCAAAGAGGACGCCCCGGTCAAATTCAAGGTGACGATCACGAACCGGGACGCCGCGAAGGAATCAACCGCGGACGCGGTGTTTGAGCGCACCGTCACGATTCCGAATCGTTGGCAAACGGCGCGCATTGATTTGGCTGGCTACGCGGGGAAGAGCGTGTTGATCGAATTCGCACTGACGGGCGAGAAGAAAGGGCTTTGGGGTTACTGGGGTTCCCCGGTCATCCGAAGCCAGCCAGGCTCGGGGACATCACCGATTGCGAGCGGCGCGAATTCAACCAAGCGCAAGCCGCGTGGCGTAATCCTTCTGGTGACGGATACGTTGCGCAAGGATCACCTGAACATCTACGGCTACCCACGCGAGACCGTGATCCATCTCAAGAAGTTCGCCGATGAAGGTGTCGCGTTCAGTCACGCCATCTCGCAGGGGACGTGGACGAAGGTGTCAGTTCCTTCCATCGTGACCTCGCTATATCCCCTCTCAAGCGGGGTTATCGATATGGAGCACGCCCTGCCAGCGTCCGCCAAGACGCTTGCGGAAGTCTTCCGCGACGAAGGTTACGCGACGGTGGCGTATTCGTCGGTGGCGTTCACCGGCAAGATGAACAACATGCACCAGGGTTACGACGAGCTGCACGAGGCTTCGTCCATTTCGGATCGTGATTACAATGCCAAGACCGCGCGACATTATGTGGATCGAGTCATTCCGTGGCTCCAGGAGCACCGTGACGCCCCATTTTTTATCTTCCTTCATGTATTTGATCCACATTCCCCGTTCCGACCGCGTCCTCCCTACGACACCTTGTGGGGCGCTCCGGGCGCCAAGGACCGCATGGCGGAATTGGATGCCGACATCAGCAAGCAGAAGGTCGCCAACAAATTCGGTTTACCCCATAAAGACGAATATGTCTCCAAGACGGGACATGATCCTGAAGAGCTCCTGAAGATCTACACTGATTGGTACGACGGTTCGATTCGGGGCATGGATGCCGAGATTGGGCGTTTGCTCGAAGCATTGCGTGAGATGGGACTCGATCAGGATACGCTGATGGTTTGGGCCGCCGATCACGGCGAAGAATTTTGGGAACATAACGAGCTCTTTCACGGTCAGAGCGTTTATGGCGAACTGAATCAAGTTCCGATGGTTTATCGATGGCCGAACAGTCCCGACATAAGGAAGAGAATCATGATCGATCACCAAGTCCAGAACCTCGACATCATGCCCACCATTCTCGAACTCGCGGGAATCAAGGGCCCAACCAATATGCAAGGCCGAAGCCTGATGCCCCTTCTAAATGGAAGCGGAGCGGCCACCTGGCAGGAGCAACCCGCCATCACTCAGACCATGGTGGATACAGACCCACCACCGGGCAGTGCTTCGACCAATAAGGCGGCGAAGCCGCACTTTGGCATTATTGAGGGCGGGTTGAAACTGGTACGCAAGGAAGTAGATCCCGCAGCGTTGCACGAACTCTACGAACATCCTGTTGATTCCTTGAATCTGACGAATGTCATCAAATCCGGCGGGCCAGCTTCACATCTTGGATCTCTCACCAACACTTTGGAGGCATGGAAAGCCCGAGCGCGCGCCGCGCAACTTCCGAGCGACGACACGATGACGCAACAACTGAGTTCCGAAGAACTGCGCCGGCTGCGCGCGCTCGGTTACGTCGGCGGCGGACCAACTCGTCCGCCGAGCACGAATGCTGTTCCCGGCACCAACGCCGCGACTGTCAACACCAACGCAGTGAAGAAGGACGCGGGCAAGTGAGCGCGAAAAAGTTCAGCGCTGGCGAATCGTCCGTTCTTGATGGCTTATGAAATCCTTGTTTTACCGGCTTCGCTACGGTCGCCCGGTGGTCCTCGTCTCCGGCCTGCCGCGCTCAGGCACGTCCATGTTGATGCAGATGCTGGAAAAAGGCGGCATGCCGATTGTCACGGACAAAGTCCGCACGCCCGATGAAGATAATCCCAAGGGCTATCACGAATTTGAGCGCATCAAAGAGATCGACAAGACCACCGACAAAAGCTGGCTCAAAAGTTATCGCGGCCAGGTGATCAAAACGATTTCATTCCTGCTGCAGGACCTGCCGTTGGATTTGAACTACCAGGTCATCTTTATGCGACGCAACATCGAGGAAGTCCTGCGCTCGCAAAACAAAATGCTCGAACGCAATGGATCGAGTGGGGAATTGGTGCCCGACGACAAAATGCGGCGCAACTATGAGTTCCACTTGAAGAAGGTTTACTACCAATTGGAACACACGCCCAACTTCGAAGTCCTCTATTTGGATTATCCGGCCGTCGTCGAAAATCCCAAGCGCGAAGCCGCGCGCATCAACGCCTTCCTCGGCGGCGGGCTTAATGTCGAGGCGATGGCCAGCGCCGTCGAGACCGACCTTTACCGCAATCGACAACCGACTGCTAAACATGGCTGAATTCGCGCGCAGGGCCGCTGTGCGGCGGAAGTCGTTTGGAGTGCGGCGACTTGTCGCCGCTTTTTTCCACCGCGACTTGTTGCGGGGGTTCGGCGACAAGTCGCCAAACGAGAAAGCGGTGACAAGTCCCCGCACTCCAAAATACCGACCCGCCGTCGCAGCCCTCTTCGACCTCGACCATCGTGTTCAGCTCCTCGCGCGCCGATGCCTCCTCTTGTTGCTGGCCGGCCTCGTGTTTTATCCCCAGTCGGCGCACGCCTACCTCGGGCCGGGCGCGGGTTTCACGATCGTTTCCACGTTCTTCGTCCTGTTCGCCGCGCTGGCTTCGGCGTTCGTGGTGCTGCTCACCTGGCCGTTCCGCTGGGTGCTGAAACTCATCTTCCGCCCGAAACGTGCCGGCATCAGCAAAGCCCGCCGCGTCGTCATCGTTGGCCTGGACGGGCAGGATCCGGAACTGACCGAGAAATGGATGAACGAAGGACTGCTGCCGAATTTTTCGCGGCTGCGCGAGAGCGGCGCGTTCGCGCGGCTGGGAACGACGCTCCCGGCTGAGTCCCCCGTGGCCTGGTCTTCATTCCAGACCGGTTGCAATCCGGGGAAACACCGCATCTACGATTTTCTGGTCCCCAATCGAAAATCACTGATGCCCGAATTGAGCTCGGCGAACGTCTCCGCACCGGGACGCACGCTCAAGCTCGGGAAGTATCTGATTCCACTCGGCAAGCCGGTCATCGCCGCGGGCCGAAAGAGCGAGGCGTTCTGGACGATCCTCGGCCGGTTCGGGATTTTCAGCACGGTGCTGCGCGTCCCGATCACGTTTCCGCCGGAAAAGTTTGGCGGCGTGCTGCTCTCCGCGATGAACGTGCCGGATGTGAAGGGCAGCCAGGGCACGTATTTTTATTTCACCACCGACGCCAAGGACAAACGCACGCTCGTCAGCGGACAGCAATGCCCGCTGGAGGCCACGGAGGGCGGAGCCAGGGGTGAGTTGCCGGGGCCGCAGAACACGCTCGTCAAGGATGGCGGCGAATTGACGATTCCCTTCACCATCGTCGCGGCGAAGAACGGATCGCCCGCGAAACTCCAGCTTCCGGATCAAACGATCGATCTTCGCGAGAACAAATACACTCCGTGGGTGACGCTCAGTTACAAGGCGGTGGTGGGATTCACGGTCAAGGCCATCGCCCGTTTTCTGTTGCTCGGGCAAACGCCGCACGTCCGGCTTTACGTCACGCCCATCCAGATCGACCCGGAAAACCCCGCGCTGCCGATCTCCTACCCCGTTGCCTACTCAATCTATCTGGCCAAGAAGCAAGGCCCGTTCGCGACGCTTGGTGTGGCCGAGGACACTTCCGGACTGAACGAATGCGTCATCGGCGAGGACGCATTTCTCCAACAGGCCCAGGACATCCACCTGGAGCGCGAGCGGATGTTCTTTGACGCGCTGGCGAAAACGCGCCGGGGAGCGGCGGTTTGTGTTTTTGATCTCACGGACCGCGTCCAGCACATGTTCTTTCGCTTCCATCGCGACGAAAAGTGGGGCGCAGCCGTGGCGGATGAGCGCTACGCCAACGTGCTTCGGGATCTTTACGTCCAAATGGACGGCCTCGTCGGGCGGGTGATGAAGGAAATCGACAAGGACACCGTGCTCATGGTGCTTTCCGACCACGGATTCAAACCGTTCCGGCGCGCGGTCGAACTCAATCGCTGGCTGCAGCAGAACGGTTATCTGGCGGAAAACCCGGCGGCCACGACGCCGGATCTGTTGCAGCGGGTCGATTGGTCGAAGACTCAGGCGTATGCGGTCGGATTCGGCGGCATCTATCTGAACATCGCCGGTCGCGAGGCCAAGGGGATTGTTCCGAAGGAAGACGCTGCGCGCTTGAAGCGGGAGATCCGCGAGAAGCTGAAAGCGCTGCCCGATCCGCAACGCCCCGGTTCTCCGGTGAGCGAGGTCTATGATCGCGACCAGGCCTACAAAGGGCCATACGTCATCGACGCGCCCGACTTGGTGGTGGGATTCTCGCCGGGCTATCGCGTCGCTTGGGAGACTGTGACGGGTGGCTTCGGTGAAAAAGTGATTTCAGACAACACGCGTCCCTGGAGCGGCGACCACAACATGAATCCACCCGAAGTCCCCGGCATGTTGTTTTGCAATCGCGCGATTGACGTCGAGCATCCGAACATCGTGGACATCGCACCAACAGTGCTCGATCTGTTTGGAGTTGCGGTTCCCGCACACATGGATGGCAAACCCATCATGAACGGCGGGACGAGTGCGCAGACGCGTGGTTCGATGCCCGAATCGCAGCGCGTCAACGATCCTGAACCAACCGAGCAGCCGGTCAACTAATGTTAGGCCACCTACGCGCATCTACTTATGGGACTCTACCTCTGCATCTTCACTGAAGACCACGAAGACGAGCTTGGCGCTTGTGACGTTGGGCACTACAGCGATTTCGGCTGTTTCCGTGACACGGTTGCTCGCCACATGAAGGCGGCAGACTTTCCGATTCTGATGACGCACTCAGATTGCGACGGCGAGTGGACAGTTGAGCAATTGCCAGCGTTGGTTCGTGAGCTTGAGATCATCGCAGCGCGGTTTCGCGCACTCCCACCGGAAGAGCCGAAGGGCGCGTTCGAGCACGCAGCGGAGTATCGCGCTGGCGCCGCTTCACTCTACGATTGCTTCCACGAGGTCAACGGCGAGAATTTGTTCGAGGCGCTTATTGGATTATGCAGACAAGGCATCAGTTCACAGAGACCCATCACATTTCAATGAGACGCTGGCCTCCTAACCAATGAATGGATCGTTCTTGAACCAGTTTCGCTACAGCGGGAGGAGTCATTCGCAACTCGGCCTCGCGTCGCTGTTGATGTTGTGCTGCGGGCTTTTTGTTGGGGCCGATTCAATGGCGGCGGGCAAGAAAGTCATGGTGCTGGGCATCGACGGGATGGATCCGAAACTGTTGCAGACGTTCGTCGATCAGGGACGGATGCCGAACTTCAAAGCCTTGATGGCGGAAGGAGATTTTCGGCCGCTGCAAACCACCATGCCGCCGCAAAGTCCGGTGGCGTGGTCCACGTTCATGACCGGCATGGATCCCGGCGGGCATGGAATTTTCGATTTCATTCACGTCGATCAATCCAAAATGGCGCCCTACTCGTCCATGGCCCAGGCCGATCCCGGAGGACATCCGATCGACATTGGCTCCTGGTCGTTCCCGACCTCGGGCGGCGGCGTCCACATGCTGCGCAAGGGAACCACCTTCTGGCAGATGCTCGGCGAACACGGACTGCGCTCGACGATTTTTCGCATGCCGGTCAATTTTCCTCCGGTCAAGGCGCCGGGCCGCGCACTGGCGGGCATGGGCACGCCTGATGGGGTTGGTTCGCTCGGAACATTTTCTTTCTACACGGACCATCGCAGCGACTGGCCGCCCGTGGTTTCCGGCGGCGAGATTTACGAGGTGTCGGTGCAGAGCAACCGGGTCAGCGCGCAACTGAACGGGCCGCCCAACACCTTCCGCCGTTTTCCCACGAAGGAAACTCTGGAACTCCAGGAGAAGGGCCGCGCGGTTTCGCTCGCGTATGACAATCCGAAGATGACGCAGGATTTCGTGGTTTATCTCGACCCAAAGGCGGGCGCGGCGAAGTTCATGGTCGGCGACCAGGAATTCATTTTGAAGGAAAAGGAATGGAGCGACTGGATTCACGTCGAGTTCGAGGCCATCCCGCACCTCATGAAGGTGAGTTCGGCGGCGCGCTTTTACCTGAAGCAACTCGCGCCGAAGTTCGAACTTTACGTGACCCCTTTGCAAATTGATCCGGAAGACCCGGTGATGCCGATTTCGCATCCGGCGAACTGGTCCAAGCAGCTCTGCTCGGAGTTGGGCCGATTCTACACGCACGGCATCCCGGAGGACTCGCAAGCGTTCAACCACGGTGTGCTCACGGCGCGCGAGTTCTGGGATCAAATGGTTTTCGTCTATGAGGAGCGCTCGCGTGCTCTCGATTATTTGCTGAAGCATCAGGACGAGGATTTCCTCTTCGTCTATTTCGGGACCGTCGATCAAGGCTGCCACATGCTCTGGCACTTCATGGATCCCAGGCATCCGGGTTACATCAAGGATGACGTGCTGAAGGACGGCATCGCGAAACTTTACGAGATGCTGGACAGCCGCCTGGGACGAGTGCGCGCGGCCATCGGGAAGGACACGACGCTCGTCGTCATGTCCGACCACGGCTTCGCTCCGTTCTATTGGGAAGTGAACTTGAACACCTGGTTGCTGGACCAGGGCTACATCACGTTCAAGGATCCTTCGAAACAGGAATCGGGAGAATTCTTTTCCAACGTGGACTGGTCGCGGACGAAGGCCTACGCGGCGGGTTTGAACGGACTTTACCTCAATCTCAAAGGGCGCGAGAAATGGGGCGCGGTCGCCGCTGGCGCGGAATATGACTCCGTCCTCAATGAGCTCGAACAGGCTTTGCTCGCGATGAAAGACCCGCGCAACGGGAATTCCCCGGTGTCCCTGGTGACGCGGCCACGGCGCGATTTTCGGGGACCGGAGAAAGCCAAAGGGCCGGACATTCTCGTAGGCTACAGCCGGGGCTATCGCAGTTCATCGGACAGCCCTTTGGGATTGTTTCCCAAAGCCGTGTTTGTGGACAACAAGGCTCCGTGGAGCGGCGATCACTGCATTGATTATCGTCTGGTGCCCGGCGTATTGCTTTCCAACCGCCGCATCACGAGCCCGACGCCGACGCTGGCCGACCTCACGGTGTCACTCCTGCATGAATATGGCATCGCTCCAGGCAAGGACATGATTGGCAAACAAGTTCTGGAACCCAAAAAGTAAGGACAACATTATGTTTGGACACAAAGTCAAATTGGAGAAGGCCATCTACGAAAAGGTCAAAATGTACTCGGAGATCGCCGGGTATTCCTCCGTCGAGGAATTCGTGCACCACGCGCTGGAGAAGGAACTCCAGCAGTTCGAGGGCGCGGAATCCGAGGAGGAAATCCGGAAGAAGCTCAAAGGGCTGGGCTACATCTCGTAGTTCGCTCCGGCCGCGCCGCAAAACGCCATCGCATGACTGCTGTCGCTTCCACACTCAACACGCTGTTCAACTTTCTCTTCGGCCTGGCCTATGGGGCGTTGAAATGGTTCGGGCCGTTCTGGTCGCTGGCCGGCATCGCGTGCCTGGCCGGAATCCTGATGGTGTGGATCTTCGGCAAAGTTTCCAATCAGGCCGCCATTGAGCGGACGCGCAATCGCCTCAGCGCGGAGTTAATCGGGCTGCGGCTGTTCAAAGACGACCTCCGGGTTTTCTTTGGGATTCAATTCCAAGTCCTGGCGTGGACGTTGAAATACCTCCGCTATTCCATCGTGCCCATGTTGATCCTCATGGCGCCCACGGTGATCATCCTCATCCAACTGAATCTCCATTATGGGTTTCGTCCCTTGCGCGTGGGTGAAACGGCCCTGGTGAAAGTGAAATTGCGCGACGCGTCGGCAGTGGCGGCGGGAACTTCGCTGACGCTCCGGGCGCCGGAAAGCCTCCGGGTCGAAACGCCGGGCGTCCGCGTGCCAGACCTCAAGGAAATCTGCTGGCGGGTTCGCGGCGTCCAGGACGGGCGGTTCGATTTGATCGTGAGCGACGGCAAGGATTCGATGACGAAGCAATTTGCCGTGGGCGGCCGGCTGGAAGGTGTTTCGCCGATTCGCACGGGCGAAGATTGGCTTTCCTGTCTGCTCAATCCCGGTGAAGCGCCGATCCCGGTACAGTCGGCCATCGAGTCCATAGAAATCCGTTACCCTGCGCTCGACATCCTGATTCTGGGAAAAAGAACCAATTGGTTGATCCTGTTTCTCATTCTCTCGCTCGTACTCGGTTTCGCTTTCAAGGGCGTCCTCGGCGTGAAGATCTGATACGCGGGCAAAGTCTTGCTCGAAACACCAGGTCGGGATCGTTTGACCGACCAGGCGAGGCAGCACCAATTCGCTTCCGCGTTGCCCGGAAGTCCGGATGTCTCCGCCAGCCGCGCAGGGCGTTAGCCTGAGCCTTCACTCCTTGGCAGTTGTCGGTGCCGCGGGTCGCGGCTGGGGATCAATTGGACGCAGAGTGCGTCCGGCCAGCGCCGGGTGCTGCGGCGGAATCTTGGCGGCGCGGAACACAGCGTAAGTGTTTTTGCCCACGGGCTGCGGTTGTCCCCCGTCCGCGGCGCGGACCTGTCCTGAATATGGGTCCCAGTATTCCCACACAATCTTGCCTTCCTTCGTCACCTCAAATAACCGGCCATCCGCACCGGAGCAGATGAGGGTGTTGCCACCAGGCAGTCGCCGTGCGCCGGAGATGAAACCACTGTGGAAAGATTTTTTTTCGGGTGCCTCGTATTTCCACACCGGTTCAGCGGGGCCAAATGGGCCCTTCTCCGGGACCGCATACGAGCCGTCATTTTGTGTCGGTGGCACCAGCTCCAAAATAGCTGAATGCGGTCCGCCCGATCCCTTCGCGTTGTTGTTGAACACCATGAGATGTCCTGCGCCGGGAAGGCCCTTTTCGATCCAACGGATGTCGTGCTGGCCGCCGAGTATCTGTTGCTCCTTGGTCCCTCTTGAGTAGGCCTTCGGGTTGCCCCAGCGATAGAGGAGGTCTCCGCCTTTCTTCCAGCGCCCGCCGGAGTGGCCGGCAGCCTCCGCCGTCGTGGTGCTGTGGTCGATGATCCAGATTTCGTTGAACTTCGGAGTGCTCACCGCAATCTGATCCAGTTCCGCGTTGTAATGGATCGCATTCATGTGCAGCAGATCGGAGCCGATGTCGTTTTGCTTCGTGCCGGCGGGGACGTAACCCAGCGCCTTGAGGCGCGCCAGTTCAGCGGGATCAACTTTTGGCGGTTCACCGTCGCCATTGATGTCAATCAGCTCCGGATGTTCGGAAGGCTCTCCGTAATTTGCCTGGTCCGCATCGTACTTCTGGATCAGGTGATCCCACATGTGCCACTCCCACACGATGCGGGCATCGTCGGGCCGTCGCGGTTCGATCTCGATGATGTGATCGGGCCAAATCCCTGCCTGCGGTGTCAAGTCCGGCCGCCGTCCCGCGCGATTGGCTTCCTTCGCGCTCCTTGCCTCCCACGCGATGGCGAGAATGTTCCCGTTCGGCATCGGTTCGATGTCGTGATGCAGCAGGTGATTTGTCGTGGCGTATTTCCAATTCCATAGAAGTTTTCCGTCCCACGAAAACTCCTGAATCAGACCGCCCTGACCGCCGCCCTTGAAAACCTCAATCTTCGGTTCCCGCGCGCCGCGCAGCAGGTTGCCGTTGTCCTGCAGGTAAATTGTCCCGGACGGAGCGTAATCGCTCTTCCATGTGTGGACGACGACGCCCTTGGCATCGATGAGATAGGTCGTGTCGGATAAGAGCGGAGCGTAGAGCACGTATCCCGGCTCGGCTTCGCCTGAGTTCAGCCGCAGACCTCGGGGTTCGCTTGGTTTCTCCGGCTCCTCGGGTTTCCTGGCGACGGCAGCCGGCGACGATTCCTTGGGTTTCACCGGGGCCAGCTTCGTGAAGGTGGCTGTGGTAGCGGTATCGGTGATCGCCACGCCGGGCGCGGGCAGAAGCGCCGTGGGGACGGCCATGATGTTCCAGGTTAACCGGCTCAGTTTGTCGTCGTACTTCAGCAACACCTCATGACGCCAGCCTTTGGGCGTCCAGTCGTAGCGCCGTACTTCCTTTTGGTTATCACTGGCCACGTAAAGCTCGTCCCGCTTGTCCCCATCCAGGTCGAGCAGGATCGAGGCGTGCTCGAAGCCGCCCGAGTTCGCGTCGATTAGTTCCTTGTCCCACGGTCCATTTTTGAAGGGGCGCAACAGCCAGAGTCCGCTCTTGCTCGCCGCCGCCACGATCTCCTTCTTCCCGTCGCCATCGACATCGCCGACCGCCAGGAAGCGGCATAACGTGTCATCGATCGTCGCGACCAGTTCGCCCTTGGTGGGATCAGTGTTGGCCAGATAGCGCAGAATCTCGACTCTTCCGCCGGAGACCGCTTCCACCGAGACATAAAGTTCGTCCCGACCGTCGCCATCCAGATCGGTGACCAGAATCTCCTTCGCGTGACGTTCACCGAGATCGGCGACGACCGTCCGCCCCTGGCCTTTTGCCGGGATGTACCGCACCACCTTGCCCGGCTGCGGCGTTCCATCGACTTTGTTCGGAGCGGTTGGCGTCGCATAAACCTCCATCACTCCGTCCCCGTCCATGTCGCCCAGCTCGATCTCATGCACGACCGTGTCCGGCTGGCGGTCCAGTTCCTCGACCTTGAACTGGCCTGAAGCATCGCGGCGCAGCACGGCCACCACACCCTGATCATGAGTGGCGATGGCGATGGCCGCCTTTCCGTCACCATAAATGTCGCCCACCTCGGCGTCGCGCATGCGGCTGAACTGGCCGCCGAAATCGGCTTCCCAAAGCAGCTCCCGCGTCCCATCGGGCCGCCAAAGTTTCACCACTGCCTTCGTCCCACCGATCGTCAACAATCCTTCGGAGCCATAGGCCATGGCCTTGTGGAAAACATTGTTGTCCGTGTCCTCCAAGACGCGGTGATTCCATTTCCCGTCCTGGCGGGTGAGGATCCCCAGGCGCCCCGGCAGTGTCTTTGGCGTTCCGTCGTCGTTCTCGCCGAGAACGGCGAGGGCCAGGACGAGCGACCGGTTACTCGGCGGCGAGACTTTGGCGGAATTTTGGCGCGAACAAGACGTCAGCAACAGGGCACTTCCAACCAAGATAAGTGCGGAGATTGAGATGGTTTTATTTATCTGGACTTGCTTTTCTAGCATGGAACGCAAGATACCTTGCCAGCGAGTTTTGGAACAAGATTTTTAACTTGGACTCTTTCAACTTAGTCGTGGCCCAGGGCAACCGGTGAAGCCGTCAACAGGCTGGCACTGGCGGGGCTTGCTTGCGGCGGTCTGCTTGATCGATAACCGGCCCACACCAAGGCGAACTTCCCAGCCAGGGCGTCGAAATCTGCAACGGTGAGGATCGTGGGGGCTTTCATCAACCGGTCCGAACGTCTGGCCTAACGAGAAAAATCATGGACTGAGCTAATCGAGCAAACGGCATCACCGATCGGACTGCGAGCCAGACGACTAAGCCGCAACGAGCAAAGCTTCCCAAAAGCCGCATCGCTTCCGTTCGCTGGAGCCAGCCCGGTTAAGGGTAAGTGCCTTCCTTGATAGACACGGTGGTGTTCTCCGCCATCCACAGAGCGTCCTTTAGCGAGTCGCCTGCTGGGCCAATGGGAAGCGGCATGATGGCATTCTTGACCGGTCGCTGGATGTTCGAGCCGCGCCATTTGTGGATTTCGGAATGGCCGTCCGCGAAAGAGAAACCACAGGCTCCATTGTGGTAGGAGGCGGGGCAGTCAATGATCTGCGCCGTCTTGGCGTCCGGCTTGGCCATTTGAACGGCAAACGCCGGATCGTTGACACTGTCAGGATGCTCATCCAACAGCACCCACGTTTTTACCGGGTTCACGATGTCCGTCATCTTGCCATAAACCCGCCAAGAGCCGTTGTAGCTGGGTCCGGGCAGCCAGAAGCCATCGTCGAACACCTGGCTCATGGAGTTGCTGCGGACCCGCGGGACTCGCTGGCCATTCTTATTCTTGACCGTGACATGGTCAGCGGGGCATTTCCAGAGCGCAAAACTATTCCCGATGTACGGCATAAGCGGACTCTTGGTGATATCGACATTGGGATCCCAGTTGGAGGGAGCGGAAGTGTAGTCCAGCCACCCGGTCGCCCAGACAACGCGCTTGGGAACCTGAATGTCACGCGCGAGTAGCAGGAGTTCGTTGAAGTCGTCGGAGTAAAGTCGCCAGCCCAGCATCAGTTGGCGAAGGTTGTTCAAACAACCGATGCCCTGTGCTTTGGTTTTTGATTTGGCCAGGGCCGGCAGCAACATGCTCGCAAGAATGGCGATGATGGCGATGACCACCAAAAGTTCGATGAGTGTGAAGGCAGCTCGGGGAGCGAAACCGAGCCGACCGGAAGAAGAGATTTTGGCCGACTTCATAGCAGTTTGTACAGGGTTGATGTGGTTTACGGCTTCCCATGTAAGCTTTTTACATACTTTGTCGAGAAAATTGCGGACCACGAAGTCGGACGCCGGATGCTCTGCGGAAAGTTTGGTAGTGTTACAGTTTGAATTCTGCATCTGCCAAATCTTCTGGAATCTTCCGCGCCGCTGGCAAAATGAGCCGGCCCCGCAAGCCCGCGCAACCGAAGTCGGGCCCGGATCGAGCCTGGCCCAGCGGTGCGGCATTGGCGCTCATCTGGGAGCGTCATGCATGTTCCTGCGATAGATGAATCACAATCGGCGGTCGTGCAAATGCGCTCAATCAAAGGGTGGAAAAATTCTTGCCCCGACTGTTCACGGAGAATTGACCTATTGAACTTCGTCGAGTCGTCCTGGCAGAATGCCGCCTGTTGATTCCACTTTTTTGAAACGATGACTTCACTCCACAAGATCGCTCTCGTCACCGGAGCCGGAACCGGCATTGGCCGGAGCGTGGCGCTCGCGCTTTTAAGGGAGGGATATTCCGTCGTCTTGGCGGGGCGTCGTGTTGGGACGTTGGAAGAGACCGCCGCCACTGCCGCCGGTGCCCGCACGCTCATCGTCCCCACCGACATTACCGATCCCGCCAGCGTTGGCGCGCTCTTTGCGAAGACGAAGGAAGTTTTTGGCCGGCTGGATTTGCTTTTCAACAACGCGGGCCTCAGCGCGCCGCCCGTGCCTTTGGAAGATTTGACCTTCGAGCAATGGCGCGCGGTCGTGGACACTTCCCTGACCGGGGCGTTTCTCTGCACGCAGGAGGCGTTCAAGATCATGAAGGCCCAGCAGCCGCGCGGCGGACGCATCATCAACAACGGCTCCATCTCCGCGCAGGTGCCGCGCCCCAACTCGGCCCCGTACACCGCCGCCAAGCACGCCATCACGGGACTCACGAAATCCACGGCGCTGGACGGGCGCAAGCACGACATCGCCTGCGGCCAGATCGACATCGGCAACGCCGCGACCGAGATGACGGCGAAGATGAAACGCGGCGTCCGGCAGGCCGACGGCTCCATCGCCGCCGAACCGACCATGGACGTGGAGCACGTCGCGCGCGCCGTGGTGTACATGGCGGGCCTTCCCTTGGACGCGAACGTCCTGAGCATGACCGTGATGGCGACCAAGATGCCTTACGTGGGGCGGGGGTGAGGCACAGGCTTAGTCGAGGAATCGAAGGGCTCTTCCACCGACACTCCCCGAAATTCGGTGACAAAATACTTGTTTCGGCGATTTGATGCGGTCACGATCTCGCCCGTATCCATGAATTGCACGCGCCCATTTTTCATCCGTTGGATTTTATGCGCGCACTCCTCACTCATAGATAGGCTGGCCGCGATTTCCGCCCGACGTGCGTGCATAACTGAACTACACGGCCACGGAAGGCTATGAACAAAGCCAAAAACCTTATGAACATTTTAACGGCGGTTTGTTGGTTCTGGGTCGCGGGCCTAATGGTTGGAAATTTGTTCGCTGCCGAAAGCAATAATCCCATCTTTCCCGCCGGCGCCACGCTGGAACGGTTGCACATTCGCCAGGCTAAATTGAACAGCGGCCTGACGGAAGGTCCGGCGGTCGCCCGCGATGGCAGCATTTATTTCACCGACATGCCGTTCGGACCGGACAACGGCATGATCCTTCGTTACGATCCGAAGACGGGAAAGACCACCGTGTTCACGGACAATTCCGCCAAGTCAAACGGCCTCACGTTCCTGGCGGACGGCTCCATGGTTTCGTGCGATGGAGCCGATGGTGGCGGGCGACGATTGGTCCGATGGGATCTTCAAACCGGTCAGGGCAAAACGCTCGCCGACCGTTTTCAAGGAAAACGGTTCAACTCGCCCAACGATCTGATCATGGACCTGAAGGGCCGCATCTACTTCACTGACCCTCGCTACGGCGGCACCGAGCCACGCGAGTTGGAACGCGAAGCGGTCTATCGACTCGAAAAAGACGGCACCGTGATCGAGATCACGCGCGAGGTCGAAAAGCCGAATGGCATTGTCCTCAGTCCGGACCAGAAAACTCTGTATATCGGCGATCATAACAATGGCGGCAACCGGCTGAAACCGACCGACCCCGAGCCGAAACGTGGGGCGATGAAAGTCTATGCGTTTCCTTTGGACAAACAGGGCTTGGTCAGCGGATCGCGCCACACGCTGGTGGATTTCGGTCGCGAAAATGGCTGCGACGGCATGACCGTGGACACGCGGGGAAACATCTACCTTGCCTGTCGCAGTCTGGCCCGGCCGGGGATCATGGTCATCGATCCGAAGGGGAAGGAACTGGCCTTCGTGGAAACGGGGCCACGAAATCAGTCCGGTTTATTTGAAGATTGGAAGGGAATTCCCAGCAACGTCGAGTTCGGGATTGGCGAGGACGCCAGTTCGCTCTACCTCACCATCGACAAGGGGCTTTACCGGATTCGCGTGAAGACGCGCGGCTTCCATCCGCACTTGATCGCGAAGTGAGCCGGGCCGATCTGCGAGCCGCCTGAATCGCGGTGCTTGGGACCGGTCTTTCAAAACCAGTCGTATTCATGATCGAAACGCAAACCTGCTCAACCGCGCGACGAAACCTTGTCGGGCAGGGACTATTCACCTACGAAGCGAAAACCGACTGGGCGCGTCGGCCCGAGAGGTTCACCTGGCTGGAAGTTGCGTCGGTCGCCATCGACTCGCGCGATCGGGTCTTCGTCTTCAACCGGGGCGAACATCCGGTGATGGTGTTCGATCGCGAAGGAGCATTCCTGCATTCGTGGGGCGAAGGAATTTTCGCGCGAGCGCACGGCATCACCATCGGCCCGGACGATGCGGTCTATTGCACCGATGATCTCGATCACACCGTGCGCAAATTTACGCCCGAGGGACTGCTCTTGTTGACATTGGGAACCAGCGGCAAACCATCCAACACCGGCGCAACCAGCATCGATTATCGCACCATCCGGCACGCCGGAGCGCCGTTCTATTTCCCGACGAACGTCGCGCTCTCACCGGCGGGCGAGATCTATGTTGCCGACGGCTACGGCAACGCCTGCGTTCACAAATTCTCACCCACGGGCCAACTGCTTTTCTCCTGGGGCGCAACGGGCAACGGGCCGGGACAATTCCACGTGCCACACGGAATTGCGGTGGACCGGCACGGCAGCGTCTTCGTCGCCGACCGCGAGAACACCCGCATCCAGGTATTCTCGCCCGCCGGCAAGTTCCTCCGCGAATGGAAGGATGTGGCGCGCCCGTGTCAGGTCGCGTTCGGCGCCGCCGGAAACTTGTTCGTCGCCGAACTCGGCTACCGAGCCGGCATGTGGCCCGGCACGTTTCCGCCCACACCAGATGCGACTGGTGGACGCGTCAGTGTTTTTGATCCGGAAGGTTCACTTCTGGCCCGCTGGGGTGGCGGCGAGAATCCCACCGCGCCCGGTGACTTCTTCGCTCCGCACGACCTCTGCATTGATTCACGCGGCGACGTTTACGTGGCCGAAGTTGTGATGTCCGCAGGCGGCAATCGCGGCTTGGTGTCGCCGGATTGTCACTCATTGCAAAAGTTCGTGCTTCAGCGGTGAATCAAAATACGGCGTGAAAAATTATTGATGAAGGCGTGGCGCTTTTACGGATTCGGGGACATGCGGCTCGACGAAGTTCCCGTGCCTGAGCTTCAGCCGAGGCACGTGCTGGTGGAACCGCTCTGCGTGCAGCCGAGCGCGACCGAAGCGCAGCTCGCGTTCGGCATCCCGACGCTGGCCTACGACCGCATCAAACGCCGCCTCGAATCCGACGCCCCGTTGCAACTTTTCGGCCATGAGTTCTGCGCCCGGATTGTCGCCACCGGCCCCAGCGTCACTCGCTTCCAGGTCGGAGAGCGAGTGGCCGCGCGCGCGAAGTTGCCATGCGAAAAATGCCCGCTGTGCCTTTCGGAGCGCAGCTATCTCTGCCGCAAAGGACCAGTCATCGGCTTCGACCTCCCTGGCTGCTTCAGCGAAGTCGCGTCGCTGCCGGAGATCGCGCTCGTGAAAGTCGATGACACAATTTCGAACAGCGAAGCGGCCTGCCTGCAGTCACTCAGCGACAGCGTGGCCGCGGTGGAAACCGCCGAGATTCGGATCGGTGATTCGGTGGTCATCTTCGGTCAGGGCAGCATGGGATTGGAGTGCCTGCAAATCGCACGTATTAGCGGGGCGGGTCGAGTCATCACCGTGGATGTCCGCGAGGAATCCTGTCGCATGTCGAAGGAACTCGGTGCCGACCATGCGCTCAACGCCCGGTCGTGTGATGTCGAGTCCGTGATTCGCGACCTGACCGGCGGCAACGGAGCCGACGTGGTTTTTGAATGCGCCGGTGGCAGCCCCAAGCAAGGCATGGCGGGCACGCAAACCCTGCGGCAGGCCATCGACGTGGTTCGTTCCGGCGGAAAAATCATCGGCGTGTCCTGGTTTGGCGGGGCGTTGGAATTGAACATCGACTTGTTGCGGGAGCGCAGTCTTCGCTACCTCTTCCCGGACATCAGCACGCAAGCCCACCTCGAACACACCGTCCGGCTGGTCGCTTCGGGCCGCGTCCGGCTTCGCCCCACCATCACGCATGTGCTCGACGGCTTGGAATCGGTCCCGCAAGCGTTTGAAATCACCGCGAACAAAGGGAAGTATCAAGCCATCAATCCCGCCCAAGTGGTCATCAAGCAGTAAGAACACCGGCCTGCGAATATTTTTCCCAAGTTGAAGCCTTGATAATTTGTTCATGAAAGATCACTCTCCTTCAACAGCCTTAAAAATTTCACGCACGCAGTGATGCAACCGGAGAACCAACTATGACCACACTCAATCCTGAAGTGACCAAGTTCCTGTCAGCCCAGCCGCTCAAGATGTTCGTCGGTGGACGATGGGTCGAAGCCCAGAGCGGGAAAACTTTTGAAACACTGGATCCGGGCGAAGGCACCGTGCTCGCGAAAGTTGCGGCGGGCGATGTTGCCGACGTGGATGCGGCCGTGACCGCCGCGCGCGAGGCGTTCCGCAAAAGCGGCTGGGCCACGATGCCGGTCAATGACCGGGCGGTGATTCTCCATCGCCTGGCTGACCTCATCGACAAGCGGAAAGAAATCATCGCGCAGATCGAGTCGCTCGATGTCGGCAAACCGCGCGGCCAGGCCGCCGCCTTTGACGTGCCGCATGCCGCGCAGACTTTGCGTTACTACGCCGATCTTTCGGTGCATACCCGCCGCCGCGAGCCGATTGCGGTGTCCGGGTTTGACGCCCGCACGATCCGTGTTCCGTATGGCGTCTGCGGATTTATTTTTCCCTGGAATTTTCCGTTCCTCCTCATTGGCTGGGGCATCGCTCCTGCCCTGGCCGCCGGCAATACTGTGGTCATCAAGCCCGCCGAGGACACGCCGCTCTCCACGATTTACTTTGCTAAACTGGCGGAGGAAGCCGGCGTGCCGCCTGGCGTTATCAATGTCGTCACCGGCCTGGGAGAAACTGCCGGCGCTGCGCTCGCACGTCATCTGGGACTCAACCGCATGTCATTCACCGGGTCGCCGGAAGTCGGCCGGCTCGTCGCCGAAGCGTGCGGAAAGAATCTTGTGCCAACCAAACTGGAACTCGGCGGCAAAGGCGCGGCGGTTATTTTTGACGACGTGAACGTCGGGGCCGTGGCGGATTCGCTGGCAGGTGCGGTGACTCTCAACGCGGGCCAGGTTTGCTGCACCGCCACGCGCTGGCTCGTGCATGAAAAAATTCGCGACGAATTTGTGAAGCAAGCCACGGCCACGCTCGGCGCGATGAAGATTGGCTACGGCGCAAATCCCGACACGAACATGGGCCCGGTCGTCAGTGAAAAACAACGCGGACGCGTGCTGGGCTATCTGGACAAGGGCGTGAAGGGCGGCGCGAAACTTCTGCTGGCCGGTGGACGCGCGGAAGTCCAGGGCCACGAACGCGGGTTTTACGTCAAGCCAGCGCTGCTCACCGGCGACCCTGGCAATGTCTGCGCCCGCGAAGAAATTTTTGGGCCGGTCGCCTACGTGATGACCTTCAACGACGAGGACAAAGTGATCGATCTCGTCAACACTTCCGCCTACGGCCTCGCCAACAGTGTTTGGAGCAACAACCTCGACCGTGCCAATCGCGTGGCCGAGAAACTGGTCGCGGGGAACAGTTGGATCAACGCGCACAATATCTTCGCGCACGGCATGCCGTACGGCGGCTGCAATCTGAGCGGATGCGGCGGCGGCGTGCTCGGGCCGGAAACACTGTCGGACTATCTCCGCAACCAAACCATCGCGCGACCATTGGTGTAAGAAGTTTGTTTTCTAATTGTGTGATTAGCGGTAGCTTCGTACCAGCAGTATGCAACTCGGCAAAGAGTAAGAACTATGAAAGAATGGTTCCGAACCTACAAATGGTGGATGGCTGTCACGGTGCTAGTTTTATCTGTTCTGCTTCACGGTCTATTATGGTCGTTGACATTAAAGCAAGAGCGAGAGCAAGCGCGGGTCATGGCAGCTGTTCAAAAATACATCGAACGGTTCCAGCTTCAAATTGCGGGTGACTCACGATTCCAAGAAGTGCGGTTGCTCGGATATGATAGGAACAATCCTTCGGAGCCCTGCGTTGCCGCGACTGGCACGGTCAGTTCAAGACAGGACTGGGTGGCTTTGGAAAATTTCATCCTCAATTCTAACCCGCCAATTCCAGTTTCGGCTCGCAGTGTACTCGTTCGGCGCCCTGCTACGAATTTCACTGCTTTTCTTCACGAGTTCCGAGGCATCACTCCTGAAGGTAAGGTCATCTTCAACGGCGGACCCTCTCGCCAACCTACTGTCGAAATGGCCTATAGACACTTGCTGTCCACAGACCTATTTGCATTTGGCGGCGTCGGATTCATGGGCGGACGACGAGGAGGGGAACTAGCATTACGATTCGTGTTGACCAGCACCAATGCTGCCGAAGTACTTTTGGCCGTCGCATCCAAAGGCACGCCGGAGGCAAAGATTTATGCTTTGTGCGGGATTCAAAAGCTAAGGCTGCCTGAATTTGATCGGCTTGCCAGTGAATTGTTGACGGAGAATCCCAGAGTTTCGAGCGCTCGTGGCTGCGTGTTCTCTCACGAACCTGCGTCGCACCTCGTCAGCCAAATCAAAGCCGGACGATATGATCATTCCCTGAGAACCGAACCCGGACTTGAGACAGACCAGTGAACATTCTCATGGAGGCAGTCAGCCGACTCGCTCCAGTTCGATTCGGACGCTGTCAGATTCTGGATCCTTTCGGTGAACTCCGTGGGGTTAGCCGTCATCACGCGCCTCCAACTGAATGAAAACTTTCGCCCTCAAAAAGTTCCGTGAAAAACTCGCTGCGAACGAACCTGTCCACGGCCTGTGGATCACTTTGGAATCGGCCAGTATTTCGGAAATGGCCGTCGCGCTCGGCCTCGACTGGATTGTCATCGATGCCGAGCACGGGCACCTCGACTGGAAGGAAATTCTCGAACACATCCGCGCCACGGTGCGCAGCGACACGGTCGTCCTGGTGCGCATTGCGGAGTTGAACGCCGGCCTGATCAAACGCGTTCTCGACATAGGTGCGGATGGTGTCGTCGTGCCCTGGGTCGAGACCGCGGAGCAACTCAAGCAGGCCGTGGCTTTCGCCAGCTATCCGCCGGAAGGTCTGCGCGGCATCGGCGCGGAGCGCGCGACAGGCTGGGGACAGTGTTTCCTCCAACACGCGCAGGAAGCCAACAAGCACGTTCTGGTCGTGCCTATCATCGAGACCGTGACTGCCGGTCGGAACATCAAGGAGCTTTGCCAGGTCAGCGGCGTGAATCTCTTTTTCTTCGGCCCGGCGGATTATTCTTCGACTGCCGGTCATCGAGGACAATGGGAAGGGCCGGGAGTTGCCGCGGAGTTGCTGGCCATCAAAGAAATAATTCGCGCCCAGGGCAAACACTGCGGCATCATCGCCACGAACCACGAAAATTTGATCGAACGCCGCCAGCAGGGTTTTCGCATGTTGGGCCTCGGGTCCGACACTGGATTGTTATTGCGCAGTCTGCACGCGTCCCTCGGCGTGGTGGGACAAGATCGCCCCATGTCGCCAACGTTCGTGCCGGAGAAAGCCGCGCTGCCGACGACTCCTCTGCCGCGTCCGCCGAAACCGATGCGGACCGATCGCGTGAAAGTGTTCAAAGAAAAGAAGCTCAGATCATGAGCGCGCGAAAATTCATCGTCGCGTTGACTGCGGATTTTTACGACAGCACCGGCCATACGAAGTATCAGGATATCGGTTTGTCGGTGCTGGCGGAACATCCGCATATCGAACACCGCGTTTTCAAGGTGCATCGGAAGCAAATCGGTTCAGACCAAGTTGGCGACGCGCAAGGTGTCATCGTGCTCACGCCGGCGGTCACTGCCGAGAGCGTGGCGAAGGCCGACGATCTGCTCGTGATGGCGCGGTTTGGCGTGGGGTATGACGCGGTGGATGTGAGAGCCTGCACGGCCGCCAACATCCTGGTGACCATCACAGTGGGCGCGGTGGACCGGCCGGTGGCCGAGGCCACGATTGGCTGGATGATCGCGCTTAGTCACAACGTGCGCGTCAAAGACAAGCTGGTGCGCACGGGCCAATGGGACGAGCGTTCGAAGCACATGGGGCGCGAACTGCGCGACCGCACCCTCGGTGTGATTGGCTTTGGCGGCATTGCTCGCAAAACCATTGAACTTCTGCGCGCCTTTGGCATGAAGCAGCCGCTGGCTTTCGATCCTTTCGTGAACGCGGAGTCAGCCGCCATTCATGGCGTACGCCTGGTCGGTTTGGAAGAACTGCTCAAGGAAGCGGACTTCGTCTCCATCCATTGTCCGCTGACACCGCAGACGCGCGGCCTCATCGGCGCGCCAGAGCTGGCGCTCATGAAGCCGGACGCCTATCTACTGAACACGGCGCGCGGCGGCATCGTGGACGAGGACGCCCTTTACAATGCGCTGAAACATCACCGCATCGTCGGGGCAGCCCTCGACTGCTTCGCGCAAGAGCCAGTGATTACGCCGCATCGCTTTGGCGAATTTGAGAACGTCCTGCTCGCGCCACACAGCATCGCGTGGACGGATGAGATGTTTCGCGACATGGGAAGAGCCGCCTGCCAGGTGATGGTCGATCTTTCGTTGGGAAAACAACCGCGTGGAGTGCTGAATCCGGAGGTGTTCGCGCGACCGGAGTTTCAAAACAAATGGAAGCGATTCAAGCAGGCACAATGACGGCCAAAGCATGAGTTCACGACTTCAAAACCAAGTGGCTTGGATTAGCGGTGCCGCCTCGGGCATGGGCGAGGGCATCGCCCGGCTGTTCGCCCGCGAGGGAGCAGCAGTTGCGCTAGTGGACGTGCAGGCCGCCAAGGGCCAGGTCATCGCCGAGCAGATTCGCGCCGCGGGTGGCCGGGCGATCTTTATCGAGTGCGACGTTAGATCCGAGTCGGCGGTACGCTCTTCGATTGAGCAGACGGTCCGGGAGTTCGGCGGGTTGAATTCCATCGTGAACTGCGCCGGCATTGTTCAGGTCAAGCTGCTGCACGAGCTGGATGAGGCCGACTGGGACCGGTTGATGGACATCAACGTCAAGTCGATCTTCCTGTCGATCAAGCACGGCATCGCGCATCTGAAGAAAAATCCGCGCAGCTACGTGGTGAACATCGGTTCGATCGGTAGCTTCATCAGCCAGGGATCCACGCCCGCGTACATTGCTTCCAAGGGCGCCGTGCTGATGTTGAGCAAATCCATCGCGCTCGACTACGCCGCCGACGGTGTGCGTTGCAATTGCGTCTGCCCCGGCATCACCGACACGCCGATGCTCCGCGAGCACCTGAACGCGACCGCCGACCCGGAGGCGACGCTGCGAAACCGCCTGCGCCGCGTGCCAATGGGCGTGCCTCTCACGCCGCACGACATCGCCAGGGCCGCGCTCTATTTTTCCTGCGAAGACTCCGCCGGCGTCACGGGAACATCGCTTGTCATTGACGGCGGTTACCTCGCGGCAGCCGAGTGGGAACACCCAGGCAAAACTCGTTTTATGGACCCACAGTGAAGCAAACCCTCATCCAAACTCACCTATGAACTCATCATCACTCCTCACCCGCCGCGAATTTACGCGGCGAACTGTTTCCGCGCTTGGCCTGGCGTTCGTAGGCATTGACGTGGGAAACGCGGCTCAAGCCGCCATACGCCACCGGTTTCTTTGCTGCGATTATCAAGGCAACAAGGTGGCCATCATCGCTGCCAATGGCTCGGTGGAATGGGAATTCGCCACGCAGACGCCGCAGGATTGCTGGTCGTTGCCGAATGGCAACGTGCTTTTTTGCTATAGCAACGGCGCGAAAGAAGTGTCCCGCGACAAGCAAGTGGTCTGGGAATACAAAGCCCCCGCCCAGGCTCAGTGCCATTCCTGCCAGCCGTTGCCCGACGGTCGTGTGCTCGTAGCGGAGTGTGGGATGAGCAGAGTAATCGAGGCCGGGCGCGACGGCCAAGTGGCGAAAGAAATCAAAGTCGCCTCGCAGGCCAAGAACATGGGCCACCAGTTTCGTGGCACGCGCAAAACGGCCGACGGCCATTACTTGGTTTGCTTGATGGACGAGAAAAAAATCGTGGAACTTTCGCCCGCTGGCACGCTGCTCCGGGAGATTCCGGTGGATGGATTCCCCCACGCCGCGATCAAACTGCCCAACGGACATTTGCTCGTTACCCTCGGAACCGCCGCTAAAGTCATCGAACTCGACAAGGATTTAAAAGTCGTCTGGCAGCTCGACGAAAACGAGGTGCCAGGGAACCCGTTGCGACTGCCTGCCGGATGTCAACGATTGCCGAACGGAAACACCATCGTCTGCAATTATCTTCCCGGCCCCTTCATGGGCAAACAACCGCAAGCCTTCGAAGTGACCCGGGACAAACGCGTCGTCTGGGAATTTACCGACCACGCGCGCTTCAAGACCATGAACCAAATCTATCTTCTCGACGCGCCCGGCGATGAGAAGAAAAACGATGTGCTCCGTTGAAAACCAAACGAAAGGACTGAAGTGAAACGAGCCATAAAAACGAAGAAGCGCCAGGTGATTCGTCGGGCGTTTACCCTGCGCCTGAAACCAGGACGATTCGCCAAGTACAAGCATTACCACGATAACATCTGGCCGGAACTCGTCCGGGAAATTGAGGCCTGTTGCATCGCCCGAATCACCACCTTCGCGGACGGCCTGCAGCTTTTTCTGTACTCCGAGATTTATGACCCGAAGGGCTGGGACAAGTTGTGGAGTTCCAAAATCCACGACGAATGGGCCGAGTGCATGAAACCGCTCATGCAATTTCGCGCGGACGGAAAGGTCGATGCCGGTCCGCTGCGCGAGATTTTTCACTTAGAGACGGCAGCCGGCTCGGCTCGGAAAAAAGACACCAAAAAGACAAAGTGAGCGTTTCGTTGAAAGACAAGGTTGCCGTAGTCACCGGAGCTGGGCGGGGCCTGGGCCGACAGACGGCGCTCCATTTGGCGGCGCACGGAGCCACGGTAATCGCGGTCGCTCGCAATGCGGAAGAAGTGCGCCAAACAGTACAAACGATTCAACAAGCCGGTGGCGCAGCGCACGCGATGCCTGTCGATATCCGCCAACTCGAAGCCGTGGAGCAACTGAAAACGGAAGTGGAGCAACGCTTCGGAGTCGTCTCCCTTCTGGTAAACGCTGCGGGAATTTTTGGCCCGATCCAACTCGTGAAAGACAGCGAACCGCAACGGTGGGTTGATACGCTGGCCGTCAATTTATTCGGCCCATATTTCACCTGTCGCGCCTTTGCCGGTAGCATGATTCAAAATCGCTGGGGCCGGATTATCAACTTCACTTCCGCGGCCGCGTTGCATCCACCCGGCCCGCTCAACAGCGCGTATGGCACGAGCAAAGTAGCGCTCAACCAGTTTACGCGACACCTCGCCGCCGAATTGGAGGGGACGGGCGTCACCGCCAACGTGCTGCATCCGGGCGACGTGAAAACGGAGATGTGGGCAGCGATTCGCGCCGAAGCCGAACGGATGGGACCCGAAGCGGAGGGCTATCGCAAATGGGTCCGTTGGGTGGAGCAAACGGGCGGCGACGATCCACAAAAAGCAGCCGACCTCGTGCTGCGCCTGGCGAGCGATGCGGCTGCCACGGTCAACGGCCAGTTCCTTTGGATCGAAGGCGGTCTGCAAGCGCCAATCCCGAGTTGGGGCGACGGTGCCGGCGCGCAACCGTGGAGTTCGTAAGCTCGCACTCAGCCATCATGCGCGACCCAACGCCCGGAGAATCCAACACGGTCTGGCAACGTTTGCGGGCGTTCGACGAGATCGGTGTCGTCGTGGCGCTGTTGAGCGTGTGCGTTCTCTTGTGGCTGACCACCGGCGACCAGTTCGTACGGCCCACGAATCTGTTGCAAGTCGCCCGTCAGGCTTCGAGCTACGGCATCATGGTGGTCGCCATGGTGCTGCTTTTGTCCATGGGAGAGATCGACCTTTCAGTGGGTGCGATTCTTACGCTGGTGAACATCGTCACCGCCGTCGCACTGCGTGAAGGCCTGCCGATGCCGCTCGCCGTCCTCGTGGGTCTGGCGACTGGCGCAACGTGCGGGCTTGCCAACGGACTGCTGGGCGTGGTGCTGCGGATTCCCACCATCATCATTACGCTGGGCACCATGAGCGTTTTCCGCGGCCTGGCGCTCGTGCTATCGAAGGCGACACCGGTCGGTAATTTTTCCAAGGACAATCTGCTGTTTGATCTTGGCAGCCGCAGTTTACTCGGCGTGCCAACGAGTGTGTTGGTAATGCTCGCCGTTGGCCTGGCGGGGCACGTGGTTCTGAATCACACCGCGTTCGGCTGGCGTGCCCAGGCGATCGGCAGCAACGCCCAAGCCGCGCGCTTCTCCGGAATTTCCCTGCCCCGCTATCGCATCGCGGCCATGACGATCATGGGCCTGGTGGCCAGCATCGCTGGCGTGATGGAACTGGCGTTCCTCCAGTCGGGCAGCCCGACGACCGGGCAGGGATATGAACTCTACGTCATCGCCTCGGCGATCATCGGCGGCACAGCCTTGACCGGCGGCAGCGGTACGGTGGCGGGCGGAATTCTTGGTGCGTTGCTGATCGCCGTGATTCGCAACGGCCTGGTGCTGCTCGAACTCTCGGCCTATTGGGGAACGGTCGTTACTGGTGCCGTGATTATTGCCGCCGTGGCCATAGGCGGTCTGGTGAAAAAGCAATGAAGGAAAAGATATGAAATGCATAGATACAGAAACCCAGCGTGGTGGACCGCAACGCAGAGCAGCCCGGAAAGTGGGCAGGTGGGAAAGTGAGCAGGTGGGCCGTCCCCCTTTCTCGTTTTCCCACTTTCTCACTTTCGGTTTGCATCCGCTCAGTTCGTTATCTCGAATGTTCACGCGCGTTTCGTTTCCGCTGCTCCTGGCTCTCTCGCTCACCGTTGGCTGCAACCAAAAACCGTCTGCCAGCGATTCCGCAAAACCATCCGACCAACTGAAACTCGGCTACGTGCTGCATGGTTTGAACGATTTTACGCAAGTTATTAAACAAGGCGCGGAAGACGCTGGGCGTACCGAGCGCTTGTCGGTCGATGTTCTCGGGCCAGCCGGATTCTCCACCGCCGACTCCATCGCCATGTTTGAAGGCTTGACCCAGAAACACGTCAATGGACTCGTCGTCGTGCCGATGCCCGGCGAGGTGTGGGTCACGCCGATCCGCCAGGCGACCGAGGCCGGCATCCCGGTGCTCACGGCCAATGTCACCAGCCCCGGCTCGTCGGCCAAGGCGTGGTTTGGACAAGACGAGTATGCGAGCGGCGTCATCCTGGCGACCGGACTGCGCAAGTTTCTCACGGCTCAGAACAAGCTCGACGGACGCATCATCGTCGGCATGTGCGCTCCCGGCGTGGGGGTTTTGGTTGAACGCTACCAGGGCTTCAAGCAAGGCATGACCGGCACGAAGTACCAAATCAGCGAACCCTTCGACGTCACGACCGAAAACACAGCCAACTACGGCGCCTGGGAAAATCTGGCCGCCGCCAATTCCAACATCGCGGCCATTGTCGGGCTTTGTTCCATGGACTTGCCGAATCTGGCCAAATTGAAAACGCGCACGAAAGGTCAGTGGCTCGTTGGCGGATATGACCTGGGCCGGGAGACGCTCGACGCCGTCAAGGCTGGCACCGTGCAAGTAGTCATCGGCCAGCATCCCTATTTGCAAGGCTACCTGCCGGTCGTCGCGCTCGTCCGACACTTGCGCGATAAGCAGCCGCTCCCGCAAGGCTGGGTTGATACCGGCACCGAGGTTGTCACGCGGGACAATGCTGACGCGATCTACGAACGTGAATCCGACGAAAAGAAACAAGCCCAATGGTACGCCGATTACGTCGCCAAGCATTTTGCCGATCTAAACGCCGTCGCCAAACCGCTGCCGAAACCCAGGAAGTGAACTAAAACCGCCTTTGAAATGAACCGCAGAAACACAGAGGCACAAAGACCGGAAACATCGAACGGCCAACATCGAACACCGAACGTCGAAGTTCCCTCTCTTCGTTCGATGTTCCGTGTTGAATGTTCAATGTTCGATGTTTGCCTTTTCCCTCTGTGTCTGTGCGGCTCCGTAGTTCACCGGCCGTTTTCAGGCTGAACGAAACCATGCCCGCCGCCGCGATCATCCAACTCCATCGCCTCTCGAAACGCTTTGGCGGTGTGACCGCGCTTGATGACGTGAGTTTTGAAATTCAAGGCGGCGAAGTTCACGCGGTGGTGGGCGAGAACGGAGCGGGAAAATCCACGTTGATGAAACTGCTCGCCGGCGTTCACGAACCGGACGACGGAGAAATCCGGATCGAGTCACACAGCGTGCGGTTACAAAATCCCCGCGAAGCACGACGCCAGGGAATCAGCATCGTCTTTCAGGAGCTTAACTTGTTTCCGCATCGCACCGTCGCCGCCAACGTGTTTGCCAATCGCGAATTGACCGGCCGCGTGGGCGAAGTCCGCCACCGGGCGATGTGCGAGGCCACTCAGCGCGTGCTCTCCGAGTTGGGCGTGCGCCTTTCGCCGGACGCGCTCGTTGGCCCGCTCGCCATCGGCGAAAAGCAGCTTGTGGAAATCGCGCGCACACTCGCACAACAGTCACGCATCATCATCCTCGACGAGCCGAACTCGGCTTTGAACGAAGCCGAATCGCAACGGCTGTTTGAGATCGTCCGCCGGCTGCGGACGCGTGGCATCACCATTGTTTATGTTTCGCATCGGCTGGAAGAGGTGTTCGCCATCGCCGACCGCATCACCGTCCTGCGCGACGGTTGTTATCAGGGCACCTACACGACGGCCAAGACGACGATCCCGGAAATCATCGCGGCCATGATCGGGCGGCCATTGGACAATTTGTTTCCACCGAAACCAACGGACTCCGCGCCGGGTCCGGTCGCGTTGCAAGTGCGCGATCTGTTCCGGGCACCTTGGCTTGGTCCCATCAGCTTCACCGCTCGCGTTGGCGAGATCGTCGGCTTCGCGGGCCTGGAGGGGGCCGGCGTGGACGATTTGTTTCGAGTGCTCTTCGGCCTTGATCCCATGACGAGCGGCCAGATCGAATTCCGCGATGAGGCACACCAACCGACGACACCAGTGGCCGCGATGCGCCGCGGTTGGGCCTTGATTCCCGAGAGTCGTCGCGACCAGGGCTTGATGATGGACTGGTCCATCGCGCGCAATACGACCTTGCTCGTGCTGGACAAACTGCTGGGTCGGCTGGGGCTGATCGAGCGACGGCAGGTTCGCGCCACGACGGACCAATACGTCCGGCAGCTCGGCATCGTCTGTAACAGCCAGGACAAAAAAATCACCCATCTCAGTGGCGGCAACCAACAGAAAGTGCTTTTGGCAAAATGGCTGGCCGCGAGTCCGACAATTCTCATCCTCAACAATCCGACCCGCGGCGTCGATGTCGGCGCAAAATGGGAGATCTACGAACTTTGCCGCCAATTCGCGGCCAAGGGCATGACCATCTTGATGACCTCGGGCGAAACCGAGGAGATCCTGGGCCTGGCCGATCGCGTGCTGGTGTTCTCAAAAGGCAAAGTGCTCCACGAATTTCAACGCGGCGAAGTCACTAAGGCAAAGCTCATGCACGCCATGGCCGGTGCCGCAACCTTCGAACAGGGAGCCAGTCGCTCGTCGGCAGGTAGATGAAGGTGTCAGGGAATAGAACGATAGTTCGGCGTTATCGTGTTGAATCAAAGTGCAACCGCAGGCACGCTTTGCGTCAATGTCTTCCGACCTCACATTCATCACGAACGAGCAAGGCAAGCATCTTGGCGACAGCTTCGGCGTCTTGCTTGGTGACGACACGCGCTTGTTTGATTGTCTCGTCGGCTACTTCTTCATCAGCGGATTTCACAAGCTTCATCCCGCCCTCACGAAGACGGAGAAGACTCGGATTCTCATCGGCATCAAGACTGACGGGGCAACTTACGAATTGATCCAAACGGCGAAAGAGCAGCAGGAGATTGTTCTGGAATCCCACGCCCAAGTCGGAGGGCGCTTGCCGGCCGGATAAAAGCAAACGTGCCAAAGCAAAAGAAATTCCACGACCACCCTGAACTTCTCGGGATGCCAGAAGTCCGAAAGCTTTGGCAAACCGAGGGACTTTTTTCCGACCACTACCTCAAGGCGCGTCTCAAGAATAACGACTGGTGGCCGACCGATGCCGAAGCGCACGGGGCGTTTCAATTCTGCAAAGAGCTTTACGAGAAGCGCGCTTTTTCCTTGCGCCGCTACGACAATGAAATGGGAGTCCGTCAGGAATTCATCGACAAGATTCTGGAGCGACTTGGCTTCGCTTGGTCGGACAACTTGCGTTTGCCGGAAACGAAGCAGGATCTAGAGCCTGATTACATTCTGTACCCGGATAACGAGACCAAAGAGGGCGTGCTCAACAAAAGCGTTGCCGAGCGGTATCGCGCTGGCGTTGGGATTTTGGAAGCCAAGAAATTTGGACACCCGCTTTCACAAATCAGCAAGCACCAACAGCGCTACCCCCACCAGCAAATCCGAGATTACCTACAGGAATCAGATTTCATCGTCTGGGGGGTTCTGACGAACGGCGATGTCTGGCGGCTTTACTGTCGCGACTCCAAGGCCAGCCACTATTTCGCGCTGAATTTTGAAATCGCCCTCAAATCCCTCGAAAACTTCAAGATTTTCCTCGCCCTGTTCAGTTCCGCTGCTTTCACACGCGACGCCCAAGGCAAATGCCGGCTCGATCAGGTCCGCGAAAGCGCTTTGGCCACGCAGGCCGAGTTGGAAGCCGACCTCCGCGAGCGAATCTTCACCATTGTTGAAATCCTCGCCAACGGCTTTGCCGAGCGCCCGGAAAACAAAATCACCGACGCCGACCTGCCGCGCCTTTACGAAAACTGTCTCATCTTTCTATACCGGCTGCTGTTCATTCTCTACGCCGAGGGCCGCTTGTTGCTGCCCGTCGAACCCAAATCGCGCAAGTATTACAAGCAACTGTCGCTTGCCCGCCTCCTCGTGCCGCTGAAAAGCTTCACCGAGTACGACAGCCAAACTCAAACGCGATTTTACCGCGACATTCATGCGCTGTGTCTGGTGATCAACGGAACAGACAAGAAGGCGAACGATGAATTCGGAGTTCCGCGCTACAACGGCGGGCTTTTCGACCCCGACCACTACCCATTGCTGAAGGAGTGGGCTGTTGCCGACGCGGTGCTGGCGGACGTGTTGCGCCAACTCATGTTCACCCCGGAAAAGCGCGGACAAAAGTTTGTCCCCTTCGAGTCGGTGGACTACGCCGACCTCAGCGTCCAGCAACTCGGTTCGATCTACGAGGGACTGCTCGAACATCACTTCGTGCGCGAGTGCGATAAACTCGTGCTCAAGACCGACAAGGCTGAACGCAAAGCCACCGGCACATATTACACGCCCGACTATGTCGTCAAATACATTGTCGAGCAAACGGTGGCGCCGCTGTTGCGGGAAATCGAGCAGCGAGACGCAGTGAAAGCCGCCCGTGCCGCCGGCAAACAGGACAATTCGTTTGCGGATGGAGTCCTCAAGCTGAACATCTGCGATCCCGCAATGGGTTCGGGCCATTTCCTCGTCGAGGCAACCACGTTTTTGGCTGACCAAATCGTTTATCACCCGACCACGAAATTTCAGGCGGCGTTCGTCAAGGGCGAGTCCCAGGAAGAAACCGAGATCGCTTATTGGCGGCGGCGCGTCGTTGAAGCCTGCATCTATGGCGTGGACTTGAATCCGTTGGCTGTGGAACTTGCCAAACTTTCCCTCTGGCTCACCACCATCTCCAGCGACCAGCCACTCAACTTTCTCGACCACCACCTCTGTCGCGGCAACTCGCTCATCGGCGCACGGTTGGAGGATTTGAGCCACGTACCGGACAAGAAACGCAAGACTGCCGACGGGCTGAAACTCTCGTGGAAAAGCACCGAGAACCTTCGCGCATCGCTGACCAAGGCCGTGCAAATGGTTCACAATATTGAAGGCGCGGCCTCCGCCAACGTCAGCGATGTCAAAAACAAGGAGAAACTCTGGCTGGAATCCGTCCGCCCGGCGCTGCTGCCGTTCCGCACGGTGGCCAACCTCTGGGCCGCTTGTTTCTTCGGCAACGAACTGCCGCAAAAGGATTACGAAGCGCTCATTGAACTGCTCGACATTCATCCCGACAAAATCCGTCCGTGGCAGAACGCTGCCGAGTTTCAGGCCATTGTCATGGAGGCCGTCAAGAAGGGTGCTCTCAAGCTGGCCGGGCGGGAGTTCGATACCAATCAGCTCAAGAATCTTTGTGCTTTCCTCTTTCGCTCCGAACGGAGCGCTGACCAGCGCCGGTTCTTTCATTGGGAACTGGAATTTCCTGAAGTCTTCTTCAACGAAGACGGAACGCCGCGAGAACGGCCCGGCTTCGACGCCATCATCGGCAATCCGCCTTACATCGACATCAAGGGTCTGGAAAGTGAAATGGCCGATTACATTTTTCTCGCTTACGCAACTGCGCGCTTACGCATCAACATTTTCGCAGCTTTCCTCGAACATGAGTTGGGGATGCTTCGTTCAAGCGGAAATGTCGGCGCGATCATTCCGACAGCTTTTCTCACACAAGTATCGTATGCTGGTTTGCGACAACAATTACTCCAGCATGACTGGTTGCGGGACGTTGTTCGATTACCCAATGAGCTCTTCGGCGCCGCCGCAGGTGAAGTGAAGGTTGACACATGTATTGTTGTAATCCGAAAGAGCAGAGAAACCTCCGAGCCTAACACTGAGTGTCTGATTTACGAGGGCTTCCAAAGAATTCCTAAAATATCTCCCGACACAGCTTCGACTGCGTTTGTGACACCACAAGCGAAATGGCTCGCTCGGCAGAATGCAGAGATCACTCTCGCCACTGGCGGAGGCGAAAGCGTTTCAACTCGAATCGAAAGCAAATCAGTCCCGCTTGAAAAGCTTTGCGAGTTTTGCCTCGGACTGACGCCTTACGACAAGTATGCCGGGCACACCGAAGCGCAAATCACAGGTCGGGTTTTTCACGCAAAGTCCAAAATCGATGCGACCTGCCGTAGGCTGCTCGTCAGTGGAGACGTCAAGAGGTATGAAGTCGAATGGAACGGAGAGGAATGGATTAGGTACGGGGATTGGCTGGCAGCACCGCGAAAGCGGCGGTTTTTCACTGAGGAGAGGGTTCTGGTGCAGCAAATCATTGATTGGAGTTCGCTGAGAATACTATGTGGGTGGACAGATGAGGAGCTGTACAACACGCAGAACCAGTTCAATCTGCTTGCCAGAGAAGGAACGAATTTGAAGTTCATCGTAGCCGTCCTGAGTTCCAAGCTGATCAGCTTTTACCATCGACAAGTTTTTCTGGACGTAGCGTTGCAGAGGTTTCAGAAGGTGCTCATCAAGGATGCAAAGACGTTTCCCATTCGCCGTATTGAATTCACGACACCAGAGAAGTCGCGAGCATCGCTCGTCGCCAAATCCAAGCAACTTCACCAACGCAGCGCGTCGGATGGAAACCCGGACGGTGTGCTGGCCTTCGTGACGGAGCAGCTTGCCGCCAAACCCGAACGCGCGGATATCGTCCACGACCTGCTCGCCTTCCTGGCAGAACAGATGACGACCCTGAACCGGGACAAACGCGCCGCCGCCAAACAATTCCTGACCGACCTCAAAGATTTTCACGGCGTTGACGCTCACGCCTTGAAGCCCAAAACCAAGCTCGACAAGTTTTGGAAGCTTGAAGCCGCCGAAGCCTTCGCCCATTTCCGCGCCAACAAACTCCGCCTCAAAGAGTCCGACGAGGAAAAGATCCGCGCCCGTTTCCAGACCGCCAAAGACAAACTCGTGCCGCTGGAATCTGCCCTCACCTTCACCGACGATTTGATAGACGAAATCGTTTATCGTCTCTACGCCCTCACGCCGGAGGAAATCAAACTCGTGGAGGGCGCGACCAAATGAAAACTCTGCAAGATTGTTTCGGCCAGCAAGTCCGGCTCACGGATGAGCGACTGGCGCACATTCTTGGGCATCCCGAAATGAAGAGCATGGGCGCGGAGATCGAGCGGGTGTTGCGCCAACCTCAGTTGGTGCGGCGTTCGCGTTCTGATGAAGCGGTGCGGTTGTTTTACGAGTTTTACGCGCAAACAATCGTAGGTGGCAAATGGCTGTGCGTTGTGGTTAAATATGCGGAGAACGATGCGTTTGTGGTCACGGCCTACCTGACCGACAAACCGAAAGCCGGAGAAGATTTATGGCCGATAAAATAAAAGTCTGGTTTGACGCGGAAGCCGATTATCTCGAAGTGAGATTTTCGGACGCTGCCGGTTACGAAAAGGAAACCAAGCACGACGCCGTCATGGAGCGGGTGGATGCCAAAGGCCACGTCATCGGCTTCAGCGTCATGGGCGTGAGCAAGTTCAAAAAGGACAAGCCGTTGGAGGCAGACTTAGCTCCCGCCTGAGCGCATCCGCAGCAAAGCAACAGGACGCCGGTGCGGAACGAGACGGCAACACCGCCGAAAGTGGTGACGGTTTATCGCACGAGCAAGATCAACAAATACTGGAAGGCAACGACATGAAAGTGACCTACGATCCCGAAGTGGACGTGCTGCGGATTCTATTCCGCGACGTTCCGGTTGAAGAGAGCGACGAGGACAAACCCGGCGTGATTCTTGATTACGACAAAGACGGCAACGTGGTGGGGATGGAAGTGCTCAACGCCTCGCAGCGCGTCGAAAACCCGCGTGGCGTGGATTACGCCGTCACCGCCTGACGCGCGGTTGGAGCGGGAATGGAGAGTTTCGGAATCGAACCGATCACTCCGGCGCAAATGCTGTTGAAATTACGAGCGACAAAATGAAAACCATTGAAGCCCAAATTCCCGAACCGGTGCTCAAACAGGCGCAAGAACTGGCGGCGCGCGAGAATGTTCCTCTGGCGCAGATCATCAGTCTGGCAGTCGCCCAAGCCGTCGGCGTGTGGAGCAACGAGAGCTACATGGCCGTGCGGGCCAAGCGCGCCAGCCGGGAAAAGTTTCTCGACGCCTTGCAGGAAGTCCCGGACGTTGAGCCGCCGGACTACGACC
>JACPZS010000114.1 GCA_016195385.1 Verrucomicrobiota bacterium
ATCGTGCAATGTCTGCGCGTCATCCGCCGGAGTGATCGGCGTCGCGCGTTGCGTGAGGATGTCGCCAGTATCCAGTCCGGCATCCATTTTCATGATCGTCACGCCGGTTTCCGCATCGCCGTTCAGGAGCGCCCACTGAATCGGCGCCGCGCCGCGGTACTTTGGGAGCAGCGAAGTGTGGACGTTCAGGCAGCCGTGCCGTGGAAGTTCAAGAATGCTTGGCGGCAGGATTTGTCCGTACGCCGCGACGACGATCAAGTCGGGCCGCAACTCCGCCAGGCTTTTTATGAAGGCTTCGTCGCGCGCGCGGACTGGTTGCATGATCGACAAATGCCATTTCGCCGCCTCCTCTTTGACCGGCGTGGGCTGGAGCCGCAATTCTCGCCCTTTCGGTTTGTCCGGCTGACTGACGACGCCGATCACCGTCACGGTTTCAAATTGCGCCAGCTCGGCGAGACTGGCGCGAGCCAGTTCCGCCGTGCCAAAAAAAATCAAGCGAAGGGCAGGCATGAGTTTGGGCTTTTTGTCGCGTGGTGGCGTTCCAAAAGTTTAACCGCGCGGATTCTGCGCATTCTCTGTCGATTCCGCCTTGGTGAAAATGAGCGTCACTTCAGGAACCGGCGAGTTCGCAACGCAGTTGGCGGAGCGACGGACGGCCGCGACGGGACGGGACTGCTCGTAACCGTCCGTTCACCGAGCGAGGTGGCACAGCGCGCGCAGAGATATTCGTGCAGTTCGCCGGAGGGGAGCACGAGAAGCAATTTCTCGCGGACGGGCTGGGCGCGGCGGCATTTGGGGCAGTAAAGCTCGCTGGCAGTGAACTCTCCAAACTGCTGAGTCATAATCGCTCAAATCTCCGCGACGATGTCCAGGATGTCCCGCAAGACTTTGATCGGCGATTGCGTGGCGTCGATTTCATGCACGAGTTTTGGGCCGTAGAAATCGAGGACCGGCTTGGTTTCATTTTCGTAAACGGCCAACCGGTTGCGGATGACTTCGAGGTTCACGTCATCAAGCCGGTTGTCGCGCAACGCCCGCCGTTGCAGACGCTCGACCAGTTTTTCCATCACCGGGCAAGTGAGGTTGAACACCGCCTGCACGTTTAGGGCGTCGCTTAACATTTCGGCCTGATGCCGGCTGCGCGGGATGCCGTCGAGCACAAGCGTGTCGCGCTCCGGTTGAAAGCGCCCGGTCTGGGTGCTGCCTTCAATATTTTGCCGCCAAAGCAAAATGGTATATTCGTCGGGCACGAGTTTGCCCTGGCTCGAAAACTCGACAAACGTGCGGCCGAGTTTGCTGTCGATGGTCAGGTTGCGAAACACGTCGCCGCAGGCGCAGTGAAAAAAAGCGGGGATCGTCCCGAGGATTTTTCCCTGCGTGCCCTTGCCCGCGCCCGGCGCGCCAAAAAGTAAAATTGTCCTGTATTTCATGCGGCTGGCGACTGCTCAAGCATCTTTGTGTCGATACTGGACTTCCGTAATGTCGCCAAAGGAAACGGAAACCTCACCGCCGCTTTGCAATTGAAGACCAACTTCGTTGCTCGAGATGCGGCTGATGCGCTTGGCCACGTAATTATTCTTGCCCGACTTGATGCCGATGACCATGTCCTTGTCCGCCTCGCTCGGCACAATGCGGAAGAATCCTGGGAACTGGGTTTCAAAAAAACGCCGGTTGAACGTCGTGTCGCCACGCCGGAACATTTTCGGTTCCGGCCCCGCTTTGCTGGCGCCGGGTTTTGCGTGGGCCGCCACTTTCAGCCCGCCACCCGCAGGCTTGAACATCGACGTAAGCTTGTTCTTCATCCGGGACGTTGCGCTGCCCGGCTTCTCGCCGTTGGTGTCGGCGGGCGCCAATTCTTCCTCGGCGACAGTGCCTTCCTCCACGTAAGCCTCCTCGCGTGCGCGGGTCGGCATGGCTAGAAAAATGATCGGGGCGACTACCGGCGCGACAGCGGAAATAACGCACGTCATAACCACCGGCTGATGGCGATAAATCGCGATCTCGAAGGCGGCAAAAATATTCGCGGCGAAGAAAACCAGCAGAATCAAGAAGCCGGCCGGCGTGTTCAGCGCCGCGAACAGGCTGACGCGGCCGGTTGGACGTTCAGGACGCGGCGGCTGTTTGATCGTGATGGCTTCGCGCTTGGCTTTCGATTTCTCCTCCAACACTTCTTCCACGTAAGGCTCCGCGAACGAGCCGGCCTTGGGGTTTTTCGCCAACAATTTGAGCGTGTCTTGCGAAAACTTCGCCCAGGGAATGCGATCCGAAAATCCACCGGCGTCCAGCTTCACCACGACGCCAATGTCATTCGGCGACGCCACTTCACCGGTCAGCACCGTGCCATTCAGCAGGTGTAATTCCTCCGCCTGGCCTGGCGTCGTGAACCCGGCGGCGGCGCAGAACAAAATCAACCACAAATAGAGCCGATACATGATTTCAAAGTGGATAACAAACGCTCTCCGCCAAAGAAAGGAAAAACTCGAAAGCGCACAAATGATCCGGGAGCAGTGATCCCCACCGATGATTGATTATCGTTTATTGCCTTGCGACGCTCGGAGAATCGGACTACTCAAATCTTCGGCTTGGAAAAAACGAAACTGAATTGTCCGCAGCTTCGGCTTTCGGTTTAATCAAAAGAGAAATTCTATGCGCAACTTAAGTTTTCACCTACTGAGATTCAGACTTCATCTTACCCTGGCAAACGCGCGTCGGTGTGCCGCGACGTCTCATTGGCGGGTGGTGGCCGGGCTGTTCGTCACGCTGATTGCCGGCCGCGAGTCGCGCGCCGACAATTGCACGAATGGCTTCGCGCGCGCGCCGTTTCCACTCGAATGCGGCATGGCCGTGGTGACGTGTTACTCCGGCAACACGACCAACGGCGTCAACACCAACGGCTACGTCATGGGCGTGGTGGATTTGCGCGATCCGGCCGCCAACAGCCCCGGCCTCGGCACGAACTGGTGCGCGCCGATGTTTCACAACGAACTGGCCTGGCAGGCACCCGGCTTCGTGTCACCCACGAACATCTGGAGCGCGGCCAATCTCGGCCAGGTCTTCGGGGTGAAGGTTGATGACGCGAATCCGCCAAACATCTACGTGGCCGCGACGAAAGTTTATGGCGTCTCGCAACTCGGCTTCGGCGGCCCCGGCGCGGTTTACAAGATCAACGGCGCCAACGGCTCGGTCAGTTTGTTCGTGGCGTTGACGAACAACGGCCCGGCCCTCGGCAACCTCGGCTACGATTCCGCGAACAAACAAATCTTCGTTTCCAATTTCGAGGACGGTTTGATCTACCGCTATTCCCTGGCGGGAGTTTTGCAGAACACGTTTGATCACGGCGTCAACGGCCGCACCAATCAGGCGCTGGTAGCGATTCCGGACGACGGCGCTTTCGGTCTGCCGACACCTTTTGGCCGGCGCGTGTTTGGACTGAACGTCTATAACGGCCGGCTTTATTACAGCGTCTGGAGCGAGGACGGCGCGTCCCCGGCGATCAATACGACAACGAATGAGATCTGGTCGGTCGCGCTGAACGGCACAGGGGACTTCGTGCCGGCGACGGCGAAGTTGGAAATTTCGCTGCCGCAGTATGCGCCACAATACTCCAACCCGGTCGCCGACATCAATTTTTCCAACGCGGGGCGGATGATTCTCGCGGAACGAACGTTCAGTGGCGGCTACTTCGGCGCGTTTAACGCCGGCGCGCATTACTCGCGCATTCTCGAATATCAACTGAGCGGCCCGGCGTGGGTACCCGGCAACACGTTCTTCATCGGCGAGTGGATCTTGAAAAATAACAGTTCCGGCGGCGCGGATTACAATTGCGACGGGCAAGTCATCGGCACGGGCGATGGCGTCAAGCTCGGTAACGAAATCTCCTATGGCATCGCGATCCTGCCCGCGAGCGGCAACACTCAACTGTCCGTCGTCACCAACAGTTACATCGTCGATCTCAACGGTGTCTTTGGCACGCAGGACAAGACGCAAATCGGCGATGTCGTCGTCGTGAAAAATTGCTGCCAGTGTCTCACCATCACCGACGAGATCATCAACTGCGTCACCAACAACCAGTATTCCTACACGTTCACCGTTACCAACCTTTCGTCAGGGCCGATTAGCTGGCTGGCGTTTCCCGATTTACCCACGAACGTCACCGTCTCGCCAAACCTGATTCCGCTTTCGCCGCCGCTGCCCACCGGCGCGGGCACGACCGTCACCGTGACCTTTGGTGGTGCGCCCCTTTCGTTGCTGACCAATCTCTGCTTCCGTCTCAGCGGGCACACGGCGGACTTCGCCGAATGTTGCGCGGTGACGCATTGCGTCAGCCTGCCCAAATGCTGCGCCAGCATCGTCAAAGAACAGGTCGTCTGCGACCCGGCGAATCCGGGCGTGTTGAACTGGTCGTTCAGCCTGCTCAATCAGTCCGGCATCCCCGTCAGTTACGTTTTCCTCGCGTCGTTGACCAACTGCGCCACGGCGACGCCGGACATCATCCATCTCCAGCCGCCACTGCCTTCGGGCCAGGCCACGAACTTCACGGTGGCTATCAACGCCAGCAACTGCGGCACGAACACGTGCTTCTTGATCGCGCTGCACGATTCGAACGTCGTTCAATGCTGTTCGTTCCAACACTGCGTGCCGCTCAACTGCAAGCCGAACAACAATCCGCCGAAAGTCGATTGCCCCGGCCTCATCACGCAATGCAAGACCAACTCCGGCCCGGTCAATCTCACCGCGTTCGTCTTTGATGCGGACGGCGACCCGCTGCAAGTCACATGGAAAGTCAACAGCGTCGCGGTTCACGTCGATAACGTGCCCGGCGGCTCGCCAACGGCGGCCAACCTCACCTTCAGCTATCCCTTCACTTTCGGTTCCTATACGGTGACAATTTGCGTGACGGATGGAAATTCGCCGCCCCTGATCTGCACCACGATTGTTCAAATCGGCGACCACACGCCGCCCAACATCCAGTGCCCGACGAACATCGTCATCTATGGTTTCCAGGCAACCATTCCTTCGCTCGTCGGCTCCGTTGTCGCCACGGATAACTGCACACCGACGAACCAGCTCAAATTCACGCAGTCGCCGCCGGCTGGCACGCCCGTCGGCCCTGGCACCAATTGCGTCACCGTCACCGTGACCGATGCCGCCGGCAACGCCGCCACGTGCAAGACCTGCATCATCGTTTTGCCCATCGGCTTGGTGCCGGATATCAGCCTCAAAAACTTCACCGCGCCGGCGGACCTTCCGCTGACCGTGGTGGTGGATCAAAAACTTACGAGCCTGGTGAATTACTATGCGAGCGCGACGCTGATCGGCACGGCGCGCATCGCGCCCTTCAACTTCACCTGGCTGGCAGTCCCGGCCGGCAGCTATGTGTTGACTGCGGAAGCCGTCGGTGTCAACGGCGCGCGGGCGCTGTCCGATCCGCTCTTCGTTGTCGTGTCGCCGTCGCCCTCGGCAGTGGGCGGTGTAACTGTCCGGCCGAACCTGTTCAAACCGCTGGTTGTCGGTGACACCGCGAGTTTCTCGCTGAACACCGCCAGCGGCGAAACGTGCTACATCGAGTACACCGACTCGTTGGAACCACCGAACTGGCAATTGCTCAAAACTCTGGTCGGCGACGGCAACGAGCGCACCGTGTCCGACACCGTTACGAACCGGCCGCAGCGCTTTTATCGGGTGCGAATTCAATAGCCGCCGAGGCACGAAGACAATTCGCCTCCGTAACTCCGATTTCGCCTTGCATCGCGATCGCCGAGCCTCGCGGATTTTAGCTCGACTAAGGCCGCCCAACTTCAATGAAATGTGCTCGACGCGCTCGATTTC
>JACPZS010000002.1 GCA_016195385.1 Verrucomicrobiota bacterium
AGGCGCTGGCGTGCGGCGCGGTGTATTACGACCCCGGCATCAAGCTGGAACAGGCGTCGTCGGCGAAGCCGGCGGCGAAGAAGCGGAGCCAGTTCCGCGTGGCGTCGAAGCACATCGCCGCGCTCTACGAGACGGTGGAAGTGGTGGAGGTGTGAAGACTTGACCGCGAAAGAACGCAAAGAGCGCAAAGATGAAACCGGCGGCTGAAGGTAGGGCGCGTCGCTCCGCGCGCGCCGCGAAGGTCGGGAAACTCATCGCATCTTCCCACGCCTCACCCCGGCGCGCGCGGAGCGACGCGCCCTATCTTTTGCGTTCTCTGCGTTCTTTTGCGGCCATTGAATCCGTGTCCATTCCGTGGTTAAAAGAATTCCGTGGCAGACATCTTCACCAAGGCCAAGCGTTCGCAGGTAATGTCGCGCATCCGCTCGCGTGGGAACCGGGCCACGGAGCTTGCCTTGATTCGCGTCTTCCGTGCGCATCAAATCACCGGCTGGCGCCGGCATCAGCCGGTATTCGGCAAACCAGATTTTGTTTTTCCCAAGCTGCGCGCCGCGGTTTTTGTGGACGGTTGTTTCTGGCACGGCTGCCCGTTGCACGCGACGAAGCCGAAGAACAATGCGGCGTTTTGGCGTAAGAAACTCGCGGCCAATCAGGCGCGTGACCGGTTGGTGACGCGGCTGGCGTGTGCTGCGGATTTGGGAACACGAACTGGTCCGGAAGAGCGAAGCAAGGCTGTGGCGGCGAATTCGGCGGGCACTGGCATGACGTCGTGCCGCTCGTGCAAGGCTTGATTGTTTCGTTGGCTTGTGGGGGGAAACTTCAGTCACTCATACGCAACGCTCACGATTTCCAATTCCTTCTCGCCGGCTGGAAATTTGAACCGAACGCGTTGACCGACGCGCGCTCCGAGCAAAGCGCGCGCAATCGGCGAAAGCCAGCTCACCCAATCACGATCGCTGTCCGTTTCGTCAACGCCCACGATGCGGTAGGACGATTCGCTGCCGTCCCGCTCGCGAACAGTCACAGTGGCTCCGAATCGAACCACGCCATCCGGCGTCTGCGGCGGCGGCGTCACCTCGGCCGTCGCCAGGCTTTGCCCAAGCTGGTGAATCCGCTCGTCCATGAACTGGAGCCGTCGCTTGCGCTCGGTTTCGTCCGGCAATTGCGCGACACGCGGACGCTCCGTTTGGATGAGGCGATCGAGTTCTTCACGCAACCGCGCCGCGCCGCCGGGCGTCAGATAATTTTTTGCACCCGGTGGCAGCGGTGATGGGACACGGGCGCGAGCCGGTTCGTCCGCCGCATCATCCGATTCGCGGGTGAACGCTTTGCTCATGCTGCTCAAAACTGCCTGACACGAGGCTGCAATTTACCGTTTGAAGTCCGTGTCCGGTTTTTTCAAGTCCAGCTCCTTGATCCAGATGTTGCGATAGCGCACGTCATGGCCTTCGCACTGGAGCTTGAGTCCGCCCGGTGTGTCGGTGATGCCTTTGCCGCCGTCGTTACCACCGTCGATGCCGGAGTTCGGCCCGCCCCAGACCTGGCTGATGCGCTGGTTGGTGTGAACTTTGATGCCGTTGAAATACATCGTGAGCATCGGCTTCTCGACGAGTTTGCCGCCTTGAAATCGCGCAGCGCGGAAATTGATGTCGTAGGCGTTCCATTTGCCAGCGCCGTTGTAGGCGTGATAAGGCGAAGGCGTTTCGTTGATGACCGCGCCCATGCCGTGGCTGGTTTTGTCGCCATCAAGCACTTGAATTTCGTAACGATTCTGCAAATACACGCCGCTGTTGCCGCCGGGTTTCATCACGAGAAATTCGACGTGCAGGCGGAAATCGTGGTACGCTTTTTTGGTAACGATGTCCGCAGTGCCATATTTTCCACCCGCCGCCACCGGGTCATCGGTCATCACGACGGTGCCTTTGTCCACCGGGTCGTCCACGATTTTCCATTTGATCGGGAGGGAAGAACTGAAGCGCGGCCCTTCCCAGTAAGTCCATTTCTCGTCCAGCATCTGGCGCGAGCCGTTGAGGACAAGCTCCGCGCCGCGCATCGGTTTGGCGCCGACGCCAACGCCGGCAACGGCGGCAAAAGTAAAACCGCCCGCAGTAGCGGCGATGATCCAGATAGAGAGGAAACGTGGAAGCGAGTTCATTTTGATTGGTTCGTGTTCGGTTGAATGTGTACGCCGGAGTATGGAGAAAGCTTTCCGAACCGAAAATGCAGAATCTCCACGTATCCGGCATCGCCTAGCCGGGCGTAGCCGCCTTGCCCGGGTCGCCAGTCGCCATGCCGTCCGTTTTCCATGGCACTTCGTAGATTTTGACCGCGTCGCGAATCCCTTTCACTTTCTCGGATGGCAGGGAAACGCAGGTTGCCGCGAGTTCGGGAGCGCTTCGCAAAAGCTCCTGGTGCGTGGCTTCGCCGATGACGATGCGGCCGCGACCCGAGACGCCTTCGAGCCGGCTGGCGAGATTCACATCACGACCAAACACCGTGTAGTTGAGCAGATGCGCGTCCGAACCCATCAACCCAACGGTGACCAGGCCGGTGTTGATGCCGGTGCCCAGCGAAAGCAGGGGGAGCATCGGCACGGGCGGTTCGCCACGGGCGACGCGGGCTTCGTTTTCCTTTTCGCGGCGCTGATTTTCCGCGGCGCGTTCCAAATTCAAAGCGTGCATGTTTCGTTGGGCGTCAATCGCCGCGCGCACGCAGTTCGACGCGTGTTGTTCGTTGGCGAGCGGCGCGCCCCAGAACGCCATCACGCAATCGCCGATGTATTTGTCGAGCGTGCCGTTGTGGAGCTTGATCGTGTCGGCAATCGTCGCGAGATAGACGTTCACGGTGGCCAGCGTCTCTCGCGCCTGTTGATCGAAGTAGGCTTCGGCCGCCGCGCCGGAAAGTTGATACTGCCGCACGAATTGATCTGCGCGCGCCTGGTTCACGTCGGTCATCTCGGTGAAACCGCGCACGTCGGCAAAGAATACGGTGACTATCCGTCGCGCGCCGCCGAGCGATAGTTTCTCCGCACTGAGCAGTTCATCGACGACATCCGGCGAAACGATTTTCGAGAAGACGTCCTTGACCCGCCGCCGCTCCCGTTGCTCCAGCAAAACCTGATAGGCCACGGTGCAGACGTGCGTCATGAGCAGCGCGCCGGCGACCGGTAAGACAATCGGCAGCCAGTAGCGAAAACGAATGTAGAGCACCAGCGCGGCCAGCACGTACGCGGCGGACAACACAATCACGAACAGGGAAGTCCACGGCGGCCGCAGCGTCCACGTCACCGTGGCGGAAATCGCGCCGAGGCAAAGGATGATGGCCAGTTCAAAAAGATACGGACAGCGCGTGATGAAACGTCCGGTGATGACGGAGTTGGCGACGTTCCAAAGCGTGCTGACGGCGTAGGTTTTGTTTTCGAGTGGCGTCGCGCTCAAATCCGTCAAGTTGCTGCCGGTGGCCGCCGAGCCGACGATGATGACCTTGCCCCGCCAACGGTTGGTGAGGCCGGCCGGCTCGCTCGCCGTGCGCCGGAGATCCTGCACGAGGAGGCTCTCGAGATTTTGCTGGGTCAGCCGCGGATCTTTGATCGTCAGATTCCAATCAACGAGGAAACGGCCCTGGCCGTCGATGGGGATGACGCGCTCAATCCCGCCCGATTTTCCGGGCACCAGAATTTTCCGGCTCTTGAAATCGATCTGGGCGTTGTCCAAGTCCAAACCCAGCTCCCGCGCGGCGAGACGCAGGCCCATGTGCCAGATGCGCAGTTCGGTGAACGCCCGCTCCAGGCGGGCCGCGCCGCTTTCGCTCGGTTTGCCCGTGAGATCTTCCATCTGAAAATAGCCGTTCTTGTCGATGGGAATTTTCAGTTCCTCCTTGTCCGTTTCAGAATCGAGGAACGTGACGGCGCGCGCGTCTTCCACCAGTTTTAAGCCGTGCTTGCGAGCCAGCGCTTTGAACAACGGATTCCAAACGCGATACGTTTTGAAAGCGTAAACGCGGCGCGAAATTCCGTCGCTGTCGGCGTCGATGGACACATCGGCGATGGCCCAGGCGTTGGTGCGAAACAGTTCGGCGGGGATGGCTTCCTGATCCGCCGCCAGGGCGATGTTGCCGGCGCGGCGAACTTGATCCGCGAAGAATTCGTCCGAAGGCATGCGTGATTTGTCGGGAAGTTCGATGGCTGGATGATCTGGACGCAACTCGCTGAGGAGCACATCGAAACCAACAGCTTTGGCCTCCTGCGCGGTGAGTTCGCGCACAAGGCGTCCGTAAATTTGCCGCGGCCAGAGCAGCCCGAACGATTCGCCCAGCAGACCGCGGCTGAGTTGCTCCACGGTGTTGTCATCCATGAAAATGAAGCCGAGATTCGTCGCGTTGGTGGCCGTGTGCCTCGTGGCCTGACGCACGCGCCAGTCGTAGGTGATCGCTTCGAGGCGCTGGAAGAAATCAAACTTGGCAAACAGGAAGGGCAGCGCCTGGGCCAGACAAACCAAAGCGAGGACGACCGTCACCAGTAAAACGGCGACAATCTGCTTGGTCTTGATTTGCACGACCGACACCTAAACAAAAAACCCAGAGCGGCTCAAGGCTGCTCTGGGTTTGGAAAAAATCGGCTCGTTGCCGAGAATCATTTACGGATTGCTCGTGCCCGTGCCTTTGGCGTTCGTCGGCGAAACGTACGGCTCCTTGCCGGGTTCAAAAACGAGCGTCGGAGTGCCTAAGCCGGGCGTAAATGGAGGAATATTCAATTCCGGTTGAGTCGCAGCGCGCACCCCCGGAATGCTGGGATCGAAAGTTTGCTTTTCATTCACCACAAACTTGAGCGTTTCTGCGCCGCGAAGGTAATCGACGTTCACGGTTCCTTCCTTCACCACGACCATGCCGTCCGCGCTAATGTCGTATAACGTTCCGTGAATGGCCGCGACCGCACGAGGTGTCTTGACCTGGTAAATCGAGGCGGCAGCTGTCTTATCGACTTTGCCCTGGACTCGACCAGCTTTGAGATCGAGGCGTGTTTCGATCACCACGTCGGCTCCGGTTCTTTCAAAAAGAAGTTTATCCAGACCCAGAGTTGAATTCTGAAGGACGCGGGCTGAAGGTCCGTTCTTCGCGAGGTAAAGATCGACCTCAGATTCACCCGCAGTGCGAATGGTGGATCCTTGCTTCAGCACTTTATTCACGGTCAGGGGCATCCAAGCTCCGCCGCCATCCGAGTAGTCCGCCGAACCTTTGATGCCCCGCACCTGAGCCTGGCCCTGCTGGGTTTGGGCTTGAACTGAGCCTGCCAAGACGGCCGCGACCAGCGCGACGCCGACCGGCACCATCATCCGCGTAAAGCTGCCAACGTATTTCATATTCTTGCTCCTAGTTTGTATCATGCTGAGATTCGCGGCCACTGTAGTTGGCGGCGGTTGGATGTCAATTGGATATTTGAATTTCCGGCGTATTTTTTGCCCGCCAGAGCCGGAATTGGGTTCGTCGTTCATTTCATTTCGCCGGAGCCGCTTCGGCCAGCCGGCGCTTCACGATTTCAAGATACTTCTCGGCAATGGGGTTCTCCGTCGGTTTAAGTTTCAAGGAGCGCTCGAACCACTGCTTTGCTTCGGCGTAATCCCCCTTGTTCGTGAGATGCCAGCCCATGTGGGCGACGGCGTAATAACCGTTCGGGTCCAGCTGAATGGCTCGCTGGAAGTGCGGCCCGGCCTCGTCGAAACGGTCGAGCCAGTCCAGGCACATGCCATAGCGCAAGTGGCTGTAGCTGTCATACGGATTCAATTTTATGCTGCGATCGAACCACGTCATCGCTTCTTTGGCCACATCCCGGTAGCCGTCATTGGCTTCCCAGCTCTGGCGCCGGAGGATTTCGCCGATTTCGTGCGCGGTCTGGAAATTCATCGGTTCGATGGCGAAAGCCTGCTTGAGCGGTTCGAGCCTTTCGGGCGCGTATTCTTCAAAATGATCAATCGGATCCAAAACGAGATATTCGTCGGCCCGGCGTTTGCCTTGCACCACGACCCAACTCACGCCCGCCAGGCACGCGGCCGTGACGAGCAACTTTATCGGCACGCCGGGCGTGAACCAAAAGCGCTCGGTCGCAAATCGCCAATGACCGCTCAACATCGCCATCAGCGCGACGGCCAGGATCGCGTTGGCCGGGATGTGCATGTTGAAATCGACAAACGAGTGAAGCAGGATCGCGAGCAAGCCGCAGCCCGCGCCGATGAAGAAGGCGAACTTGTTGCTTTTTTTGGCCGCGAAATCGTTCGGTGCGCGTTGCACGAATTTCCAACTTCGCGCCATGCCCCACGCGAGCAGCGCCCACGCGGAGCCGACGAGCGCAAAACCCACAACGCCCCAATCGGTGAGCGTGTTCAAATAGTCGTTGTGGACGCGGTCGCTGCGGACTTGAAGATCATCCGTCCGGTATTGGCGAAAACGAAAGTCGAAATGCGCCGGCCCGGCGCCAAGCCAGACGTTGTCTTTGAAAATTTCAAACGCCGGCTGCCAGAGACGAAAGCGAATGTTCTCGACCTTGCCATTCACGAGCATTTCCTGGAAGCGCTCGTGGAAACGCTCCCGCGCCCGCTCGGCCTTGAAGGCCAGCGCGCCGCCCGCGACGAGGAGCACGAACAAACAGGCGATGGCTTGCTTGCGCGTGTCGCGATGGCGGATCAACACGCCAAAGAAAACCAGCAGCGTGAAGCCCGTTGCCAGCCAGCCGCCACGCGAGATCGTGACACCGATGCCGGCGAGGATCACCAACGCCGCGTAGCCGAGAAAAACCTTCGTCGCGTGCCCAAAGCGGCCCGCGAGCGTGAACGCGAGGCCGAGCGGCAAAATCATTTCCAGAAACCCGGCCAGATGGTTCGGGCAAATGTAAGTACCAGTCGCGCGCTTGGCGTAAGTTGCGGGCTTGATGAAGTGCCAGACATGATCCGAGTCGGTGATGAATTGGAAAACCGCGTAGAGGGAAATTCCCATCGCCAGAAAGATCATCACAAGCGCGATCATCTGTGTCGCTTCCTGCCGGTGCAGGTTATTGAGGACGATGAAAAACAGGAAACCGTAAATCAAAATCTTGTTCAATTCCTTGCGCGCGACAAATTCGATGTCGGCTTGCAAGTAACGCATGATGGCGTAAGCGACGAAGAGAATGACGGCCCAACAAATCGGCGGCCAAAGCAGACGATGTTGCGGCGCGAGCCAGAGCCGGAGCACCCACAGGCAAATCGCGAGCGTCGTCAGTCCCTGGATGATGAGCAGTTCCAGCGTCCGCACGGCACCGGTGGCCAGCGGTCCAAAGACCATGATAGCCAGCACGAGTCCGAGAATTCCCCGCTCACACCATCTGTCCAACGCCTCGCGATTCATCACGTGTGCAGCAAATTAGCGAATCCGTTTCACGAGGCCACTCGATTCCAAGCGCGGGAATTTCGAGTTTGTGATGATCGGAAATGCATGCGGCATGGAAAGCAACAACAACCGGGAGTTCAGAACAAACTGTAGATGAACGGCGCCAGCGCCGAGCCTTTGGCGAAGATCAGCAGCCCGCCCAGCACCAGCAGAAAGATCGCGATGGGCGCAAGCCACCATTTCTTGCGCTCGCGCAAAAAATTCAAAAACTCTTTGATGATGGCCAGCTTGTTCATGGTTTCGCCCAGTCTTTCGTCGCTTCAACTAATCTTCGGCTGATGATTTCGTTGCCGCGGGAATTAAGATGCACAGGGTCGGCATCCAAGTAAAGCGCTTTGCCCTCCGGCGCTAGTTCCGGCGTCACGTCCACCAACGGCACGCGGGATTTTTCCGCCACCGCCCGCTTCACCACGAGCACGCGGCTCAGGTTGGTGGAGGACAGATCACCGAGCACCGGCTGGAAGAGCAGCACTGGCTTGACTCCGTTTCGTTGCGCGAGATCGCACAAGCCCTGAATCGCTTCGCGAAAAAGCGCGTCTGGATCGCTCTGCTGCTGCTCTTTGAACAGCGCGTCCTGCTGCGGATCAACGGGGATGAATTTCGCGCGGTGGCGTTGATAAAAATCCTGCAATTGCACCTCGATGAAGAAATGATACGCCGCGAACCGCCGCAGAAAATTTTTCAACCGCACGCGCCCCATGAATTGTTTCACGAACTCCGGGCTGTTCTTCTCCGAAAACTGCGTCCACAAATTCGCGTCTGCCAGCAGGACGATGTCCGGCTGGTACTTCAGCCCGAACTCGCGGAAGTAAACGAGCATCTGCGGGAAGGACCACGCATTCACGCCCGCGTTGATGACTTCGATTTTGCGGTTGCCACCGGCGTGCGCCTGCAATGCGCGTTCCAGCCGCCGCGAATAAGTTTCGTCGTCAGTCAAGCCCCAGCCGAACGTGCGCGAATCGCCGAGCGACAGAATGCGCAGCGTGCCCGGCGGCTTGGCGTTCGCAAAATCCGGCCCACGCGTGCCGTGCGCGTTGATGTGAACCGGCTTGTGATCGATCTTAGTGAAACAATCCTGGTTGGGTTTGAGCCGCCAGTAGAGCACGGGATTCGGTTCGTAAATTTCGAGATTGCCGTAGCCCACCACGCGCAGCGCGACTTCCAGCAACAGCGCACAGAAGAGGAAAGTTCCCGCCGCCAGCGCGAGATTTTGGAGCCAGCGCTTCAGCCGCGACGGATGCTTCGCCGACGCGCCGGACTCAGAATTGGCGTTCATAATCAGCGGCCGTTTTTGGTTTGTTGTCGCGTCGCAGCCAGTAACTCTCCGCCGCGCGGTCGAGTTTCAAGCTCAGAAAATCCTTGCCCACCGCACGCGCCACCAAACCAATGGGAAGGATGACGAGAAAGAAAAACAGCGTGAGAATAACGTGCGCCATCACAAACCCCAGGACCAACGCGAGGCCCATCCAGGCGACATAAATCCACTTCAACGCACGCGGAAGCACTACGCCGAAAAAAATCAGCACTCCGCCCGGCCACACAAGATAGGGCGTCCGGGCTTTGTGCCGGAACAGAAATAGCAGACCGAGGCCGACCAGCACGCCGCCGACCAGCAGTCCGAATTTGCGCAGTTCACGCTCGCCGGTCTGAAGTTGTTTAATGTCTTCGCGGATGTTCATGGACTGATTTGGACACGGATTTCCCAGATTGCCACGAATTCAAAATCCATCCGTGCAAGTCCGTGCAATCCGTGTCTCATGATTTTCTGTTCGCCGCTGTTCACTTTCAGTCCAGCTCAAATTCCTTCAGCCAGTTGAATCCACGTGCGTCACCGCCGGAATCGTCGAGCGGATGGCGAGCAGTTTCTCCAAGCCGAATTTTTTCTGTTCCGCGTCGGTCATCGCGCGCTGCCGCGATTTCGCCACGGGCGCGACGAGCAGCATGTACGGACTCTCCTCGCGCAGTTCAAACCACTCAACGCATTTCTCGCGCAGCACGCTTGGTGCGAACGGGCGGAAGCTCTCGCGAAATTTGATTTTGAGGTTCATCACTTCCTGCATCTTCGGCGATTGCGCGTCGCCAATGATGCTGCGCCCACCGAGAGCGCGCGGGCCAAATTCCATCCGCCCGTAAAACCAGCCGATGACTTTTTCCGCGTGGATGAGGTCGGCGATTTTTTCCGGCAACTCCGCGTCGCTGAGTTCGGTGAACGGAATGTTGTTCTTCGTCAGGTAGGCGTGGATTTCGTCGCGCGAAAATTCCGGGCCGAGATACGAGCCGCGCTGCGAATCATGCACGCCGTCGGCCTGACGCTCGTGGCCGAGCACTTGATGCCAGGCGAACAACGCCGCGCCCAGCGCGCCGCCCGCATCGCCTGCTGCGGGCTGAATCCAAATGTTGTCGAAAATTCCTTCACGCAGAATTTTTCCGTTCGCCACGCAGTTCAACGCCACGCCACCAGCGAGGACGAGCTTCTTCAATCCAGTTTCCTTCCGCACATGCTTCGCCATTCGGAACATGATTTCTTCCGTCACGTCTTGAATCGAGCGCGCGAGATCCATGTCATGTTGCGTCAATTTGGATTCCGGCTTGCGCGGTGGTCGGCCAAAAAGTTTGTTGAACGCGGCGCTCGTCATCGTCAGGCCAACGCCGTAGTTGAAATACTTCATGTTCAGGCGGAACGAACCGTCCTCCTTGAGATCGATCAACTCGCGCAAGATGACATCGACGTACTTCGGCTCGCCGTAGGGCGCGAGGCCCATGAGCTTGTATTCGCCGGAGTTGACGCGGAAGCCCGTGAAGTAAGTGAATGCCGAGTAAAGCAGGCCGAGCGAGTGCGGGAAGTGCAGTTCGCCGAGCATCTCGATTTGGTTGCCGCGTCCAGCGCCATAACTCGTTGTCGTCCATTCGCCCACGCCATCGACGGTGAGAAATGCTGCCTCGGGATACGGCGATGGGAAAAACGCCGAGGCCGCGTGCGATTCGTGGTGCTCGGGAAAATAAATTTTGCCGGTGAAGCCCGCTAGTTCCGACTGGATGAATGTCTTCATCCAGATGCGCTCGCGAATCCAGAGTGGAATCGCCATCAGAAAAGTTTTCAGCCCACGCGGCGCGTAGGCGAGATAGCTGTGCAGGATGCGGTCGAACTTGAGGAACGGCTTTTCATAAAACGCGACGCAGTCAACTTGCGCCAGCGTGACGCCGCCTTCGCGCAGGCAATACTCGACGGCGTTTTTCGGAAACGCGGCATCGTGTTTCTTGCGTGTGAAACGTTCCTCCTGAGCGGCGGCGATGATTTTGCCATCGCGCACAAGACACGCCGCGCTGTCGTGGTAGAAGGCGGAGAGGCCGAGGATGTTCACGAAAGGCGCACCGAAACTACCAGCGTTGGTGCAGCGAGAAATCTTTTTCCAATGTTGTCTACCGCCACTCCAAATCCTTCAAGCGTGCGGACACCTAGCAACGTCATGTCCCCCGGCTCCGCAAAAACAATCTCGTCGTTGGTTTCATAACCCTCGGCGCGAACAATTCCGTATCCGACCGGTCTTTTGATGACCTGCTTGTTCGCCATTTCAAAAAGCCGCTCACGACGTGGCGTGACTCCGATCGCAACGAGCAATTGCGCGGGAAGCCAGGTTAATTCAGAACCAGTATCAACCAGCGCCGATACTGGATCTGTCACCAGTTCTTCCTGCTTCGGATTGACGACTGTCACGTTGACTCTGAACAGGCTCATACTTGAGCAAACACTAACCGTCTTTAACCGCAGACTCAAAGCTCAATTCGCCAGATACTCTCGAGGATCCGTGATGCGGCCCGTGATGGCGCTCGCCGCGACTGTCGCAGGGCTGGCGAGGAAGACTTGCGATTCTTTGTCGCCCATGCGGCCGGGGAAGTTGCGATTCGTGGCACTAATACACTTAAGGCCGGGCTGATTGATGCGTCCAAAAGTGTCCACCGGGCCGCCGAGACACGCGGCGCAACCGGCATTCTCCGTCATGCGCACGCCGGCCTCGAGAAGGATCTGCCAGATCGTTTTGTCACCCCAGCGCGTGGACTGGAGATCGCGCACGATGTCCGGCGTCGCCGGCACGCCGAACGTGTCGATGCTCACGCGTTTGCCACGAAGCACCTGCGCGAACTCGACGAAGTCACTCGTCTTGCCGCCCGTGCAGGAACCGATGTACGCGCGATCCAATTTCAAATCCATGTCTTTGGCCTTCTTGCGCTGGCCGGGGTCAGGATGACATGCGACCGTCGGCTCTAGTTTATCGAGATCAACAACGAGTTCGTAAATGAACTTCTGCTCGCGATCCGGTTCGACCGGTTCGTAACTGCTCTTGGTTCCATTCAATTTCACGCGCGCATCGACGTACTCCTGCGTGCGCGCATCGAACTCGAAGATGGCGTTCTTGCCGCCCGCTTCGATGGCCATGTTCGCAATCGTCATACGATCGTCTATCGACAGGCTGCGCACACCGGAACCGTCGAATTGCATCGCGCGATACGTCGCGCCGTCAAAGCCAATTTCGCCGATGCAATGGAGAATGATGTCCTTCGCCATCACGCCGCGCTGAAGTTTTCCTTCGAGGCGGAAACGCATCGTCTCGGGAACCTTGATGAGCAGCTTGCCCGTGCCCATCACAAAGCCCGCGTCGGTGTTCCCGATGCCGGTGGCGAACTGATTGAACGCACCGGCCATGCACGTGTGCGAATCGGTGCCGAACAAAATTTCGCCCGGTCGCGTGTGTCCTTTCGCCGGCAGCGCCGTGTGGCAAACGCCGGCGTAGGTGGAGCCGTACTGTTTCTTGAGCAACCCTTGCCCGGGATCGAATTTCCAAGTGCCGTTCGGATCGTCGATGACGTCGTAAAAATACGGCAGCCCTTGCTCCTTGGAAAAATCGCGCAGGATGTTGACGTTACGGTTTGAGTTCGAGTCCGCAGTAAAGATGTAGTGGTCGGGGATGATGACAACTCTTTGGCGGTCCCAGACTTTCGCCGTTTTGCCGAACTCGCGTTTGAACACACCGATGGTGCCCGGTCCGCAAACATCATGCGTCATCAGCACATCCGCGTTCACCCACACATTATCGCCGGCTTGGACGCGGGTTTTGCCCGCCGCTCTCGCCAAAATTTTTTCAGTCAACGTCATAATAATTCAAGCGCGGGCCAGCCTAACGAAGCGGCGCGGGGGCTGCAACTGCGGAGATTCAGCAGGGCGGTTCAGGCCCAGCCAAATTCCTTGATTTCAAGCTGCCATTCGCTGCCATCGGTCACGCGAAAGCAATGGCCGTGGCTTTCGTAGCGGACCTTGGCGAGCTCCACGGTCGGTGGGATGACGTTGAGGATGATGTTTCCGCCGTGCAGCGAAAAGATGCGGGTGCGTAATTCCGCCCGCTTGCGAAACACATTCTCGCGCGGGTCATCGATCATGAACACATACCCGGTGGCGCGCACCAAGCCGTCTTCGTAGTCTTCGACCTCGCCGACAAAATGTTTGCGGATGTCTTTCTCAAACAACCGCCGGTGAACGACGTGAATTTTTTCGCCTTTGAGCAGCAACATAAAACCTGGATGAAACGAACCGCCAATCCGCGCCGCCGCTCAACAGTGGCCGGCCCAGATTGCGCTGATCTTAACGCTGAATTTCAGTTGCGCCACTTTGGACAGAACCAAGCCAGCCTGCTCGCCGTTCTTTGCCGCGCAGAAGCCAGATTTTGCTTCTCCTTTGCGCCGGTCGGAACTGGTAACACTTTGATCCATGCTTATCCGGTTGGTTGACAATTTTGCGATGGAGCGGAGCGCCGAGCATCGCTCGGCTTGAATTGCTGTTGTTTTGCCTCTTGCCGAGCGATGCTCGGCGCTCCAGCGCTGGGTTTGTCAACCAACCGGATAAGCA
>JACPZS010000115.1 GCA_016195385.1 Verrucomicrobiota bacterium
GATGAGTCCGCCGATGACGACGGCGGCGAGCGGCTTTTGAATTTCACTTCCCGGCCCGGTGGCAAAGAGCATCGGCACAAGACCGAGCGCGGCGACGCTCGCCGTAATCAAAACCGGTCGCAGCCGGAGAATCGCCCCTTTCACAACGGCCAACTCGACGTTCATGCCCTCGCGCCGCAGTTCGTTGAAATAGCTGACCATTACTATGCCGTTCAGCACGGCCACACCAAAGAGCGCGATGAAACCGACGCTGGCGCTCACGCTCAAATTGAAATGGCCGATGACGAGCGCGAGGATGCCGCCAATCAGCGCAAACGGAATGTTCATGATGATGAGCAACGCCTGCTTGACTGAATTGAATGAACTGAACAGGAGCAGGAAAATCGCGGCGATGGTGATGGGGACGACGATGCTGAACCGTTTCATCGCCCGCTGTTGATTCTCAAACTGTCCGCCCCACGTCATCAAATAACCGGGCGGTAACTTCACGGCGGCATCAATCTGCTGTTGCGCCTCCTTCACGAAGCTGCCGATGTCGCGGTCAGTCACATTGCATTCGATGACGATCCGGCGTTGCGCCATCTCGCGGCTGATTTGCGCCGGGCCTTCGGTCACATAGACGTGCGCCAGTTGGCCGAGTGGGATGAGCGCGCCTTGCGGGGAGGCAATCAGGATGTTGCGGATCGGTTCGACATCGTTCCGCGCGGATTCAGGAAAGCGCACGGCAAGGCCGAACACTTTTTGCCCTTCATAAACTTTGGACGCTTCCTTGCCGCCGATGGCGGTTTCCACGACTTCCTGAACATCGGCGACGTTAATCCCGTAACGAGCAAGTTTATCGCGATCTATTTCGATTTGCAGATAAGCCAGGCCGCTGACTTTTTCCACGTTCACATCCGCCGCACCGCGCACTTTTCCGAGCACGCGCGCGACTGCCTCCGCCTTGTTTTTCAACACGTCGAGATCGTCGCCGAATATCTTGATGCCGATGGCGGATTTGACGCCGCTCACCAGTTCGTCCACGCGCAGCGCGATGGGCTGCGAGAAGCTAGAGACGACGCCGGGAAGTTCCGCCAATGCCTCGCGCATTTTCTCCACCAGTTCATCTTTTGATTTCGTGGTCGTCCATTCTTCGCGTGGTTTGAGGGTGACGATCACGTCGCTGATTTCCACGCCCATCGGGTCGGAGGCGATGTCCGCCCGGCCTGTCTTGGAAACCACGTCTATGACTTCGGGAAACTGCTTGAGAATTTTTTCAGCCTTCTGCTGCAAGGCCAGCGATTGCGGCAGGGAAATGCTGGGGATGCGAAATGTTTGAACCGCAATCGAGCCTTCATCGAGTGACGGTAAGAACTCCGTGCCGATGCGCGGCACGAGCGCGAATGCTCCGGCCAACGCGAGAACCGCCGGGAGAATTACGAGCCACGGACGCCGCACGCAGGGTTTCAGGCACTTGAGGTATGCGTTCTTCATCCACCGGATGTGGAACGGATCATGTTCATGCGGCACTTGCTTCAAGAAATAGGTGCAAAGCATCGGCACGAACGTAAGCGAGAGAATCAGCGAGCCAAGCAAGCCAAACGAAATCGTGAACGCCAGTGGGCTGAACATCTTGCCCTCGAACCCTTGCAGCGTAAACAACGGCAGAAACACCACGATGATGATGAAGATGCCGAAGACGATTGGACGGCCAACTTCCTTCGCGGCGTAAAGCACGATCTCCGTCTTTCCCGCGTGTGCGTGCTTCTCCGCCTCGTCCGGTTTTTCGGTCAGGTGGCGGTGGATGTTTTCCACCATCACCACCGCACCGTCCACCATCATGCCGATGCCGATGGCCAGACCGCCTAGCGACATGAGATTCGCGCTCAAGCCAAACCACTTCATCATGATGAAGGCAAAAAGCGCGGCCAGCGGTAAAACAAGTGTGACGATGATGGCGCTGCGAATGTCCGCCAGCAATATGATGAGAATGATGAAGACGAAAATCGCTCCCTCTTGCAGCGCCTTCGTGACCGTGTGAATGGCCTTCTTCACCAGGTCGGTGCGGTCGTAGAACGGCACAAGCTCCACACCCTTGGGCAATGCCTTTTGAATCGCGGGTAGTTTTTCCTTCACGGCATTGACCACGTCGCGACCGCTTGCGCCTTTGAGCATCAGCACAATTCCGGCGACGACTTCGCCTTCGCCGTTGGCCGTCACCGCACCTTGCCGCAGTTCCGCGCCAATCTGCACGTCAGCCACGTCGCGCACATAGACCGGCGAGTGTTCGTGTGTGGCGACGATGATGTTGCCGATGTCTTTCGTGTCCTTCACCAAACCAAGGCCGCGGACGACATATTGTTCGGATTTGTGCTCGATGAAATTGCCGCTGGCGTTCGCATTGTTCTTTTCCAAAGCCTCAAAGACTTGTTGAAGCGTGATGCCGTAGGAAGTCAGCCGGTCGGGTTTCACGATCACCTGATATTGTTTCACCAAACCGCCAAAGGAATTCACGTCTGTGACGCCCGGCACGGTGCGGAGAATCGGGCGCACGATGTATTGCTGGATGGTGCGGAGTTCCGTTGCGTCGTATTTCTTGTCCTTGCTGACGAGCGTGTATTGGAAAACCTCGCCCAAGCCGGTGGTAATCGGACCGAGTTGCGCTTCGACACCTGCGGGCAGCTTGTCCCGCGCGCCTTGCAACCGTTCAAACACAAGCTGTCGCGCGAAGTAATCATTCACTCCGTCCTCGAAGACGACCGTGATGGCGCTTAAACCAATTTTGGAAACGGAACGCACCTGTTCCAATCGAGGCAATCCGGCAAGTTCGATTTCGATTGGCCGCGTCACGAGTTTTTCCACTTCGGGTGGAGACATCCCGCCTGCCGTGGCGAGCACCTGCACCTGCACGTTGGTCACGTCGGGAAAGGCATCAATCGGGATTTGTTTGACGGCGAGAACGCCGAATCCGGCGAGAACGACAGTCGCCAGAATGACGAGCAGCCGTTGGCGGACGGAGAAATTGAGAATGGGGTTAATCATGGCTATTCCTCTCCCAACTGTCCTTTGAGCATTTCGGATTTGAGGATGAAGCTCCCGTCCGTGACGACTTTTTCGTCTGCTTTCACTCCGTCGAGGATTTGCACGCGCCCGGCTTGTTCCAACCCCAGCTTTACGACGCGCTTCTCAAATTTATTTCCGTCGAGCGCTACGAAGACGATTTGATTGTCGCCCTCGGTTTGAAGCGCGCTGTCGGGAATGAGCAATACATTTTCGAGGATGGTGGTGACGATCTCCACATCGGCAAACATGCCAGCTTTCAAGCGTCCATCCGTGTTGTCCACGGCAATGCGGACTTCGAGGGTGCGTGAGCCGGCCTCCACCTGGTTGCCGACAAGAACAACCTTGCCTTGGAATTTTTCCTGCGGGTAGGCAAGCACCGTGAACATGGCGTCCTGGCCGGACTTGACGGCGGCGATGTCTCGTTCCTTGATTTCGGCAATCACCCAAAGCTGGGTCGGATCGCTGATGGTGTAGATGGACTTGGTCTTGTCCACCAACTCGCCAGCGGTGGCAGTGCGCTCGATAATCACGCCGGCAATCGGTGCTTTGATTTCGAGTTGCTTGCCGAGCAGTTCCGGGCTTTCGACAAGGGCCGTCACTTCGCCCGCTTTCACGTGGTCGTTCAGGTCAAAATGCAGTTTGACGAGCCGCCCCTCTAGCGTGGTTGTGACCTTGGCAGTCTTATTCAAGTTGGCGTTGACGCGACCAGCGGCTTTCAACGTCATGCCCAGGCTGCCCAACTGCGCCGCCTCGGTTTTTAATTCGATGTGCGCCAGATTTTCCTTGGACAACGTGACAATGTTCTCGTCAGGCTTGGCCTCGGATTTGGATTCCGCTTTGGCCTCGGTCGCATCTTCCTTTTTGCCGCAACCCGTGAGGGCGGCCGCGAGCAATGTGAAAGCAATCAGTTTCTTCATGGGAGAATTCATTTGGGTTCGGTTCGGGGTTGGGAAAGTTGTTCGAGTGAAGCGCCGGCGGCGGATTCCAGTTCCGCCTGCGCCTCAAAAAGTTTTTGCAGTGTCTCGAAGTAATCGGCCTGCGTGTCGAAATAGGTGCGCTGCGATTCGAGATAGAGCAGCAGCGGCATCCGGCCTTCGCCGTAGCTTTGTGCGGCGGCATCAAGCGCGCCCTTGAGTTTGTCGCGCAACGTGGGCGTGTAGAAGGTGAGGGAATCCTTCGCTGCGGTAAGGTTCTGTGAAGCCGTCGTCACGTCGCGCAGGATTTCGCGACGCAACTTTTCCAACTCTGCCAGAGCCTTCTCCTGCGCGGCGGTCGCGGTGGCGATCTCGCCCTTTTTTTTGTCCCAAAACGGCAGTGGCAGGCTGAAGCCGAAACCGACCGTCTGTTCCTCGCGCGTGTATTCGAGACTCGGACCAACTTTGAAATCCGGCAGTCGCGATTTGCGAATGGATTGCAGACTTAACCCCGTGCGCTCCGCTTCTGCTTCCTGAACTTTGATGCTCGGATTCTGCACCAACGCTTGCTCCAGCAGCTTGAATTGGTTTGGCAGTGCGACACCGTCGTTGAGCGCACCCGTCACCGTGAGTGGTTCGGTAGGCTTCCGGCCCATGAGCGCGTTCAACGTTACGCGCGCGGCGTCGTGCCGGGCTTGTGTTTCCCGCAGCACCCGCTGTGCGGCCACAACTTCAACCTCCGCCTTGGTCGCCTCAAATTCTGGCGCGAAGCCGCCTTCAACCTTTTTCTTCGCGGCGTCCACGAAGGATTTGGCGAGTGTCAGTCGCTGCTCGCGCAGGGCCACGACTTCGCGTGTTGCCAGCAAGGTGAAGTAGGCCCGCCGAACTTGAATGGCGAGTTGCGAGCGGAATCCCGCAAGCGCAAGCTGGCGCACGGCGACATTTTTTTCCGCCACGGCGCGGCGCAACGCGCGTTTGCCCGGCCACTCGAAAGTCTGCTCCAGCCCGAAATCGCCGTGGAATTCCGTCACGGAAGGATCGCGAATCGTCTTGAAGCCCGGCGCGACCGAGATTTCAGGATTCTGCCACGTCTTCGCCGTTGTCACCTCGCCGCGCGCCGATGCGATGTCCGCTGGCCAGGCGGATCGGGGCCCCGGCGAAGAAACGGCAGCCCTCGAGCACACGGGGGTGGTCGCGCCACCGGTCGGTCGCCTGGGCGTCCTCCACCCACAGCACCTCGTCGGACTCGACGTCGACGTCCTGCACGCCCTCGCCCGCCGCCTGAACGTCCGGACCCAGGTCGTGCCCACGGCGTGGCATTCCCTCGAACAGGGCCTCGTCGACCGGCGCTACGACGTGATCCTGAGCTCGTGGACGCCGAGCCCGTCGACGCCCGCCTCCATC
>JACPZS010000009.1 GCA_016195385.1 Verrucomicrobiota bacterium
ACCATCACCGTCATTCGTTCCCGTTCATTCCCGCTCATTGTTAACGTCTCCATGTTTGTGGCGAGGTTGCTACCGCAACCCCGCCTCCAGGGGACATTCTTATCGAGTTACAATGGGGACATTCTCATGGAGTTCCGACAGCGTCCAAAATAGCTCTTGTCAAGTGCCCGACGGTTGCTACCTTTTGCGCTCTTTTATGAAAGCAGACATACATCCGAAGTATCTGGACGCCGAGTTGCGTTGCGCCTGTGGCAACGTGATCCACACGCGTTCCACCAAGCCGAGCATGATTTTGGGCATTTGCAACGCCTGCCACCCTTTCTACACCGGCACGCAGAAGTTCGTGGATACCGCCGGCCGCGTGGACAAATTCCAGCAGCGCATGGTCAAGACGCAGGCCGCCCAGGCCGAACTCGCCGCGCGGAAAAAAAAGAAGTAACCACATTTTCTCGATTCCGCCCGCAGGAATTCTTTTCTGCGGGCGGACGTTTTTTTACGGGTCATGGATTTGCGTCCGCATATTGATCGCTTTTCCCGCCGCCTCTCCGAAGTGGAAGCGGCTTTGAGCGACGCCAACGTGTTCGACAACCCGGCCCGTGCGCAGGAGTTGAGCAAAGAATATGCGCGGCTCAAAGATCTCGTAGCCCTCGGTGCGGCCTATCTTCAAGCCGCAGTCCAGCTTCACGAGAATGCCGCTTTGTTGGAAACCGAGCGTGCGGAATCTGAGCTCGCGCAGATGGCCAAGGAGGAAATCACCCGTCTCCAGGCCGAGGAGCACCGTCTCTCCCTCGCCCTCCAACGAGGAATTCTCCCGCCCGATCCGACCGATTCGCGCAACACGATTATCGAGATCCGCGCCGGCGCGGATGGTTCGGAATCCGCGTTGTTCGCCGCCGATCTTTATCGCATGTACACGCGCTACGCTGAAGAGCACGGCTGGAAAGTTGACGCGATGGACTCCAATCCCTCCGACCTGGGCGGGTTCAAGGAAGTCATCTTTGAAGTCACGGGCAACGATGTTTACAAGCGCTTGAAGTACGAAAGCGGTGTCCATCGCGTCCAACGCGTGCCGGCGACCGAAGCGCAAGGCCGCGTCCACACCAGCACGGCGACGGTGGCAGTGCTGCCCGAAGCCGAGGAAGTGGACATCGAAATCAAACCCGAGGACATCGAGATCAACGTCTGCCGCGCGTCCGGCAAGGGCGGACAAGGCGTCAACACTACCGACTCCGCCGTGCAGATTCAGCACAAGCCCAGCGGACTGATCGTCCGTTGTGCCGACGAGCGGTCGCAGCAGAAAAACAAGCTGCGTGCGATGACGGTGCTGCGCTCCCGCCTGCTCGAAAGAAAAATCGCGGTGGAAAGCGCCAAGTACGCCGCGCAACGGAAGGATCAAGTCGGCACCGGCGAACGAAGCGAAAAGATTCGCACCTACAATTTCCCGCAGAACCGCGTCACCGATCACCGCATCGAACTGACACTCTACAACCTCGCCAGTTTAATCGACGGCGATCTGGACCCGCTCATCGAGCCGCTGATGACGCACGATCTGGATGAACGGCTCGCCGCGCTTCAATTGTGACTCACAATCCCACCGCGAGCGAGCCGGCTGCAAAGCTGCCGACTGGCTGAACCCCATTGCCGATAACCGATTTCATGAAACCCAAAGGGATTGTTTTCGATTGTGACGGAACGCTCGCGGATACGATGCCGCTGCATTGGCAAGCTTGGCGAACAATTGCTGAACGGCATCGCTTTCACTTCCCCGAGGATCGTTTTTATTCGCTGGGCGGCGTGCCGTCACGCGACATCCTCCACATGCTTCGCCTGGAGCAGAGACTTTCGATCAACCCAATTGCCGTCGCGCTCGAGAAGGAAGAGGCTTATCTCCCACTGCTGCCGCAAGTGCGGCCGATTCAGGCGGTCGTCGAAGTCGCACGGGAACATCACGGTAGAATTCCGCTCGCCGTCGCTTCAGGTGGCAACAAACCCATCATCGAAATGGTGCTGCGTCATTTGGGAATCCGCGAACTATTCGCCGCCGTGGTGACGAGTGAAGATGTGACGAACCAGAAGCCCGCGCCGGATATTTTCCTGGAAGCCGCGCGCCGCCTCGGCGTCGAGCCAGCGTCCTGCCACGCCTACGAGGACACGGACCTCGGCCTGCAGGCCATCCGCTCCGCGGGAATGCGCGCCTTCGACGTGCGGGAGATTCTCGTTGCCGGCACGAAGGGTTGATTGGACGCAACGTCTGATTCGCTGGTCAATTGCCCCTTGTGGCCTTGGCGCGGGCCTCCCGGATCACATCGAGATTTTTTTGCGCGACCGCGTCGTCCGGTTTGAGGCGCAACGCTTCCTCGAACTCGGCTTGCGCCCGATCCAAATTGTTCTGTTCGATGAACACCAGGCCCAGATTCCCGTGCGCCTCGTGGTTGCGCGGATTCAGGCGAACGACCGTTTCATATTCAGCGCGCGCGGCGGCGAGCTGTTTGCCTTGCCGGTAAAGAAAACCAAGGAAGAAGTGCGGCTCCTCCAAATCCGGCTTGAGCTGGATCGCCCTGCGGAAATGTTCGATCGCTTCGGGAACGCGATAAAAGCCAAGCAACGCCTGGCCCAATCCGTTGTGCGCAGCCGCGTCGTCCGCGTTGAGCGTCACCGCGTGATTCCAACGATCCAACATTACTTGCAACATTTTTTTCTGAAACGCGGCGACCAGCTGCTTCACGTCGTCCCGCTGGCGCGGCAACACTTGCAGCCACAATTCCGCCATCTCGTCCGTGGTTTGCGGTCCATAGGTGACGCGGCGCGGCGGATGGTGAGGATTGCGCGTGTTCGCAGACGAGTTGTCGTAGATGAAACGCATCGAGATCCGCGCGTCTCTCGGCAGCGCGACCGGCCGAGTGTAGCGAAAATCGCCCTGCCAGTTGAAGTTCCAGTCCTTGATCCACAGCAGCCATCTTTTTGTCCCGTCCGGCAGCGTCGCCCACGCTTGCATTTCTTTTGCGAGATAATGCGCGTGCGGCAGCACCGCCAGCACGTCCACGTCCACCGGCAGCCGGAATTCATCCGTGATGACGTGCGCGCGCTCATCGGCCGGAATGTCGATGGCGCGCGAGGTCAGTAAAATTTTGAATGGACTGTTCGTCGGCGGTTGTTGCGTGAAATAAAAACCGACCGACGATTGAATCGCTTCGGGCTTGCCGCTCGGATTCATGTGCATCTGCAGCACGAGGTCTGTGTCGCGCTCCAACGTCCACGCGAGGCCGTTTGGTGCGCGCATCGCGATGCTGCCCGGAGTCCAGCCGAGGAAATGGCCCTCCGGCATTTGCGCGCTGTCCGGCGTCTCCATGAACGCGAAGCCGGGTTCGGGATCCTGCTCGTCCCGCCGGCGCGACTCGGGCGTGCGATCCATTTTCATGAATGCGTGATGAACGATGCGCGCATTGCCCGGCAAAAATTCCACCGCCTGCACGTATTTGCGCTCGGTGACTGGAACGGGAATCACGAAGTTCCGATAAACATCGCGGCCCTCGGCAGCGAGCGCGTACGACTGCGGCATTTGCACGACGAGGTCAGGCTGGCCGAGTTGCCAGCCTTCTGCGGATTTTGGCACGACCGGCAAATCGGCCGGAGCGCCCGCAGCCATGCCGGTTTCGACCCAACGGCGAAACAACGCGATTTGCGCGTCGTCAAGTCTTCGTTCGTTTGCAAATTCGCCAAAGCCCGGCTCCGGCAGCCACGGCGGCATGATTCGCTTGGTGGTGACTTCGAGAATTTCCTTCGCGTGCTTCTGCGCGTCGTCGCAACTCAACAAACTGAACGGCGCGGACTGCCCGGGCCGATGACACGGCGCGCAGTTTTGAAATACGATCGGCGCGATGTGCTGGTTGAACGTGGGCGCAACTGCATCCACTCGCATCCGGTCACGTAAAGATGCGGCTCGATGAACGAACACCCACGCCATGCCACAGGTGACCAGGAGCGCGCCCGTGATCAAAGCCGCACGGCGTGCAGTGCGCTGCGCGCGGACAGGATCAAGTTTCGCTTTCCGGTTCGGGCGGGATTTTTTCACGGATGAACTGGGAACGCTTTCAAAGTTTGTGCCATTTTTTGCAGGACGGACAGCGTTCGAGCCGTTTGGCGCCGAGGTTCAAAGCCAGGAGTGGGCGCGCATAAATTTGACCGCAAGCTGGACACGTCGCGTCGCCGAAGATGAATCGCCCGACCTTCCAACCACCGGTCGAATAAAACGCAAGCAACGTGAGCATCGCCAGCCAATACGCCGGCACCCATAAATCAAGGAAGAGATTCGTTACTGCCTTGTTGGAGCCGAACGCGTCGAGTTGCGCTAGAAAGATTGGCAGGTTGCCCAGCAGATGCAGTGTCATCGCGCCCATGAGTCCAAGCGCGAATCCGCCGCGCCCGCGACGCCAGGCGCACAACGCTGTGGCAGTGAACACGCCATGCATCAGGCAAACGAGGAACCGTTCGTTGATGAAGCCGCCCAGTTGATGCCACGGCAGTCTGGCGATTTTCGGATCGCCGGCAACGAGTCGCGCCACCAGAAAAATTTCGCCCAGACCGAAGCCCAGTCCCAAGGCCACGGCGACGCGCACCGCATTTTCGCAAGTAATCTTGCGCGTAAACCACGGCACCAAGAGTGGCCACAGCTTCGCCGGCTCTTCGGTCAGCGGCGCGTAGAGCAACTTGATCCACGGAAACGCGGCGTTGGGTTGCAAGATTTCCTTCAGCCAACCATCCAACGGCAGGCGGACTGCGTAGTAAGTCAAAAGACTCATCGGAATTTGTAGCGTCAACGCGGTGGCGAGGAAGGCGCGCTCCTGGCGAGGCGAGTTCCAGCCGAGCGCGCCGCCGTAAACAACGAGGCTTAACGCGAAGGTGATGAAGGCGGCGATGTGGATTCCAGACATGAAAGTGCGGTTGGTTTTGCTGCAAAGTTTGCCGGAGTCTAGGACGACATGGCTCGAGACGCGCACGGCCATTCAGCAACCCAAGCCAGCCGTAGCGCAAGTGAAAATTCACCTCCGTCTCAGCGACCGGCCGTTCGATCGGCGATCCCGCCGCAATTGACTCGTCCCGCCGGAGTAATCGGTCTGGCGTTGGCAAATCACTGGCCTGAATGGTGACTTGCGTTATCGCAGCCAGAGCACAGGGCGTATTGAACTCAAGCGGAACCCAAGATCATTCTTGTCTGCAAGCACTTTCCCGGTAGTCTCTTGGCCAGACTTCGGGTGGCACGCAAAAACAGGTTCAACGCATTTCAGGACATCCATGAGAAAAATCGCCTCCAGCTTATTTACTAGTTTGATTTGGCTGTTCACGATCCTGCCGCTGACCCTGTCTGCCGCGCCGTCGGCGCTTTCCATCCGTGCGGCCGCCGCTGGACAAATTACCTTGAGTTGGCCCGCCGCCGCTGGCTTCGCGCTGGAGCAAACCGCGTCGCTGGGTGCCGCTGCGTCGTGGCAGACCGTGCCGCAAACCCCCACTCCTCAAAACGATCAATTCGTCGTCACACTCGACACTTCGTCCGGGAATAAATTTTTCCGGTTGCGCGCGCCACTGGTAAATGTTCGCGCGACTTCGCCCGTCAACGGCGAAACCGGCGTGGCGGTGACGCGCGAAACGATCGTCCACTTTCCGCGCCGCTCGCGGCCAGCGCTGTCGTCACCACGAATAATTTTTTCGCGGGCTTCGGCGGACGGCGCATTCTCTCGCGGGTCGAACTTTCCAGTGATCGCACCAAGGCTTCTTTGTTTTACCTCGAACCGCTGCCCGGCAGCGCGCGCGTGGTGGCGGTGTTTGACGGCACCAGCCTCACCGATGAGGCGGGGCGGGCCATCGATGCCGATGGCGACGGCGTGCCGGGCGGAGCGGAAATCATCGCGTTTGACACCCTCAATCTCACGGCGCTGGCGGGCACGGCGGTGGTCGGAAAAGTGTTCGCTTCCGAGCTCGTGCCCGGAGCGGACACGGGGACGAACGCGGTGAACCAGCCGCTGGCGGGCGTGACGATCACGGTCGATGGCATGGAGCAAACGTTGCGC
>JACPZS010000149.1 GCA_016195385.1 Verrucomicrobiota bacterium
AACTCAATATCGCCCTTATGTGGCGCAGGGTGGCGGTCGTTTACGTAGTAGCCTTCTAATCGTCGGCAAGCGCCAGCTATGACTCGCAAAACTGCGATCCCCTCATGCTCGTCACCCGGATTGGACGTCGTCGGCTTTCGTTTGGCGTGATAAAAATAAACGAACTTGAAACCATGCTCATCGCCATCGGAGAGCAAGCGGGCGACGTAGCTCTCGCCCACGCTGTCGGGGCCGAACGCTACACACTGGACTCTGAGGAACGTCTGGCGAATCTCAAGAACCATCCGGCGCTCCTGCTTGTCGAACATGCTCACATACTTGCCAACCCACCTCCCGTTTAGGTCGGGAGTGCTGACAAGCCAGTGATTCCAGCGGAGCCACGACCATCGCCAAGCCAATTTGGTGAACAGCAACCAAACAACCCAAACGACCAAGGAAACCGCACCCAGCTTCGTCAACGAAGGCACTAGCTCTGAAAGTTGTGCTCCTCCTGCAAGAAGAACAACAAACCAAGTTGCCACGGCGACTAATGTGCCGAATATCAGAATCAGACGCCATTTTGGCTGGTGCTCGGCAAACATACGTTTGGAATTACCCTCTGCTCAAGTGGCCTTCCTGTTTCGTAAGTGATGCCGATCAGCGCAACGCGGCCGTCGGCTTGACGACCGTGCCGACTTGATTGGTCACGCCTGGCCGCGCCCGCTGCGGAAATTCCGTGACCATGTAATCCACGAGCGAATCAATTTGCTCGTCCGTGAGCGGACCGCCTTCGGACTTGGCGAACGCGGCCATGAGGGAACCGGCGCGACCGAAAGTGATCCAACGAATCCAATGATCGCGATCCGTGGGATGATCCAGCGCGTGCAAATCGGGCACCATCGTGGCGCGATTGATCGCGTCGTGGCAAACACCGCACGCGGCGTCGTAGAGCGCGTGGCCGGTTTTGGCGACCGCCGGCTCGACGTGGCATTTCACGCAGTCGTTGCGAAAAATTGCCTGGCGGTCGGCCGCCGCGATCATGATGTTGCGGCCGCGTTCATTGCCCGCCATGCCGACCGGATTGTTTTGCGCGGGCGGCATCGTGACCCGCACGGTGAGCGTCTGGGTGTTGAACGGACCATTCGTGGAGGTGCCGGATTCGACGAAGACGCTTTTGGCCACGACGCCGTACTTGCCGCGCAGATCGACCGTCACGCCGAATTGTCCATTGGTGCCCGGCGGCAGATGCCAGGGCTTGCTGGGCAGGTTGGCGATGGTGCAACCACAGGAGGTGCGGACATCGCGCACGACGACCGGTCCGCCGGAAATATTCGTCAGGCTGAAAGTGAAATTCGCCGTCGTGTCGTTGGTTGTCGCGGTGAAATCTTTAAGAATTTGATCGAACGCGAGCAGTTGAGGCGGCGTGAATCCGGGAGGAAGTTGCAGTTCTGAAACGGGAACGGTGCGAACCGGGAACGGCGCATTCTGCGGCGCGGGCGGCGGCGTGGCTGGTTTCGCGGTGGCCGGGCGTGCGGCGGATTTTTGCGATGGCGGCGGGAGAGGCGGCAAAGGAGGCAGGCCAGCGTCCTTTGCCGTCGGAGTTTGCGCCCGCATTTCAGTGCCAAAACAGGCAACCAGCACAACGAAGATCGACCGCCAATGATGGAGTCTCATAAATTTCCAGATGCGCCGGAAACTAGCCCGTCGCTGACTCACGCGCGAGGGAAAAAGCAGGCGCGCGGCGGCGAACAAGGCAGTTGCCGGCAAAACATCACCAATGCCCGATTGCTGGCAGACTGCAAATTCTATTGGCTTAACCCGAACGATTTGCTTTCAATGCTCCCGACTCCTTTAACTCACACGAATTCGCGTATGAAAAAATTCTTCTCGATTCTTTTGTTCGCCCTGCTCGCGCTCGACCCATTGCGCGCCGCCGCGCCCGAGCCGTTTCCCGGCACGCAGCCGCTCACGATGGAAGGCGATCTCGCCGCGCAAATGGTTGGCGGCATCGACAAGTATCTCGATGGTGTACTCGCCTACGCGCCGCAAAACGCCGCGCGCCACTGGCATCGCGACCTCAGTTCGCCCGAAGCGTACGTCAAATCCATCGCGCCGAATCGCGAGCGGCTCGCGAAAATTCTCGGCGTGGTCGATAAACGCGAACCGGCGCAGCTTCGATTCGTCGCGCCATTAAATCCGAATGCCAATCCATCCGCGAACACCGCCGAGATCGGACACGGAGCAGGTATCAAAATTTTTGCAGTGACGTGGAATGTTTTTCGCGGCGTCGAAGGAGAAGGTTTATTGCTTCTGCCGGACGGTGACGCGCGAGCCGATGTCGTCGCAATTCCAGATTGCGATTGGACACCTGAACAACTTGTTGGTCTCGAACCTGGCGTGCCGGAGTCGCAACAATTTGCGCGCAAGCTCGCCGAGAACGGCTGTCGCGTCATCGTTCCGTTTCTCATCGACCGCAGCGACACGAACTCAGGATTACCCGGCGTGCGCAAACTGCGTCAATCCCAACGCGAAGTCCTCTGGCGCGCGGCGTACGAAATGGGCCGCACGATTCAAGGCTACGAAGTGCAAAAAGTTCTGGCAGCAGTGGACTGGCTTGCAGCGACCCAAAACTCCAAACCCCAGACCCCGGACTCGAGACCCAAGACCCGTCCACTCGGCGTCATCGGCTACGGCGAAGGCGGGATGCTCGCGGCGTTCGTGGGCGCGCTCGACGAACGAATTCGAATCACGGGAGTCAGCGGTTTCTTTCTCACACGCAATATCCATGACGAGCCGATCTATCGGAACATCTGGTCGTTCACGGATCAATTCGGAGGCGTTGAACTCGCGGCTCTCTTCGCGCCACGAGCGCTGGTTTGGGAAAGCGGCAAATACCCGGAGACGCAGTACTACCCGAAGCCGAGCGAAAAAAGTGAAGGTGCCGCGCCGGGCAAACTCACACGCCCCCTGCTCCATCTAGCCAAGCGCCCGCTCGAAGGAGCGCGCGAGTTGTTGAAAAGCGTTCCCGGCGTGGACTCTTGGAAACTGCTCGGCGCAGGGGAGGAGGATGTTTTCAACTCCGAATCGTTGGCTGCGTTTCTTGATCAACTCGGTGTCAGTTACCGGGGCGAAGCCCGGTCCAGCATCGTCCAATGGGTGCTTGATGATCAGAGTCGAAAGACCGAAGCCGAGAGACTTGCCGCCCGCGCTCTCCGCCAGTATTCGCAAATCCTTGAAGACACGCAGTGGCTCATGCGCGAGAGCGAATTCACGCGGCGCGAGTTTTGGAAAAAGGCCGACCGCAAGAACGCCGACACTTTCGCCGAGAGCGCCAAGTGGTATCGCGATTATTTCCTGAACGAAATCGTCGGACCGATTCCCAAGGCGTCGTTGCCGCCGAACCCGCGTTCGCGCAAAATCTCCGAGACAGACAAATTCACTGGCTACGAAGTCGTGCTCGACGTGCATCCCGATGTTTTCGCTTACGGAATTTTGCTCGTGCCGAAAGGCATCAAGCCCGGCGAGAAGCGGGCGGTCGTCGTCTGCCAGCATGGACTCGAAGGCCGCCCGACCGATGTCGCCGATCCCGCGAAGGACAATCCCGCCTACCACGCCTACGCGTGCCGGCTCGCCGAGCGCGGCTTCGTGACGTTCGCACCGCAGAACGCCTACATCGGCGAGAATCGTTTCCGCCAGGTGCTGCGCAAAGCGCAACCGCTCAAGCTCACGCTCTGGTCATTCATCATGCGCCAGCACGAGGTCATCCTCGACTGGCTCGCGACGCAGGACTTCGTCGATCCGCAGCGCATGGCGTTCTACGGACTGAGCTACGGCGGCAAGACGGCGATGCGCATTCCGTCATTGCTCGACCGCTATTGCCTGAGCATCTGCTCGGCGGATTACAACGAGTGGATTTGGAAAAACGTCTCCGCGCGCCACAACTACTGCTACCTCTACTGGGGCGAATACGACATGCCGGAATTCGATCTCGGCAACACGTTCAACTACGCCGAGCTATCGTGGCTCATCTTTCCGCGACCGTTCATGGTCGAGCGCGGCCACGACGACGGCGTCGCGCCAGACGAATGGGTCGCCTACGAATACGCCAAAACTCGCCGCCAGTACGTGAAGCTTGGACTTGGCGACCGCACGGAGATTGAATTCTTCAACGGCCCGCACAGCATCAACGGCAAGGGAACGTTCGACTTCCTGCACAAGCATCTCCACTGGCCTAAACCAGCGGAATAAGCGCGACGCGCGACGAGGCCCGAACGTCACGAGCCCGGCAAGTGGATCAATGTCCAGGCGCGTTGGCCTTGTTCCAAATTGGAACTCAGAAACTCAGGAACGGAGCAGAGTCGCTCTTTTCCTCGCTTCCTGAGTTCCCAATTTCAAAAAAGTAAGACGGCCGGAAATCGCCGGCTACGGCAGGCGCGCGCGGTAAGAGCGATTGGAAGCGCCTCCGTTCTGCGGGTTGCTAAAATTGAGCGCGACCGGGAAGGTAAGGCAACCCCGTTGGAGTTGAGGATTTTTTGGACGATGACCCAGGGTAGTCGTGCCTCGCCCGTCCGGCTCGGACCGCCAACCCTGGGCGAGGGATGGAATCCCGTTGGGATTCGGACACGGAGCGCGACTGTGTCCGCAGGACCAGTCGCAGCGCGGGAATGGGTGGGAGCGATTGAAAATATTCTGCGGCTCGTGTGTGCGAATGTGCTGCGGCTGGTCTTCGACACAGTCGCGCTCCGGAAAAGCGCCGGAGGCGCGGCATAGTTGTAGAACGTCATTCGCAAAATGATGAAGCCCCGTCAGGGGCGGCATGGGCGGAAGATGTCGCTCCTGACGGAGCTTGAAATTCTTGGCGATGGGTTTCTACAAAGATGGCGCGCCTACGTCGCTGGCGTCCATCTTCATATCGGTTGTCCACCACGCGCGAATGCCTTCCTCGGTGGTGATGGCGCGATAAATCTTTTCCGCCGGCGCGGCAATGCCGATGCGATGGATGAGGTCGGTGGGCATAAGCTTTTTAAAGCTTCTACAACTGTGTGATTGTTTTCGTTGGAGTGTTCATTGCAGAAAATTTTTCTTTTATTGCTGTCTGTTTCATCCAATCCGGTCGCACGCCCCAAGTCCCTTTCTGACTCCAGAAGTATTCAGCTTTTCTACCATTCTTTACCAACCATGAGGCAAACGCTTTGCCTCGCTCGGTTAAAGACAAATTATTCTTCAAATCAATTTGGAGTAGATTTGCATCAGGAAGTTGTTTGCAAAGCGTTTCCATTCGGAAACCACCTGTGCCACCAGTATTGGATTGGTTATTCGCCCACTCGTAAAATTCAACTGGTTCCCAGTGACTACCACCTTTTGAGAAAGTGCAATTGAGCTCAAACATCTGAATAAAGAATTGGTTTGCTGGTTCACCGAGAAGATCGGCGACAATTAAGAATTGTTCATTTGGGTCAACGATTCCAGTAAGTTCTGATCGAGATCTTATGCCCAGTTCTTTAACTGCTTGTTTAAGCTGAGTGCATACTGGTCCTACAGCAGCAATCAAATTATTATCATCGTGAGGAGCAAAAGTGGCAGGAGTAATTCCAGCTAAATCAGTAGGTAATTTAATTTCTTTCGTGCGGTCATGCACAATAAAACTACGACGCCTTCCAATAGCGCCAATGAACATTCCCAATTCCATCACTACGTTATCTCGCGGCGATGGAGTTGCCTGATCTCGCGATAGTGTGAGGTCATCTGGCGTAAGAATGAGAATTGCAAAATCAAAACGATTTACCGCTTCCGCCAAAGTTTCCAATGTTCCACGAGAAAGACCAAATACTCCCTGACTCCAGATTGTTACCTGACAATCATGATCTAATCCCAGTTGAATTGCCTCAGCAATTGGTAAGCCCTCTTTCGATGAACCTATAAAGATTGAGGGTCGAGAATTTGACATATTGGTAATTAATTTTTAGAATTTTTTTTCCTCTGCACCTTCGCCGCGACTTTCAGGCGGAGCGCGTTGAGGCGGATAAAGCCGGTGGCGTCGTCCTGGTTATAGGCCTTGGTCGGGTCGGCTTCCATCGTGGCGATGTGCGGGTTGTAGAGGCTCACCGGCGACTTGCGGCCAGCGACCATGATGTTGCCCTTGTAGAGTTTCACGCGCACCGTGCCGGTGACGTTCTTCTGCGATTCCTCGACGTAGGCCTGGAGTGCGAGGCGTTCGGGCGCATACCAGAAACCGTTATAGACGAGCTCGGCATACTTCGGGATGAGCGCGTCGCGTTGGTGCATGACTTCGCGGTCCATCGTGAGCGTCTCCATCTGGCGATGCGCGAAATGCAGGATGGCGCCGCCGGGCGTCTCATACACGCCGCGCGATTTCATGCCGACGAACCGGTTCTCCACCATGTCCACGCGCCCGACGCCGTGTTTGCCGCCGAGTTTGTTCAGCGCGCGCATCACGCCGAGCGGGGAAAGCTTCTTGCCGTTCACGGCGATACAATTGCCCTTCTTGAAATCCAACGTGACGAACTCCGGTTCGTTCGGCGCGTCTTCGGGAAAAACCGAGAGCGTGGTGAACGAGCCACGAAACTTTTTGTCGCTCGCGTCCATCCACGGGTCTTCGAGAATGCCCGCCTCGTAAGAAATGTGCAGGAGGTTGCGGTCGGACGAGAACGGTTTCTTCGCGCTGGCCTGCACGGGAATCTTGTGCTTGGCGCAGTAATCAATCATCTCCTGCCGTCCGGGAAATTCGCGGCGATACCGCTCATCGCGCCACGGAGCGATGACTTGCAAATCCGGCGCGAGCGCGGCGGCGGTGAGTTCAAAGCGCACCTGATCGTTACCCTTGCCCGTCGCACCGTGCGCGATAGCGTCGGCTTTTTCTTTCTTGGCGATTTCGACCATGCGCTTGGCGATGAGCGGGCGGGCGATGCTCGTGCCGAGGAAGTATTGGCTCTCGTAAATCGCGCCCGCGTGAATCATCGGATAGATGAAGTCGGTGGCGAATTCCTCCTGAAGATCATCGATGTAAATCTTCGACGCGCCGGTCTTGCGCGCCTTCGCTTCGAGGCCGTGGAGTTCCTCCTCCTGCCCGATGTTGGCGCAGAAGGCGATCATTTCGGCGTCGTATTTTTCTTTGATCCAGGACAGGAGCACCGAGGTGTCCAGTCCGCCCGAGTAAGCCAGAACAATTTTCATAGTTGTTAAAAAATCGCCCGTGACTAAACGACAGTCACAGCGCGGAGAAAAGAAGAATTTCGTTCCCGGCTGGCACGAAAAAATATCACGCGTCAGGAAAACAATTTCGTGTTTCTAAACAAGTTCAATTCAATCCACACTCGGGGTCAGGCAATCCCAGCCGGAATGCTCTGATGAAAACCTTGCGCGAAACCGCCACCGAGATCGTGCGCCGTCTGCAACAGGCGGGCTTTGTCGCGTACTGGGTCGGCGGCTGCGTGCGCGATCAATGTCTCGGCAAGGAACCGCACGACTACGACATCAGCACGTCGGCGAAACCGCACGAAGTCGAGGCATTGTTTCGGCGCACCATTCCAGTCGGTCGCCAGTTCGGCGTGTTGCTCGTCGTTGAGCAGGACGCGCAGTTTCAAGTCGCCACGTTCCGTGCCGAGGCTGATTACACGGACGGACGTCATCCGGCTCGTGTCTCATTTGCCGACGCGCAGGCCGACGCGCGCCGCCGCGACTTTACAGTCAACGGCCTGTTTTACGATCCCGTGCGGGACGAGTTGTTCGACTGGGTCGGCGGTGAGGCGGATTTGCGCGCGCGCCTGCTGCGCACCATTGGCAAGCCGGAGGAGCGTTTTGCCGAAGATCATCTGCGGCTGTTGCGTGCGGTGCGTTTCGCGGCGCAACTCGATTTTCAAATCGAGCCGGCCACGTTTTCGGCAGTCCGCGCGCACGCGGAAAAAATTCTCACAGTCAGCGCCGAACGGATTCGCGACGAGTTGCTCAAACTATTTCGTCCACCGCACGCCGCGCGCGGATTGGATTTGTTACGCGACAGCGGTTTGATGACACACGTCATTCCGGAACTGGCCGCGACGATGGACTGCGAACAGTCGCCGGATTTTCATCCGGAAGGCTCGGTTTACAATCACCTCCGGCTGATGCTCTCAGTGCTGCCGCCGGACGCCGCGCCAACGCTGCCGTGGGCGGTGCTGATGCACGACATTGCCAAGCCGCGCACGGCCGGACGTGATCCGGCCAGCGGTTCGATTCATTTTTACGGCCACGAAAAAATCGGCGCAGAAATGGCCGGGGCAATCCTGCGCCGGCTGAAATTTTCGAACAAGGAAACCGACGAAATCGTCACCTGCGTCTTGCATCACATGCAGTTCAAGGACGTGCTCCAGATGCGCAAGGCGACGTTGCGGCGGTTGTTGTTGCGGCCAACATTTCCGTTGGAGCTGGAGTTGCACCGGCTGGATTGCCTCGGGTCGCACGGGCACCTGGATCACTACGATTTCCTCGTCGCCGAAGCCGCGCGACTGGCCGAACAACCGCAGCTTCGCCCGCCGCTCATCACCGGCGACGACCTCATTGCGCTGGGAATGAAGAGCGGGCCAGCGATGGGTGAATTACTGCGTGAGCTTCGCGAAAAACAATTGCAGGATGAACTTACTTCGCGCGAAGCGGCGCTGGACTGGGTGAAGGAAAAATTGAAGGCCGGAATGTAGACGCCACGCTTGGTACAGGCGGAATTCCAAGGCGGCCAGGCGCGGCTCAGTTGTCCAATCGCCCCGCCGCCCAAAGCAAACCGCGCGCGACGTAGGTCAGGAAAACCGGATCGCGAAACGTGTCGTCCGAATGGCCGTACGTCGTGCCGAACACGCGAGTTTTGCCGAGTTGGTTGATCCATACGACTGGATACGCCTTGCCGTCTTGCTCGCTGACCGAAGTGGCAAGCGCCTTCGCGTTCGGCCAGAGTTTTTCGATCACGTAAAGTTCGTCCTTGGGCGTCACCCAATTATCCGGCATGCCCTTCAAGATCGGATGCGACGCCAAGATTTTCTTCACGGGATACTGGCTCATGTGATCGTGTCGCCGGCTGGTGACGCCGAGAAATTCGCGCCAATCATCGATGTCCGTCGCGCGATATGTGTGCATCGCGCAATGGATGACCACCGCCGGCACGCCGGCTTTGTGCGCCGCAGTGATGCGCCGGATGTAATTCGTGTCCGTCGTGTCCGCGAAACATTCATTATGCACGACCACGTCGTAGCCTTTCGCCCAGTCGGCTTGGTCGTAGAGTGGAATCGTCGCCTTCGTACCCGTGCCGCCTTCATTGATGACCGTCCACTCGACCTTCGCTTGTTGCGCGACGGCGTCCTGTAGCGACTTCGTTTGGAAGGGGTAATTGTGACAACAGCCACCAGTGACAACAAGCGCGCGAAGCGGTTTGAAGGAATCTGCGGCGACGCCGGCGGAAACCGACGCGATGAATAAAGAAATCGAGGCGGCAAGGAATCGTTGAATCATGGTGCGAGGCTAGCGACGATCGCGTCGCAGCGTCAACGTTGTCTTCTGTCGAATAATGCGAATCGCTCGGCAAAGAATCTTCCAGGAGCGTTGAGTGGAGCGCGATGATGAGAGACAAAAAAAAGAGCGAACTTAGGCTACACAGGGCTATCCACCACTAAGTTCGCTCATCCCGCTCCCGAGAGAGGGACTTTGGAACTTGAGCAGTCGCGATACCATTCTCAGAACTGGGGCAATATTCTCAAAAAAAATCCACCTTGGATCGCGGCGTAGGCAAAGCCGCGCATAGCTTCTGCATTCCGGATCGACAGATGGACGCAAATCTTCGCGTTTCAAAGTTTAGCGCAACCGAAAGGCAAACTTCTCTAAATTCCCACTGATTCGATTTTTTCAATCGTGAAAGACGGAGCCCGGTGAGCTTTGCGCCAGCCAGCCAAAGCTTTGCAGAAGTGCGGCGAAACATAGCGCAAGTCCAAGTGCCGCCGAGGCGGATCGAAGCAGCACCCACTTCCAGCCGGACACAGTCGGGAATACGCATGTGCTGGCTTTGATTTCCATTAGTTGAGGTTCGTGCTCGGGCAAACCGCAGCATCTTGTGGTTTTGGCTTTACTCGCCATCGGAGTTTTGGTTTACCTGAAGTCGTCATGCATCTTAAGAATTTAACCGTCTTGGGGTTCAAATCGTTTGCCGATAAAACATCTCTTAATTTCCAGCCGGGCATCACGGCGATCGTGGGGCCGAACGGATGCGGCAAATCGAATGTTGCCGACGCCATCCGCTGGGTTCTGGGAGAACAATCCGCGAAAGCACTGCGCGGCGGCGAGATGGCGGACGTAATCTTCAACGGCACGGATGGACGCAAGCCCCTCGGCATGGCGGAAGTTTCATTGACGGTTGGCAACGTCGATGTGGATCAACTCAAAGCGGCAGGCGTCGAAGTTGCGTTCAACGAAGTGACGCTCACGCGCCGGGTTTTTCGCGACGGCGGCAGCGAGTATTTTGTCAACAAAGTTCCGTGCCGGCTCAAGGACATCCAGCAACTCTTCATGGGCACGGGCGTCGGGCGTGCGAGCTACAGCATCATGGCGCAGGGCAACATCACGCAGATCCTTTCGAGCAAGCCGGAAGATCGGCGGATGGTCTTTGAGGAAGCCGCCGGCATCACCAAATTCAAGGCACAGAAAAAGGAATCGCTGCGCAAGCTCGAACACACCGAGCAGAATTTGCTGCGCGTCGCGGATTTGATTCGCGAAGTAAAGCGCCAGATCGGTTCGCTGCAACGTCAGGCTGGCAAGGCACGTCGTTACAAGACGCTGATGGTCGAGTTGCAGCACTTGGACACGCAACTCGCGCGGCATCATTTCGACGTGCTCCAAGCGGAGATCAGCGAACGGCAGTCAGCGGTCGAAAAAATCCGCGTCGAGATCGAGGTCTGTTCCGAAAGCGTGCTGCGCGACGAAAACGAAGTGGCGCAATTGCGCGAGCGACTTGCCGAGTTGGAACACGCCATCGGAGAATCGCAGCAAAAGGGACTTGAGCTCAAGAATCAGATCGATCGCCACGAGCATCGCATTCAATTCAACGAGGAGCGTCTGCACGAACTCGACACGCAAAACGCAAAGGCGCTCACCGACATCACCCAAGCCGAGGAACGCACCACCGCTGCGCGCGAAGAACTCACAGCCGTCGCCGGGCGGCTGGCCGCATCCACGGCCAGTCTCGCGCAACATCGCGAGACGTTGCAGACGCGTCGGGACGCGATGGAGCGCGTCGAATCGGATTTGCGCGCGCGGCAGGACGATTTGCGCCAAGCGCAGGCGGGTGCCTTCGCCGCCGCGCAACAATTGACGCGCGTGCGCAATGAAATCAACGCACTGGATTTGCAGAAACAGGGCAACGTCGTGCGACTCGAAAAACTCTCGGCCGAAAAAATCCAGCTTGAAGAAGAACGCACGCGTCTCGAAACGCGTCTCCACGAATTCGCGACGAATGTGGAAGCCGAGAAATTGAGCGTGCAAACGCAGCGCGGCACCGTCGAAGAACGCCAGCAACGTTCGCGGCAGATTCAGCAGGAATTAAATCAAGCCGGGCAAGAGTTGGACGGCTTGTTGCGCCGGCAAGCGGAACACCGCTCGCGACTCAACGTGCTGGAGCAGCTCCAGGAGTCACACGAAGGTTTTGGCGCTGGCGCGCTGGCCGCGCTCAAACAATCGCAACACGTCCTCGGCTCGCTCGCCGACCGAATTCGCGTGCCCGACGAATACATCCAGGCGATTGAAGCCGCGCTCGGTCATCATCTGCAACTCGTGCTCACCGAGCAGCCGGAAGCCGCGCGCGAAATTCTCGCGGATTTGCAGGTGAACAAAAAGGGCCGCGCCAGCATCGCACCGCTCATTCTCCAAAATTCAGAATTCAAAATTCAAAATTCAGAATTTGCGTCACCCAGTGGAACCCGCGCCATCAGCGTTATCCAATCAGAAGAAAGCGTGCAACCGTTGCTGCGCAGTTTGTTGGAGCACACGCTGGTTGTTGCCGATCTCGCGGCGGCCACGACGGCCTGGCGCGAGTCGGGCGGCAAATTTGATTACGTTACGTTGATGGGAGAGTTGTTGAGCCGCCACGGAGTTTACACGGGCGGTTCGGGCAACGGCTCTGGCAAATCCGCGGCATCGGTGCTCGGCCGCAAAAACCAGATTGCTGAGTTGGAGGCGCAGATTGCTCAATTGCAGGAAACCAGCAACGAAGCCAGCCGGCGCAAAGGCGCGCTGCAAAGCGAACAGACGACGTTGCAAGCGAGCTTGCAGCAAGCGCAGACCGATTTGCGCACGCAGGAAGTCGCCATCGCCACGCGCCAGGGCGAGCTCAACGCGCTGCAAAATTCGCAACGCGTGTTGCACCAGAAGATCGACACCGTCGTTTACGAAATCCAGAGCCTCGCCGCGCACGAGCAGGAGGGCATTCAAAAACGAAACGGCTTGGCCGCGCAAATCGGCGAACTGGAAACGCGGGAACAATCGCTCCAGCAGCAATTATCCGATCTGAATGGCGCGCTCGACAATTTACGCCAGCAACGCGACGCCGCGTCCGCCACACTGACCGAAGCGAAAGTAGCGCTCGCGACGGAAGAACAACTTTGCGCTTCGTTCCGAAATCAGCAGCAACCGCTCGAACAACGCTTGCGCGAGTTGGGCCAGCTCATTCAGCAACGGCGCGGCGAAATCGCGGCCGTCATCGCGCGCAAAAGCCAGGCGGAAGCCGAGAACGAAGAGTCGCGCCGCAAAATTTCTGATCTGCAAATCGAGCGCGAGCAGGTGAATTTGCGCACGACGAATCTGCTCGAAGAACGCGAGGGCCAGTCCGCCGAAGTGAACACGCGCGAAGAAAATTTGCGCGGACAACGGCGGCGTTTGACGGACCTTCAACAGCAGCGCGGCGCGTTTGATGTCGAACTAGCGCAAAAAGGGATGTCCGTTCAAAATCTGCGCGAGCGCATCCAGCAGAAGTATCAGCTCAACCTCGACGACGTGCGCAGCGAATGCATCACCATCACGTACGCCGACGAAGGCCCGGCCAAAGTGCAGACGCTCACGCCCGAGGAAATGGCGGCGGCGGGCGCGGCGACGGACTGGCTCGCCGTCGGCGAGCAAGTCGCGGCACTGCAACAACGCATCGACGAAATGGGGCCGGTGAACCTTGTCGCCATCGAAGAATACGAGGAAACCGAGCAACGGCACACGTTCCTCACCACGCAGCACGACGATCTTGTCAACGCGAAGACGCAATTGCTGGAATTGATCAACCGCATCAACACGCAGACGAAGGAAATGTTCGCCGAAACATTCGCGAAAATCCGCGATAACTTCCGCGCGCTGTTCGTGGAAATTTTTGGTGGCGGCAAAGCCGATTTGATTCTAGTTGAGGAAGGCGACGTTTTGGAAAGCGGCATCGACATCGTCGCGCGGCCGCCCGGCAAACAGTTGCAAAGTATTTCGCTGCTGTCCGGCGGCGAGCAAACCATGACGGCCGTCGCGCTCCTGTTCGCGATTTATCAGGTGAAGCCGAGTCCGTTCTGTGTGCTGGACGAGTTGGACGCGCCGCTCGACGAATCGAACATCAACCGCTTCATCCGCGTGCTCCAGCGCTTCCTCGTTCATTCGCAGTTCGTCATCATCACGCACAACAAGCGCACCATTGGCATGGCCGACGTGCTCTACGGTGTGACGATGCAGGAGCACGGCGTGAGCAAAATCGTCAGCGTCAAATTCCACAAAGCCGAGGAAACCGTCACCGACCATGAGCCGACGCCGTTGGTGCCGCCGCCGTCCATGCCGGATGTCCAGGTAGAGGAAGAAGCCATGCACCCTTCCGGCGAGACCATGGACATCGTGATGGCGAAATAGCGGGTCTTGAGCTGAACGAATTGCTCGTCGCGCCGGCAACGAGGCAGCGTACGCCCCGTATGGTGATCGTGCCGGAATGATTTCACGGTCCATCGACTGCTTTGATGTATTGCGCGCCGCCCCATTTGTCGCGCGGATCGTAGTAGAGGTCGTTCGGCGCGGGGACGGTTCGTCTGATCTTCGTGTTGGCTCCGCTAATGGGGTCGGGGCCGGACATCTCGTACCATTTGCGATACGTAATGCTCCGCGCGCTTCCATCCAGGCAGCCCACCGTCGCGCGGCCTTTGACATCGACCTGCGCCGTGCTGTTTCTTCCTCCCGAATGCCGCTGGGAGATGCCTTCCGCCGGATGATTGCCGCACTCATTGAAGTAAAATGGAATCAACTCATCCTGTTCCCATTGTAAAATGCCGCTCGGCCGCAGCGCGGTAAGCTTGAACGTCCGGCCCTCCGGTTGGAGGGACCCCTCACTTGCGATATACCCCCCGACGTGGCCGCTCCAATCGTAACTGTGAATTTTGATCGGTCGTTGCAAATACAAATTCTTTTTCGAACCACTCGATTCCACGACGTCCTTCGGGCACCGAAGTACCTTCGCTTCGTTGCCCAGGTACTTCGCCAGTTGCCCGGTCTTGAAGGCTTCCACTTGATTGGAAACTTGCTGGTCCAGTTTGCCGGCGGTAGTAGGGCCGGTAAATTTAGACATCAACTTGATGCCGTACGCCCATCCATCCGGGCTGCCCGAGGCGGCACCGTCCCAGGTGCAATGCGGCATGTAATCCTCGTTGTCGCCACAATACATCTGCATCGCTATCATGGTTTGCCGGTTGTTGTTGTAATCCATCGTGATTTGCGCCCGGTCTTTCGCGCGCGAAAGTGCCGGCAAGAGCATGGACGCCAGGATCGCGATGATGGCGATGACGACGAGCAGTTCGATGAGCGTGAAGGCGGTCGAGCGAGATGTCGAACCGCGAAAGTCCCGAAAGGGACGACCGAGAATAGCCCAGCGTTTTAACACTGGGAGCTGCGGCCAAGCGGCCCAAAGTCCCGCAGGGACGATAGAGTCTCCGCCTTCCGACAACGATTCCGGAACGCGCCTTCTTTCGTCCTTCCGGGACTCATTGCTTTCGCCGAACCAAACCCCGCGATGAATCGCTGGGCTATTTTCTATCGCCACGCGGGGCTGGGGGCGTGGCTCCTTCATGTCAGATGTCGATAGTTGAGTTTTCATTTCACTCCTTTGCCGCTTTGTACCAAATCCGCTCGGCGGTTGGCTCGGCAATGAACCCCGGATTGCCCCGAAAGTGGGGCGTAAAGTTGAAGGCCTTTGCGTGGCTATCGACGAATAGCACCGGCGCAACGACCTTCTTGGAGAGATTTTTGAAAGTGGGATAGAGAGTCGTTCCCTTGCCGGTGGGGTAGTGCATCGAGTGCAAATAGAAGCCCTCTGAAGCCTGCCACGGAAGAGCCGGCAGGTCGTGAATGAGGACATGGCGGGAAGGTTCTGGAATCCAACTCTCCGGTTTCGTCGCCAGTCCGTCCATCTCATCGGCGAAGGAAAGCCGCGTGTTCGTCCAAGGGTTCTCGTTGTACTTGTAACTCGTGCCGCCATCTGCGAAGAAGCTTTTATTCGGTTTAAAGTACGGTATGCCCCCTCCGCGATCCGCTGGGCAATTGAAGAGTTCGGGGTTTGGTACGTAGCGCCAAAGCGATCGGTTCGTCGCCATCAGTACTCCCGCGTTCTCAGGCCGACTTCGATCCGGATCACCGCCGCCGTACTGGAATGACCAACTGGGACCAGCCGTCCCGTGGGGCGGGAACTTCGTGTTGTTGTCATCCCGATACATTTGGAAGGCGACGCCGATTTGCTTTTGGTTGCTCACGCATTTGATGAGCTTCGCCTGCTGCTTGGCGTTGCCGAGCGCGGGCAAAAGCATCGCCGCGAGGAGCGCAATTATCGCGATGACGACCAGCAGTTCGATGAGGGTGAAGGCGCCCGTTTGAATCATCGAGGCAATCGAGTCCCGATCGGGACGACTGAAAACAGCCCAGCGTTTCAACGCTGGGACTCGCGGCCAAGCGGCCCAAAGTCCCGCAGGGACGACAGGGCTTCAACCGTTCGCTAATGATCCAAGCGGGAACGATTCAGTGGGTCTGGGTGGAACGGCCAACTTGACCGTGCTCGGCGGCAACTTGCCGCCGAGCCGAGCGCATGGAAGATGGCCACCGGTTGGTGAATGCTGTGCGCGGTGGGCTTTCGGGCTGGTAGCCCGAAAGAACGGGCCAGTGGCCCGTTCCACCCTGGCTTCCATTGTCTCATTTCGGCTCAGACCGAGTGTTCTTTCGTCCCATCGGGACTTATTGCGTTCGCCGAACCAAACCCAGCGATGAATCGCTGGGCTATTTTCTTTCGCCCCGCTGGGCTGAGAGCATGTCCGCTTCATGTCAGGTGTCAGGATCTGTGTTTTCATAAGAGGTCACGGTTGAATTCTAAGTTTTATTTTACTTCCTTTGAGTTCTCAATCTGTCGGCCGATCTCAGCGAGTGATGCGCCACGCCAAAGGCGAACGGAACCATCCGCGGAGCCGGCGGTGAGAATTTTCCCGTCAGGAGAAAACGCGAGTGACAGAACTCCACGAGACTGCGGTTTCAGCGTCGCGACTTCGCGCTGCGAAATGACATTCCAGAGCTTGATCACGCCGTCCCATCCGGATGTCGCGACCGTGCGACCATCGGAACAATAAGCCAGCGCCATGGGGCCGCCGTTGAGACGCAGGCGAGTCATTGTTTCTTTTCGAGAGGCAATATCCCAAATCCTGAGTGTCTTGTCCCAACTTACCGTGGCGAGGGTCTTGGCATCAGGGGATAAGGCGACGCGGAGGTAGCCTGAGTGTCCGCCAAAGGTTGCCAACTCCTTGCCCTCCTTCACATCCCACAGCCTGGCCGTGCCGCCATCGCCTGCTGAGGCGAGCATTGCTCCGTTGTATGAAGATGCCAAATCCCACACGGCCCCAGTATGGTTATTGAGAGTGGTGAGTTCGCGGCGAGTGAAAGTATCCCAAAGTTTGATTGTCCCGTCGCTGCTCGCCGTAGCGAGTGTTTTTCCATCCGTCGTAAAAATGATGCTTCTAACCCCCTCATGGTGGGCCTCAAAGGCCGCGATCTCGCGCCGTTCGTCCAGATTCCACAGCCTCACCTCCCCGGGTTCGCCGGGAGACACTTCCTCACCGCCCCCCGCCGCTAGGATCTTTCCGTCAGGAGAAAAAGCTACACCATAAACGGGATGAGTTGTCTTGAGCACCTCTTTCAATTGCCCAGTCCTTACATCCCACAACCTGACTGAGCTGTCCCAACTGCCCGACGCCAGTGTGTTGCCGTCAGGCGAGAACGCAACGGACCAGACGTAGTTCGTGTGGCCTCGAAAAATGTCGCGCTCGACTTGCGCGCCCGTCGGCCAGATGCGGATGGTTTTGTCGTCGGAGCCGGAGATAACAGTTTTACCGTCGGGCGAGAATACGATGGAACTGTTTCCCGGCGGGTGACCGCGGAGCGTGCTTTGGCGAGTCCAGGTTTGCAGATCCCATAACTCGATGCGCCCGGTATCGGCGGTTGCGACGGCCAGCCATCGACTGTCCGGCGAAAACGCGGGACGCTTTGTTCTCTCCAGTCGTGTGGGTGTGATACGTTCCGCGCTCTGGGTCGTAAGGTTCCAGACCATCGTCACCACGCCGTTGCCATAACCAGCGGCGAGCGTCCGCTCATCCGGACTGAGATCGATCGTGTTGATGCCGAACGGCTCGTTGCTGGGAAGTTCGAGTTTCAACTTTCTGTTTTCCACGTCCCACACCCTCACCGCATTATTGTCTCCAACGAACAGCGTCCCGCCATCGGCGGAAAGAGCCATCGGACCTCCCCACTTGGTAATGTTGGTGAGCGTGGTCCGTTCCCGGCCAGTGGCGGTGTCCCAGAGGATGACGGAAAGATCGTCGCTTCTCGAGGCCATCGTCCGGCCGTCACCGGAAAACTTGACGGTGATGACAGCATTGGTGTGGCGTTCAAGCGATGCCTTCAATCGCCACGTTCTGGTGTCCCATAGTTTAATCGTGTGGTCATCACTGCCCGAAGCGAGGGTTTCACCATCCGGCGAGAAGGCGACGCAATTCACCGGGGCTGTGTGATTCGTCAGCGCTTGGACTTGCCGGTGTCCTGGCAGATCCCACACCTTCACCACGGCGCCGCCTTTGTTTGCGGAGGCCACGAACTTGCCGTCCGGCGAAACTGCCACCGACAGGATGCCGCTCGTGCAACGGCCAAGGACGGACAATTGCTCGCCCTGGCTGAGTTGCCAGAGGTAACGCCATTCAAATCCACGCAAGTCCTCCTCACCGTGTTCGGGTCGATGGGTCAACAACAACTCCTGCGCTTTCTGATAGTTGCCATTCTCCAAATCTTGATGCACCACGATCATGTTGGCGGCGTAGAGCAATCGACGAGTTTCGATCAATGCGGTCTTGCGGGCAGCCGACTGCCACACCACACCCGTTGATCCTACCACCACTGCCACCGTCAGCGCGGCTGCCATGCTTGCCAGCGCTGGCTTTCTCCGGCACCAGCGCCACAGTTTTTCCGGCGTGTTGACGGGCCGCGCATGAATCGGCTCGTCGCGGCCGAAGCGGCCCAGTTCCTCGCTCAGTTCTTGCGCGGATTGGTAGCGCTTCGTTGGTTCTTTCTCCAGGCACTTCAAGCAGATCGTTTCCACGTCGGCGGGCAGCGACGGGTTGATGCGCCGGAGCGTCACCGGTTCGGTTTCCTGCACGAGCCGCAGCGTCTCTATCACCGTCGCCGCTTGAAATGGCGGACGGCCCGTGAGCAGTTCGTAGAGCATCGCGCCCAGCGCATAGACATCGGTGCGCGCGTCGAGGGTGCGCACTTTGCCGGCGGCTTGTTCGGGCGCCATGTAGCACGGCGAACCCATCGGCGCGCCGCTTTGTGTGAGCTGCGAGTCGTCCTCCGCCAGGCGCGCGAGGCCGAAGTCCAGCACGCGCGGGCCGTCGGGGCCGAGGATGACGTTGGCCGGTTTGACATCGCGATGCAGCACGCCCTGCTGGTGCGCGTAATGAATCGCCTCGGCGACAGCGGCGGTGATTTGCGCCGCTTGCTCCGGCAGGAACGGCTGGCGGCGAGCGAGCGTGGCGAGACTTTCGCCGGGCACGTAATCCATCGCGAAATAATGCTGGCCGTCCTGCTCGCCGATTTCGTGAATGGCGATGATGTTCGGATGATGCAGTTTGGCGGCGGCTTTGGCTTCGCGCTCGAAACGCTCGACGTCGGTGCGCGTGGCGAGCAGGCCGGAGCGAATGGTCTTCACGGCAACGAAGCGATCCAAACTTGGTTGCCAGGCTTTGTAAACAATGCCCATGCCGCCGCGGGCGATTTCCTCGAGGAGTTCGTAATCGCCCAGTTTGCGCGGCGCGTCGGCGGGCAGCCCCGAATCCTCCGGGATGACGATGTGCAGCGTGGGATCGGGATCAGTCACGGTCGCGGGATTTTTCGCGGGCGACGTTTCGCTGAATGCGCCGACGGCCAGGCAGCGCGGGCAAAGACCAGCGGGCGCATCCGCCGGAATCGGCTGACGGCACTTGGGGCAGGCGGCAACAGGTGAGCTCATGGCTGGAAATGCGACGCGAATCGCATAAAAGTGAACTTGCTCAAACCGCGCGGCGAGCTCACGCTGGCTTCACAATTATGGCGTTTCCGACCATCGATAAAAAGCCCGCACATTCGGCAATCAAACTCGCCGGAAAACCACGCGTGGCCAGGGCACGCGAAGAAGTGCCAGTGAATTTGACTCGGCAAGAATTTTTCGATCTGCCGTTGGCGCAGCGACGAAAAATTCTCCATGCGCAAGCCCTGACCGCCCGAGCGCATTACGAACAATCCGCCGACTGGCGCGATTGGGAAGCCGCCGATTTGACCAGTGCGGCCAATGAGTAATCCGCGTCGAGGAGAAATCTGGCTGGTGGAGTTGGATCCCACTCGCGGCTCGGAGATGAAAAAGACCCGGATGGTTTTGGTTGTCAGTTCGGATGCCGTCGGCGTGCTTCCCATCAAACTGGGTGTGCCCATCACAGAATGGCGACCTGGCTTTTCCCACCATCTTTGGCACGTCCGGCTGGATCCGGATGCGCGAAACGGGCTGACCAAATCGTCCGCCTTGGACGCGCTGCAAGTACGAGCGCTGGCGGTCGAACGCTTCGTTAAACGCAAAGGCGTGGTCACGGACGATCTGCTTTGCGAAGTGACCGCCGCCATCGCCGCGCTAATCGAACATGCGTAGGGCAAATCGCATTCACGATCTTCCATCGACTGACGGCACTGCGGGCAGGTGAAAATGGGAAAGTTCATTTCTTAGAATCGGGAGCGTCTTCCGGCGCCACGGGTCGCATCGAAAGCTGCGGCGCGATGGTGGCGTCCACGTCGTTCGCTGGCAGCAGCGGAGTGCGTAAAACTGCGTCACCCGCAGGATCGGGAATGACGAGGCGGCGCTGGCATTTTGGGCAGAGAATCTGCCGGCCCGCGTGGCGCACGCTGCATCGCAGGTGTTGTCCGCAATGAGGACAGCCGAACTTAAAATCGCTCATAACAAAAACAAAACGATCCAACCACGGACCCTTCACTCCAATGCTATTGCGTTCGTGTCGAAAGGTTGCAGATTATTTTTAAGAGTGCGTCGCCATCCCAGATTCCGCAGTCGTACCTCACGCCAAGGATGCCAAGGGCGCAACGGAAAAGACTTTGAAAGCAGCGGCCCTTTTGCCCGTTGGGTGAGTGCCGCAAATACCGGTATTTTCCAAAGCATCCTCTTCGGCGTTGCGTCCTTCGCGTTCTTCGCGTGAGACAACTGCGGGTTTTAGGATCATTCTACGAACTAAGCACGCGCATCAAATGCTGCAATTCGTCCTGTGTCTCTTCAGCGTTGCCGACCGTCTGCCCGACTTCCTCGCGCAGCAACTCGCGATAGCGCGCTCGCAGGCGATGCACCCACGACTTCACCGTCGATTCCGTGACGCCAAACCGGCGGGCAAGCGCGGCGTAACCTTCCTCGCTCGGTTCGCCCAGCAGCACACCGCGCAGCGCCTCGAAGCGTTTATTCGCGCCCGCCGCCGCTTCCTCGGCTTGCAGCCGCGCCAGCACACGGTCCAGCAGCGTCAGCGCCCAGCGGCGCTCGAACAGTTTGTCCGCACTGGCCACGTCGGCTGGTTCGACACGGTAACGTTCCTCGGCCTCGAGTGCGTCGAGGGCAATGGTCGCAGTGCCGCCGCCACGTTTGAGACGATTTGCTTTTCGCCATTCGTTGGCCAAAAAGTTTTGCAAGCCACTCAAAAGAAAAGTGCGGAAGCGGCCGCGCGTCTTGTCGGCCCGCGCGACCCAGTCGCACGCCAGCAGCCGGTGGAAAAATTCCTGCGCCAAATCCTGTGCATCCTCGGAACTGTGTCCGCGCCGCCGCACATACGCGTAAAGCGGATACCAGTACGCGCGGCACAAAGTCTCCATCGCGGCACGAGCCTCGGGTGAAGTGTCGCGTCCCGCCGCGAGCACGAGGCTCCAATGCGTCGTCGCGAAAGCACCGCGTGCCGCCAGGGCGGAACTGGAGTCGCGTGTGGGCATGGGCGGAGTGTAGCCGGGCGATGTGCAATTGCACGCCGATTTCTTCACGCTGGCCACGGGGCGGACTGGTGTTCCGCGACACGGGCTGGCGGAACCGAAAACCGCCCTAAAAGTTGAGCCGAAGCACCTGCAGGATCTATTCCGGCTTTCTTTCGTGAAAGATGTTCGCCCGATTTCGAGGCATCAGAGTCGGACTCGATAAAACTTCCGAACCGCGCCCGGGATGACCTTGTAATAGGGTGGCGCGGCTCCAGCTACAGGAGACCACGGGCCACTCAAATCAGTTGCTTCGATCAACACACCAGCCTGCCACACCACTTGGACATTACCGGCATCGCTGTTAATGATGAGCGAGACCGGCCCATAGGTGTCGAAACTCTGGCCAGCCTGTCCAACGACGTAGATGCTATAAACTTCAAAAGGCGTCAGAACCCGGCGCCACATGCCCACATCATCAATATCCACCTCACCCGCCTCGGGATAGGCGCCGGAAGCATCCTGCCCAATCGTGGTTGACTCGCCGCTGTCCAGATCGCCGGCCGGAACCACGGAGCGTGAATCGACCTGGTTTCCATCAAGGTAGGTGATGCCGCTGCCGGAGCGATCAAAAGTGTGAACCAGGTGGTGCCAGCTCCCGTCGTTAATGGAATCGTCGTCACCGTAAATGCCAATGGAACTCGCACTGGCGACATCTCCCAGGTTCCATGACCACCCGCCCCGTTGATAGGAAGAGGCAAACGTGTAGCCAGGATTGCCAAAAGAATTGATGGAATTGCAGAGGAACGGCAGATCGCCCAAGGAGTTGGTGAGACGCACCCAATAGGAAACCGAAAAGTTCACATTGGAACTGAATTGCAGATCCGGAGGCGAACCTAGCGTCACATAGTTGGCCGATGTAACAAATGGGTTGTTGGGATCGCTGGCGTCCACGGCGGTGCTGAAGTGCAGGGCTTGTTTCCCAATCCGGCCCTTGACGAAGGTCGGCGAACCCACTGCCTGGGCGTTATTGGTGTGTCCAGAGGAGTCCACATAGCTTCCGTCGAACCCGAGATGAAGCACCAATCCGTTGGTCACGTTGGCGAAAGCGAGCGGCGGAAGGACGGTCAGGATCGCCGGTGCGCTCGTCGAAATGCCGTTCGCGTTAGTGGCGGTCAATTCGTAAACACCCGTGTCGGCGAACGACACGTCATTGAACCTGAGCACAGAATTGGTTTTCCCCGCGAGAGGCACGCCGTTTTTGCTCCATTGCAGATGGATGGGCAGAGTGCCTTCCACCACTGGAATCAAGAAGTATTGCGAACCCTCCACGGACGTTGAGGACTGGGGTTGTTCGACAAAAACAGGTTTGCTCTGGGTGCCATAGAGAGCGGCGGCATAATGCGCGGCGATTTGGCCGGCGGTAAGTGCTTTCTGATAAAACGCCACCTCGTCAATTTCGCCGCTCCAAAAGTCGTTCCAACCATTTTTGGGCTGGTCAAACCCGATTCGGAAAGGAGCGATATTGTTGGGCACAATGGCGACGTTGGCCAAGGCATCCAGCTTCCCATTGAGGTAAGCCTTGAAATTGCTTCCATCGAATGTAAGGATCAAGTGTGTCCAAGCGCCGTAAATCGCGTCGCTGCCATCGACCACCAATATCGGGTTATCCACCCCATCGCCGAACATGTAGTACCACAAGCCGTCCTCCGATTTTTGCACCAGATAACCGCGGCCGGGCGGTTGAGTGAAGGAGGCCACCGGACACAGAGCACGAGCGAGCGAGTCGGCCTTGACCCAACATTCGATGGTGAAGTTCGCGGTGTTGAGAGCCTTCGTGAAAGGAACCTCGGCGTAACCCGACGTGCCATTAAACGACACCGCCGTATTTGAGTCGCTAACGAGCACACCAGGGACAGCCAGGGTAACTCCACCTTTGTAAACACCATCATGCCGCCCCATGGCGTCCGTCAGGGTGATGCTGCCAACCGGATCACCCAGCCGCCACCATGATTCGGGATTGTCGCCGGAAATAACGTCTTCGTAGCTGCCGGCTGGAGGAACGATGACGGTGACAGTGGCCACCGCGCTCTGCGCCGTGCCTAGTCGATTCGCGACCAAGACCTGGTAGGTTCCAGAGTCATCGCCCGAAGCACTGGTCACGCTATAGCTGGCGTTGGTTGCGCCAACCACACTGGTGCCGTTCTTCTGCCATCGATAAGTCAGCCCACCGCCTGAAGCCTGCACGGTGAGATTCAGCAGCCCTCCCTTATAGATGGTGCGGCTTTGTGGGCTTTGGCTAATGTCCGGTTGAAAGAGCGGTTGCACAGCGACGTTGGCCTGCTGGCTCTGGACCGATCCCTGGGCATTTGAAATAACCACATCGTAATTCCCGGAATCGCTCGCGTCCACGTTGGCTTTGGCAAAGGTGCTCGCGGTGGCGCCGGGAATCGGCGCGCCATCTTTGCGCCATTGATAGTTGAGGGGCGGAGTTCCTCCCGCATCCACCGTCAAGGTCAAGGTGTCGCCCAGGTAAACCGCTCCTGGCGGGGTTAGTAAATTGCCGAAGAGGGTGGGCTTGAGGCTGCCGATGGCAGAAGCGTATTGCGAATAAACTTCGCCCACCGAAAGGGCGCGGTTGAAGATTGCGACTTCGTCGATGGTTCCGTTGAAAGTGAGATTTGAATCCTCGACGTCTGTGCCAATCAACGTCTCGCCCTCGAAGGCTTGCTCGGGATGGTTCGCAAAGTTGATGGCAGTCGAGAATTGCTTGCCATCCTGGAGGCAAAGCGTGGCCTGGTCGGGTTGAACAATCAAGGCCACAAAGCACCACTGGGAGACTGGAACGGTGAGGCCGCTCTTAAAGTTGGAAGCAATGGTGTCGTTATTCCAATTGTAGGAAAGGCCATTGGGATCGCTGGCATCGAACTTGAGGCCGGCCACCGTGGTCCCCGTCCGGGAAAACACGATGCCTGCGTTATTGGTCTGAATCGCAGCGGCTAGAATCCAAGCCGTCATCGTCACCGTATTGGTGTTTAAGTTCAGCGGCGGCAGATCCACAAAGCCGTTCGTGCCATCAAGACCACAAGCTCGATTGTCGCTCTCGAATCCGGGATAAGCTGGAGATTGCGGCCCGGCCTGGCCTGGGCGGGCTGAATAGACATAGTAACCGTTGGCCTCGGCTCCCAGGTTGCCTAGATTCACCGCTGGCGGATTTCCCGCCTCACCGAGGCGCCAGTAACCAATGGGATGGTTCGCAAGAACCACCGTGGCATAACCGGTGCCGTTGGTCTTGGCTGCGTTGTAGTGCGCAGCTATATCATTTGCACTGAGCGCGGCTCCATAGAATGCAACTTCTTCCAGCCAGCCGTCAAAGCCCCGGTTACCTGCGAAAGTGCCCGGAGCGCCGAGGTAACCATCAAAGCAAGAGGTGCCGATGCGAAACGGCCGAACATCGTTGGCTTGATAGCCGCTAATGGCGCGCGATGCCACCTGCACACCATTTACGTAGAGAGAGGCTTTGGAGCCATCATAAGTGCCCACGATGTGATGCCAGGCTCCGGCCGTAACGGTTCCGCCGCGGAGCGCATCGCCGTCCAGATAGGCAGTGGCATTTCCCAGCCGAAATTGCCACTGGTTGGCAGTGGTATTGGTTCCCGATCCGTTCTGGTAGAACAGCCAGCCTGCACGCGGGTTGGCATTGGTTCCAACCCCGATAGCGGGATCGGCATTCATGGATGCCGCCATGCAGAAGACGTCCGCAACCAGACTGCTGGGCTTGGCCCAGAATTCGACTGAGAAAGGGCCACTGGGATTCAGGGTGGCGTTAAAAGGCACTTCGACCTTTGACCCGCCGAGACCAGGGTCAAAGTCCGGATTGAAAAACCGCGCCGAAGTGGCCGAACTTCCGCTCAACGCCCCAGGCTCGCCCCGCTTGGGGCCAAACAAATAGAGGCCGTCACCCGTGGCCCCAAGGCTCCCCGTGTCCGCAGCTGGAGGCGGAGAGGAAGGCGGCTGCACAGTTTCATTTAATCGCCAGTAACCCACTGGTCCTTGCGAAAGAACGGTCGTGGGAACATCAGCCTTGGCAGGCTGGCCGGCACACCACGCCAGAGTGACAGTTGCGATGACACTTGCACTTACTAAGTTGGTTAAGGATTTCATAAACTCTTGATTGATTGTCTATCAGTTTCAGGTTCCACAGCGTTACAGCCGCGCGTATCATTTCATAGCGCGAAGCATTAACCGGCTGGCAAATTTTGCTTGTAAAGCGGATTCGTCAATTTCTCTGCTCGCGCCAATCATCGACGGTTATTTGTTCGGCCTTTTTCAAACCAGCGTGGCCATCGAAGTATAAAAGATTGGGGCCGCGTCCGTGGCGGGCGCGGGCCACTCGCCTTTCGGCATTGAGGGTCTTCCCGCCTGCATTGTAAGGAAGTTGGCTGGCACTCCAAACGTCGTTCAGTTCCAAGGAACCATTGGCACCCAGGGCGGTAATGACCGGTCGCCATGAACCATTTTCGTTATCGGCGAAATAAATCGAATCAGCGGGCTGTTGAAACCGGTTCAAGCGTGTCAAACCGGTCACTTCGGAACCGGTTTTGTCGAGGGGACTGGTGAAAGCCCAGGCGTTGTCCACGTAGCAAATCAACTGCTTCAGGTTGGGATAGCTTGGGCAGGTATAGATTTGAACTTTTCCGTAATCTTTCCCTTTTTGGCCGCCCAGCGTCGGCGTGAGCACTTGCCACCAGAGCGGGTAATTGCCGCGAGGGATGTAGCCATCCTGGTCGTCGGCGTACATGAGCATGGCGAGTCCCATTTGATGCAAGTTGTTGAGGCATTTCGCCCGCTTCGATGCCTCCTTGGCCTTGCTCAACGCGGGCAGGAGCATCGCCGCGAGGATGGCTATGATCGCGATCACCACCAAGAGCTCAATCAACGTAAAGCCTCTTGCTTGGTGATGTCTCGTGCGAATCGGCATACGAACCATGTCTTTGCTGGAATTGACGGCAATTTTGACGCGCCCCAAAACTAACGCAATCACTTTCGCAAAGCGACATCATTTTCGACTACCCGCCAACGCGCAAGTCGAGCTTGAAAGTCTGTGCTTTCCATGCGCGCCGGCGCGAGGCACAATCGCACACGCTTAAGCCGATGATCGACACCGATTCAAACCAAATGCCGTTTGCGAAAATACTATGAACGTTAATTCTGCTCATTCCCGATCCATCTTCCATTCTGTGGCGCACTTCTCGTGGCCAATGCTGCTCGTCACGTTGCTCTGTTTTGCAGCCGGTTGCGCGAAAAATCCCGCCGATGGCACCACTGCGGCCGAAGTCAAATCCCCCAGCAGCTCGTCCGCTGCAAAATCTGCGCCGGCGGCAGGCGCGAAGGTCTTCACCATTTCCGAAGACTCGACGATTGGTTTCACCGGCTCGAAGGTCACGGGCAGCCACAACGGCGGCTTCAAGAAATTCAGCGGGCAGTTCGCGGTCGCGAACGGCGTGATCAGCGGCTCCGGCCACAAGCTCACGATTGAGGTGGATTCGCTCTGGGCGGATAACGATCGGCTCACCGGCCATTTGAAGACGCCGGACTTTTTTGATCCCGCCGCGTTTCCCCAAGCGATCTTCGAACTCACCAGTTCGGAAAAAGCCGACGGCGGCAAAGTGAAACTGACCGGCAACCTGACGCTTCACGGCGTCACCAAGCAAATCAGCTTTCCGGCGGAACTAAACGTGCAGGGCAACCAAGCGACGCTGAAAGCCGAGTTCTTCATCAAGCGGTTTGATTTTGGAATCAAGTTTGCCGGCATGGCCAACGATTTGATTCGCGATGAAGTCGTCATCAAGCTCGATGTCAAAGGCGTGGCAAAGAGTTAATCAAATTGTCATTTGCGAAATGGATCAGTGAACTCTCAACTCAAAATCATACCATGAATCGAATCTTGCTCGCGATCGTCGTCGCGTTCGCGGCGATTTCCGCGTCCGCCCAAGACTGGGCGAAGGCGCGGCTCGAAAAATCTCCCCGCCACGGAGAATGGGTCAAAGTCAAACAGGGCGCGCGCGAAGTGAATTGCTTCATCGTCTATCCAGAAGTGAAGGAGAAGGCCACGGCCGTCCTCGTCATCCACGAAATTTTCGGGCTGACCGATTGGGTGCGCGGCGTCGCGGACCAATTCGCCGAGGCCGGCTACATCGCCATCGCGCCCGATCTACTTTCGGGCATGGCGCCCGGTGGTGGTGGCACCGCCGAACTTGGCGGCAACGACGGCGTGCGGGGTGTCATCGGCAAACTTCCGCCGGATCAAATCACCGCCGACTTGAACGCCGTCGCGGATTACATCGCGAAACTTCCCGCGTGCAACGGCAAGCTGGCGGTTGGTGGATTTTGCTGGGGTGGCGGGCAGACCTTCCGCTTTGCGACCAACAACAAGAACGTCAAGATCGCCTTTCCATTCTATGGCACCGGCCCGGAGAAGGCGGAAGACATCGCGCGCATTCAATGTCCGGTTTACGGCTTCTACGGCGGCAACGACGCGCGCGTCAACGCCACGATTCCCACCTCGACCGATTTGATGAAAAAGGCGGGCAAGACTTACGAGCCGACAACCTATGATGGCGCGGGTCACGGCTTCATGCGGGCTGGCGAAGCGCCGGACGCGAACGACGCGAACAAGAAAGCGCGCGAGGAAGCCTGGAAACGTTTGAAGGAGTTGTTGAAGAAAATCTGAAGTGCGTCGTTCAGCTGCAAGAACAAAGGCGATGGCCCGTAAAATCATCCATTGGGAAGCGCCGGATGTTCAGCCAGCCGGGCGTTTCCCGTTGCCCGCTGGCGAAGGCATTGAATTTTGCACGACGCTTTTGTCGGTTTCATATTTTGAACGTTTTCAAGGGAAATAATTCTGGACAAGGAAAATGCAGCGAAAGATAAAAGTGCAAGCCGTAATAAAAGGCGTCAAATGGGACGCCCAATAACTGTTAGCCAACTTCCAACCTATGCGCACAATACTCACCTTGATCTTGGCAATTGTCGCGGTCGGCTGTCTCGCTCAAGAGCAGACAGTTCCCACGAGACGCATCCCTCCAGAAGACATCGAACAAGACAGCATCCGGATGGTTCGATTCTCCACGAACAGTTTTGCAGTCAGATTCACCTACACTGACGCGGGCGCGAAGAAGATGCTGACTTTTGAGCGAGAGCACGCAGGCCGTGAGGTCATCACGCAGGTTGGCACTTTCGAGCGCCGTGGTATGATTGCACCCCTTAGCGCCCGACCACAGGGATGGACTGAGGAGGGTTATCTCAAGCACAGGGGAGACAAGTTCTTTGGCGTGAGTGAAGGCGACGCCAAGAAGATTGCAGAAGGTTTGAGGAAGAAATGACCACGTTGGCTAACCATGCGCTGCATCTAACCCGGCGTGAGCGTCGTGGTTGCAATCGGCGCGCCTCGTGGCCGCCGTCGCTGAACTTGGGTCGTTAGGCGCTTCTGCGCGCGTCCCGAGTAACGAAGACTAAAACATTCCCATGCCCTACCAAATCGAATCAACGAATTCAGAGGCGTTGCTTACGGCTGTGGTTCGAGACCGCGTGCAGCCGAGAGAGCTTTCGAGGTTTGTTCCCGCAGCGTGTGGCGAAGTCTGGTCATTTGTTCGCTCCGCTGGCCTGCCGAAGCCAGGCCGCCATGTCGCTTTGTATTTGGACGCGCAGGGGTCAGTCGAGGTCGGGGCTGAGGTATCCGAACCCTTTGTCGGCAACGACCGTGTTCATTGCTCTCAGTTGCCATCGGGACGTGTGGCTACCACCGTCCATTTCGGACCCTACCAACGACTTTCCGAAGCGCACACTAGGATTCGCCAGTGGTGCGCCGAGCACGGACATCTCCTTACGGGTATCTCATGGGAGATTTACGGTCACTGGGACGAGAGTTGGAACACCAACCCATCAAAGATACGCACCGATGTTTTTTACCTACTCCAATCCCAAAACGCCTAACCATGCGCTGCATCTAACCCGGCGGGAGCGGCGTGGTTGCAATCCGTGCGTCCCGTGGGCCGGGTCGTTGAGCTTGGGTCGTTAGGCGGCTCAACCGATGATCGCGTCTTTGGAAAAATTGATCGATTGGTCATCCGTTCAGGTTATGACACTGATGATGCCTGCCAAAGAATATGACTGGAGGCTGGAGGAAGCTCTTCGATTTCTAAAAAGTCCGGACTTCGTTCCCACTGACAGTCAACCGGCACAGGTTGAGTTCAACGGACCTGTCCATTTCCGCTTTCCCGCGCCCCGACCCTGCGATTTCACGGAAAACAATGTCGTTCATGGGCGGCTTTACCGCTGCCCCGAACGATGGCAGGAGCGACCGGTAATTATTCTCCTGCCTGGTTACAATGACTCTGCCAGTTATCAGCTCAGATTTCCATTGCTTGCCCGCCGCTGTAATCGCGCGGGATTTAATGTGGCTACGTTGGTGCCGCCTTACCACTTTCAACGCTGTCCCCGCCAGCGCGCGGAGTTTGACACCGGGGATTGCCTTTTTTGGGCGGAACGAGCTGCGCAAGCGATCGCCGAAATTCGTGCCTTGACCGGCTGGTTGCTGGGAGAAGGTTGCCCCGCTGTGTCACTGTGGGGATACTCGCTGGGAGCAGCTTTTGCGGGGATGACGGTGTGCCACGATGCGCGGCTGACCGCTGTTGTTATGGCAGCGCCTCCCGCGCGCCTGAGACCATCTGATTACCGACTGGCCGTCCGACCGAGTATCCGCAGGAAATGGCAGAGCGCTCGCGGGCTGTGCGAGTCATTGAATCTGACCGCGATGAATTTGACTACGACTCAGCCAGCCATCCCCAGGGAAAGGATATTATTGATAGAGGGGATCCATGATTTGCTCTGTTCGAAGGACGATATTGAGGATCTCTGGCAGACGTGGGGACAGCCTGACATCTGGCGGTTGCCGTACGGACACGTCAGGATTTGTTGCGGGGGCGTGCCGGGTTTGCCGGGACGGGTGCTGCGCTGGCTGGCACTTCGATTCGATAAACTACCCAGCCGTAATCAAGTGCCGCTGCCTAACAAATCGCTGCACCCAACGCCGGAGAGCGGCTTCAGTTCCGCTTCGCGGTTCACGGCTCTTGGTCCGGCGTGGCTGAACTCTGGTCGTTGGGCAAAACCAAAAAATAATGGCAAACAATGATTCGCGTATAACGATTCACATGGCCACGAGCGTTGACGGCTTCATCGCTCGAAAGGACGGGCGCGTTGACTGGCTCGAAACTTCAGACGAATTCGCAGGCGGGGCCACGATGGACCCAGGATTCGTCGAGGCCTTCCTTAAGTCGATCGACTGTTACGTCATGGGTTCAAGGACCTATGAAACCGCGGTGAGTTTTGAAGCCAAAGGATTGGGGTGGGCGTATGGTGACAAACCCGTTTTCGTCCTCACGAGTCGCAAGCTGCCGCGGACCCGGGATACCGTCGAGTTCTACTCCGGCGATCTTGCGCAGTTCGTGAATGGGCGTCTGCGGCCAGCGTTCCGCAGCATCTGGTTTGTGGGAGGTGGTGTCGTTGCTGGCGAATGCCTTCGTCTCGGGCTGGCCGACGAAGTTCGTTATTCGATCCTGCCGATTTTGATCGGTGATGGAATCCCCTTCTTCGACAAGCTCGACCGAGATGTCGCCCTTCATCTGACGGAGGTCAAAGGCTACAAGAACGGCATGGTGGCGCTTTGTTACGAGGTGCGAACTGAAAGGATAAGGCCCAACCAAGCGCCAGAGCCAACGGCTCCAAGCGGCCGTGGCTCATCTTGAACGTTAACAGGCCGCTGCAAAACCGGGTGATTTTGCCGGAATTGTTTTTTGGTCATGGCTAAATCCATTTCTGGTCGCTGCGCCGTGCGGGTTTTTGATCGGCAGTCACTCCGCTGGGCTGCTCCGACTGGAGCTTTCGTCCG
>JACPZS010000150.1 GCA_016195385.1 Verrucomicrobiota bacterium
AATCGGCGTTCCTGAATACGGACAGCCCCACACCGACGCGCGACCAGCGGGAGCGGCTTCGGTTTCATTGAACGAGATCAACCATGCTGGTTCGCTCGCTTCCTGCGTCCACGCTTTGCCTTCGATCTTCCACACGCCGTCTTTGATTTTGCGGACTTGCAGTCGCAGTCGTGTCCATTTGTCCGACGTCCAGTCGAACGGCACGCTGGTCTTCACCGCGTCGCCTTTGTAAAGCTCCAGCGCCTTCTTGCCGGGACTAACCTGCAGCCGATAGCCGGCCACACCGTTGAGTCCGACTGCGAACGTGGGAAATCGCCGGCCTTTGCCGACGCCAAGTACGCGCGCGGAAACAACCAGACCGTCTTTTTCCGTCGGCCCAAACAACGCGCCAAACGTGTCCAACGGCGCGCCGGGAAGTTCGAGAAATTTATTATCGCCCTCTTGCCGCACGGCGAAGCTGCCATCGAGCACGAGAAAATCATCGAGCATTTTGCCGACTTCGGTTTTCTCAAAATTATTTTCGTAAAGCGGTTTCGTTGCGTCAGCGCCCAGAGCCACCGCAACCACAAAACAACTCATCCCGATCAGGCAAAATTTCTTCATACCGTTCAATTATTTCTCAATCCTTCCACGATTTTACCGCGCAACGCGAGCAGCGTGGCCAGCCAGGTCCAAATCGCGCCGTTCAGGAGCACACCGCCGAGCGTGAGCGCCAGCGACGTGTATGGAATTTCCGAGCCGGGCGACAGCGCCGTCGGCAAGATCGCCACGACCGCCGCCGCGGCGCCCACACCCAATCCCAGCAAGAGCAATGCGCCGTGCTCGCTCATCACCAGCCATTTCAGCGCACGCGGTTGGAACCCAACGGCGAGCAACACCGCCAGTTCGCCGCGCCGTTCAAGCACATTGCGCAATACGACGACGCCAAGCCCGACACTGCCCAGCAACAAACCCAGCCCGCCCAAAATTTGGAATGTGGACAAATACGAATTTTGCACAGCATTAAATTCAGCAAGCCGTCGGGTCGTCGTCGTCACTTCGAGACCAGTGTCGCGCAGCGCGCGCGTTAGCTCGACGCCTACTCGCGCCGCGGCGTTCGACGGCGCGTCGATCAGAAACATTCGATAACCACCTTCGTTCGGGAAGTGCGCGACGAATTGTTCTTCCGCAATCAACAGGCTGCCTTGCAGAATGGAATTCGCCAGCGCGCCCACGAGCCGCAGCTTGAATGCGCGCCCGCGCTCGTCGGTGTAGTCGAGCGTGTCGCCGACTTTTTTGCCGAGCGCCCAAAGGATCGATGCTTCGTCGGCAAGCGCAGGCACCGCGCCGTCCTCCAATTTTGCCGCGAGCGAGTTCCAACCATTTTCCCGTGACTGGCCTTTGGCGACTTCAGCAAACATGAACGCGCCGCGTGATTGCAACGAATCAGGCCGCACGCCGAGCAACCGCGGCGTCTGTGCACGATTGAGATTCAAACAACTTGCGTCATCGCCATCGCGCACGCGCAAGGGCACGACTTGCGCATCGGCCAACGCCTGCGCATCCAGTCCGTAAAAATCGCGCCCGGCTTTGGTGTTCAAATCCTGGAAAACCGGCAGCGACGATTCGGCGAACAGCGCGAAGCCGCCCGTGCCGGAAGCCCGTTTCTGCGCGCCCTGGTTTGGATCCAGCCGAAACGCGCCGACGGCCACAACCAAAAAACTGCCGCAGGCCAGCAACGCAATCGTCGCGAGACTGCGTTTGCGACGGCGGGTGGCGTTGCGAACACCAAGTCCGACGACGGAAAGTTTCGCCGCCGCGCGCCCGGTTTGTGGCGCGGCCAGCAAAGCGGCGCAGAGCGCCAAGCCAGCAATCAGCAGCAGGCTCCCGGCGCTGAAAAACATTTCGGAAGCCTCCGCGTCGCGACGTCTTCCGGTCGTCGCAATCAACATCACAGCCAGAGCACCTGCGCCGAGTGCAAGCCAAAGACTTCGCTTTGCTTTGACCGGTTTGCCGGTGCTTGCCAGTTCAAAGTCGCCCGCAGTCGTGAGCAACTCCCGCGCGGGCTGGCGCGCTTGTTTGCGCAGTGCGAGCCAGATTGTCAGCAGCGCCACACCGGCTCCGGCGACCGCACCAATGACGAGGGTTTGCGGCTCGGCGTGAAAACGCAACGCGTTCGTGCCGACGGCGTCGTGCCAGATCGTGGTCAGACCGTGGAGCATTGCGCGCGCGTAAGCGACGCCACCGATCACACCGGCCACACTTCCCAAGCTCGCGAGCGCGCATCCTTCAAGCAACAGAAGCCGGCGAACCTGGCGCGGCAAAAATCCGAGCGCGAGCAACGTGCCCACTTCGCTGGTTCGCCGTTCGACGCCAAATTGAAAAAGGAGCGCCATCAACAGCAAAGCCGCGACGATGAGGAAAAAGCTGAAGCCCAGAAAAAGCTGGCCGAAGTCGAACGATTGTTCACTCGCCGCCGCCGCTTGCGCGCGCACGGTTTGAAAGCTCAGACCAAAAAGCGCCGGATCAAGCAGGCGGCGCAGTTCGGCGCTGATTTTTTCCCGCGAGTTGTTGGCGAGCGGAAAACGCACGGCGGTGAGATTGCCAAAACGGTTCGCCCACATTTTTTGTCCGGCGGCGAGCGTGACGAAGGCCTTCGGGGTGCCGCGAAAGTCGTGCCAGTATTTTTCGTCCTTTTCGCGAATTTTCCTGGTGTCGAGCGGAAAGCCGGCGTCCCAGTCGCGGCAATTATCGGCTTTGGCGATGCCGGGAAATTCCGGCATCAACTCGCGATCCGCCCATCGGCCGCCGGCCGGCAGAATCGCGCGCACGCGGAAATGGTTCGTGCGCTCTTCGAGTTTGCGCGTCGTGCCGACGGTGAAATACTTCAGCGCCAATTCATCACCGGGCTGGGCGCGCAAATCAACCGCGAGCCACGGCGAGATGAGAATTTCATCGTCACGCATGTCGGCGGGAACCAACGGCGCGCCCGATGCCGTGACCATTGAATAGGGCGTCGTGTGCTCGCCCGCGCGCAACTCGTTCACGAAATACGTGAGCACGCCGGTGGCGTTTGAGTTGAGTTTCATGGCGGCTTCGCCGACAGGCGCATCCACGAAGATGCGGCTCGTGCGTAATTCGAGCGCGCCGCCGTCGGGCAATTCGCGCAGTTCCAATTCCGCGTCCGCAAGCTGCCACGTCTGCCGCAAGCCGGTAGCCGTCTGCCAATACGAATCACCGTAACCGCCGGAGACGAGAATCAGATTCGCGCGGCCTGGCAGTTTGATCTGGGTTTGCAGCGAGGCCAAATCAACGAAGGCGTTGAATGGCGCTACTTGATTTGCCTGCAAGCTGAACCGGCCAAATTCTGCGTCGCGGGCGACAGCGCTGACTTTGAGCCGCATGGCCACGGCGGAATCTTCCTGTGGTGAAATTGGTGCGTCGCGCGAAAGCTGGCTGGGCTTGGGCACGCGCAAAACGACGCTGTCGCCGACGTGCGCTTTCAATTGCGCGGCGAGCCGTTCGTTCAAGATCACTTCACCCGGCGCGGGCTGACGAAATGACACCGGCGCGTCGCTCAGGTTCCAGAATTGTTCATCGACGCCGAGCACTTGAACGCGGTTTGCGCGCGCGGTGCCATCCGCGTTGTTCGCCGTGCCGAGCAATTGCATCGCGGCGAGCGAACGAATGTCGTAGAGCGCTTTGTCGGACATCAAATCTTTCGCCAGCGCCTCGCGGAAAAAACGGTCGTTGGAGGCGAGCGCGAGTTGAATGGAGCCGAGCCGCTCCAGCGCGAAACGGCGCAAACTCCAGCGCACTGAGTCGCCAACCACCAGCGCGCCGATGAGCACCGCGCTGCCGACGGCGGCACCGAGTGCCACCGCTGCGTGCGAGCGCGCGTGGAACACGAGGCTGCGACGGATGAGCGTCCAGAAGGTCATGGCTTTACCAGCGCGGGCGGCGCAAGTTTCCCGTCGTGCAATTCGAGAACGCGGCTCATCCGATGGGCGAGATCCAGTGCGTGGGTGACAACAATGAGCGTAACGCCTTCTTCGCGGTTCAAGTCGATCAGCAACTGCGCGAGCGATTGAGCGGCGGCGCGATCCAACGCACCGGTCGGTTCATCGGCGAGCAAAAGCGGCGGATTGTTGATGAGCGCGCGGACGACGGCGACGCGCTGACGTTCGCCGCCGGAAAGCTCGCCGGGCCGATGCTCCAAGCGTGCGCCAAGCCCGACGCGGTCGAGAAGTTTTCGCGCGCGCGCCGGAGCGTCGCGTCGCGTCGCGGCATCGGAACATGCGAGCGTGGGCACGAGGACATTCTCGATCACGGAACACTGCGGCAGCAAATGATGCGACTGAAAGATGAAGCCGATTTGCCGGTTGCGAAATACAGCCAGTTGAGTTTCGTCTAAATCACCGAGGTTCTGGCCATTCAACGCGATGCGTCCGGATGTCGGTCGATCCAGCGTGCCGATGATGTTGAGCAGCGTGCTCTTGCCGGAGCCGGACGGGCCGATGATCGCGACGGACTCGCCGCGCGCGATAGTGAGTTGAAGGCCGTTGAGTACTGCGACACGCCCGCCACCGGCGGCACCGGCGTAGTCTTTCACAACGTTTTCCAATTCCAATAAGTTGGTCGCTTGCGACATCGCGGCAAGTAAAGCAAATGCGCGCCGCAGGGACACACAAAAAGAGCGCGCTGCGCCTCGGGTTAGTCGTCGCGAAAATTTAAGGCAACGCCAGCACGCGATAAAATCGCATCGAGTTGGAAACCGCCGCATCCAGGAACTGGCTGATGCCATTGGTCGCGGAGATTGGAGAACCGGCCGGTTGCCAAGTTGCACTGTTGAAATCGTCGCGACGAAGAATTTGATATTTTTTCCCCGGCGCGGTTTCAAAATTCAGGAATGCTCCCTGAGCGGTGAGGTTTGCTTTCACGATTCGGAAAAGGAAAGACGCCGCGTCGGTTGGATCGGATCCGGCGAGAAATTCGCGTTCATTCGTGAAGCCATCGCCATCCGGATCGGCTTTCGGGCCAGCTTGAGGAGCGGTGAAGAGCGGAAAACTTTTCCGCTGAAATCGATCATCCAGGCCGTCGAAATTGAAGTCAGGAAACGCCGGCAGAATTTCCAGAAAACCATTGGCGTAGGCGACGTTTGTCCCTTGTTGCACGACGAAGCTGCGCAGGCCGGGCGTGGCGTTGCGGGCAACATCAATGGGGATCGAAATCAGATTCATGCCGGAGATCGCTTGAGGCAGGAACTGCGGCGCGCCGAGTGTCAGGCCGTCTCCAGTGATGGCGAAACGAGCACCGCTCGCCGGCAGATCGAGCGAATAGACACCGACGAAAAAATTGCTCTGACCAAGGTTTATCGTCGTCGGCGCATGGACTGCCGCGCGCAAATCAGCGAGGTCCGTCGGCGGTCGCATCCAAGTGATGCGGAAACGCGGCGAGCCGCCCGTCACCGCGAAGTTGAGCGCTGTGAATGCTCCAGCGCGCAGTGTCACTGGTTGATTCGTCGCCGGAAGAAAATTCGTCTGCACGGTGCTGAAATCGGGCGAGATGTCGCTGCCGCGCACGGCAAATGCGAGGCTGCTGCCGGATTCGGGATCGAGCGGCGTGACGCGCGCAAAATAATTTTCCGGTGGCAGCGCGGGCAACTCGTAATTCCCGCTCGGCCGCGTCACCGTCCCGGCCGCGATATTGCCCTGCATGTCTTCGAGTGTGACCACGGCCCCGAACACACCTGCGCCGTTGATCGTTACACGGCCTTGCAGCGTGCCGAGTGTGGCAGGCGTCGCGGCTTGTGGATAAAGTGAAAGTGCCGCCGAGATTTCGTCACGCGAAAGGCCAGCCTGCGTGTTGATGCCCGGCAGCCCGCGGACGAACATCGTGGCACCGCCAACGGGCGAATGCTCCAACCCGATGAAGTGTCCGACTTCATGCAACATGTTCGCTTCGATGAAAAAGCCAGCACTCTGAACCGTGCTGAAGTCGGTGAACCAGGTGAAATCCACGCCGTTGATGACCGTGTCGGCTTCCGCGATCGTGTTGTCATCAAACGTCGAGACATACGTGTAAGCAAGCAGACCGCGAATGTCGTCCAGCTCGCCGTTGACGAGATACGACGTGCCGCCCTTTTTGAAATAGATCGTGTTACGGTCATCTTGATTGTTCACATCATTGACCGGTGCGATCAAACCGGCGTCCTCAAATTTCAAAATCGTTCCGGGGATCGCCTGCCATTGCGAAAACGCAGCGCGCAATGCGTTCAATTCGGCCGCCTGATTCGTGGTCGAGTACGCGTCTGACGCGAAAAAGTAACGAATCGCGTGCGTGGCAGGGTTCACGACATTCGTGCTCACGCGCGAATCAAAATTGGCGAGCGTCCAGTGACGTGGACGCTCGACCACATCGCGGTTTACGACGAAGGCGCGCGCATTTGGCGGGGACGAAACCAGCCAAAGCGCAACGAACATGAGGGAGAAAACCAGATGCCGCTTCATCGACCACCTCCCCGCACAAGCTGCTTGAGTTCGACCAAAGTGAGCGGGCCATTCTTGATCTTGGCTTGCGGCGTCACTGCCGGCGCATCGGATGCGCTCCCACCGTGGAACGGATTGCTCACAAATTTCTGCCGGGCTGCCGCGTTTTCCCAGACGTGGAATTTTCCCTGCGACATGCCCAGGCAAACGCCTTCGCCGCGCCGGTTGACGGTGAGAAAGACGACCACTTCCTCGTCGAGTTGAAATTCCACTTGATGCGCCGCGCTCGATCTTCGATTGCCAAAAACGCCGCCGCTGTGGACGACCGTAAAACTGCGATTGGTCAACGAGCCTTTCCATACTTCGGTCACTTCCAGATCGATTTTGGTGTAGATGCGGCCCTCGGGATCTAGCTGGCAATTTTTCGCGCGCACCGTGCCGCGCAACACGAGCTGCGCGTCATTCACGAGCCGATCAAGGCTCAATGGCATCGACGTGCCGCCGCCGAGCCATTGTGCCCCAGCCGCCAGCGACAAAATTGCGGCGAGAAATTTTCGTGTCATTTCTCTTTCGCAATCATCGCGCGAGTTGTGATTGGACGGTTAATTCGCAGTGCTGTGATTAAATTGTGCATCGACGCGCCAAGTGTAATGAGGTCTTCACTTCGCGCCAACAACTCCCGTTCCACATGCCACACACCACTCATCGGGCGTCGTCCCAACTCGCCAGTCCAATAACCGGCAGCGCGAACTCAAAAGCCTTTTGCCATTCCGGTGTGTCAGCGTCGCGAAAAACTTCCCAGCTTTTCTTCTTTGGCCGCGCGTCGGTGACATTGGGCGTGAAGTTGCGCAGGCCGAGCAACAGACCGCCTTCGTTGGGATGGTCCACGTGCCGATGCAGGATGAATGCGTCAATGCCGTCGAGCTTCTCGATCTTTTTGTAAGCGAAGCAATACGCCGCGGCTTGAATCAATTCACCGTCCGTGCCCTTCGGGGTTTGAAAACCCTGCTCGCTCAAAATGATTCGCCTCGGTTGGCCGTTGAAGAGCAGTTCCGTTCGTCGCAAATACGCGGGCAGCAGTTCGATGTTTTTGAACGTAATGCGCGGCGTGGTGAGCACGTTCGTCGTGGCCGTGCGGTCGTTCCAAAAGCGCGGCTCGAAAAGATTTTCCGGGTACGGATGAAAGGCGATGTGCCAGTCGAAGTCGCCGTCTTCACGCGCCCGTCGCGTGAAGTAATCGAGGAATGGACGCCCGGCGAACGCCTGCTGCTCATCGCCCGCGCCGTAGCGAAGGTTCCAGTGATGTTCGAGCGAAAGATAGACACGCGCCCAGCTCGATTGCCGCCGGATGGCGTCGTGTGCTAGACGCATCACGCGCAAATAATCTTCGGCAAACTCCGGCATCGTCACGCGGCCCATGTTCGCCCACCACCAGTGAGAATTCACTTCATTGCCCATGATGTAGCCGGCGACGCGGCCGAACTTCCGATCCGGCCGCGACCAGCGCTCGGCGCAAAATTCCATCGTGGCTGCGAACCAATGACGGCCCTCATCCGTAACCGTGTTGAACGCTCCCAAACGATTCGGCGCGTTCGTAACGCAACGCGGATGAATCACCATTCGATCGCGCGCCGCGTCACCAGATTGGTAGGCCAGCAAGACCAAATTCACGATCACGCCCTGCTCGGAAAGCGACTGGATGCGTTCGTCCATCGCCGCGAGTTGACTTCGCTGAAACCGGTAGATGCGTCCGTCCGACTCCCACGTGGGGTTGTTCGTGTCGCCAGCGAGATCGACGAGTGGCGTGAGATTGAAGTTCAGCGCCGCGTGTTTGACGCCCAACACCAGCGCGTCATCAATCAGTTCCACCTGCAACCCTTTCTTCGACGCAGCGACTGGATACGACTCCACGTAGCGCGATTGAAGTGATTGCGCGCCGAGCTGAAACACATGCAGCAGCCCGGCGAGCAACAGCATAAACCGAAAAGTTGTCATGCCTTTGTCTGCCACATCTGCCCTGGGATTTCCAAGCGGCGAATCGGATGCACCGTCATTTGACACGCAACCAGTTCCACACGCATCCAGCTTGGAGGAATTTTGTTACTTTCATCGCCGCAAGAATTTCGTAAACTTCCGGCATGACGTTGCCCGAACAGATGACTCAGTTGGCGCGGCAGGCCAAAGCCGCCGCGCGTGAACTGGCGAAGTTGACCACGGTCGAAAAAAATTCCTGCCTGCTCGCGATGGCTGAAGCGTTGGAGAAAAACTCCGACGGGATCAAATCCGCGAACGCGCGCGACATGGAGGTCGGCGCACAGATGGGTTTGAGCGCGGCGATGCTGGATCGTTTGAAACTCGACGACAAGCGCATCACCGCGATGGCCAAAGGATTGCGCGAAGTTGCCGCGCTGCCGGATCCCGTCGGCAAATTGCTCGATGAACGGACACGGCCGAATGGATTGAAACTGCAAAAAATTTCCACGCCGATTGGCGTCGTGGTGATCATTTACGAGTCGCGTCCGAATGTTACCGCCGACGCCGCCAGCCTTTGCTTCAAGTCGAGCAACGCCACGATCCTGCGCGGCGGCAAGGAGGCGCTGCACTCCAACCAATGTATCGCTCAGACGATGGTGGGCGCGGCGCAAAGGCATCTGCCGAAATTTCCTGTGCATGCGATCCAGGTTGTGCCCACGCCCGACCGCGAGGCGATCAAAGAACTGCTTTCGCTCACGCAATATGTGGATTTGTGCATGCCTCGCGGTGGCGAAGGTCTCATTCGCGCGGTGACCGAATGCAGCAAGGTGCCCGTCATCAAACATTACAAAGGCGTTTGCCACGTGTTCGTGGATCGCGACGCTGACTTGGGCATGGCGGAGTCCATCGTGATGAATGCGAAAGTGCAGCGTCCAGCAGTGTGCAACGCGATGGAGACGTTGCTTGTGGACAAGCCCGTCGCGGGAAAATTCCTTCCACAGATCGCGTCGAAGCTTTGGGAAAAGAACGTCGAACTGCGCGCCGACGACGCGACGCTTGCAGTGCTCGATTCAAAATTCAAAATTCAAAATTCAAAACTGACGCCCGCGACGGAGCAAGACTGGTTCACCGAATACAACGATTACATTCTAAACGTGCGCGTCGTCGATGGTGTGCAGGCGGCCGTGGATCACATCGCCCATTATGGCTCCGCCCACAGCGACAGTATCGTAACGCGTAACGAAGCGACGGCGAAGAAATTCCTGGCCGAGGTCGATAGCGCGGCGGTTTATTGGAACGCCTCGACGCGCTTCACCGATGGCGGTGAATTTGGCATGGGCGCGGAGATTGGCATCAGCACGGACAAAGTCGGCGCGCGTGGCCCGATGGGTTTGGATGAACTGACTACTTACAAATGGATTGGTTATGGCGCGGGACAAATCCGTACGTAATCAAGTCCTCTACTCATTCAGCCCCCAGCGCTGTGCGGGCTGGCAGTGCTCCAGAATGCCCAGGAGAATCGATGAAGGTTCCGTGGCGCGGCGTTGAATGCCCGCGAAGTCCCACTTCGGCGTCGGCAGGCGGAATTCGCGCGCGAAGAATCCCTGCCCCGCGTGCTGGGCCAGCACTTGCAGCCAGCGGCACGTTGCCGACGGTTCAGACGCCGAGTCGTCGTGCCGGGACAAAACCGCCACCAACGCTGCCGTGCCGGGTGTGCTTTCGACCGCCCAGCGTTCGAGCCAGTGGATCACCGCGGCAGACAGTTCCGCGTCGCCGTCCGCCGCGATCACGAGGAGTTGGGCCTGGGCCGCGGCTGCGGACGCTTCCGCAGCCACTTCGTCCAGTTCGAGAATGTTGAAACTCCACACGTCGCGACCAACTCGCAGCTTGTCGGCAAACTCTGAAACTACACCGTCCACGACTTTCAGCGCGCGGTGAGCGGATTCCGGTTGGTTGTATAAAATGACGACACGAAATTCGGTGGCTTCCGTCGCACCAATCTCACTTGCCGTTCTTGCGAATTGCAAATTAGTGCTCATAACTTGAGAAGACGGTGAACTTCCGACGGCGGGAACGAAATTGGAACTCCGCCCGAATTGAAATAGGGAGAAGTCCTACGCCAGCCATCGCGATGGCAACGTAGTTTCCGTTTTGCGATGGACGTGAGGAGCGACCTTTCGCTCGTTTTTGCTCCGGACAAGGCGTTTTGGCTGGACGTGTCAGACCCTCAAACCCAGCCCGAGCACTTCCTTGCAGTACTTGAGGCTGTGCTCCAATTCAGCTTTTTGATATTCCTGATTGGCTTTCTTGTCCGGCGCACGAAAGGGTGGAAGTGGCTTGCCGCGTTTGGCGAGCGCAACGAATTTCGCGAAATCTTTCGCGCGTGCCTTCGGCCAGACTTTCCAGAATTCCGGCTTCAAGTAAGGAAAATCCACCGCAAAACCGGAGATGGTTTCGATATGCACGGGAACGCCGGGGCACAACTCCGCGAAGCGTTTGAAGTAGGCTTTCAAATCGAGGCAGCCTTCGCCCATCGCCGTCCATTGCACTTTCGCGCCGTCCTCATATTCCCAAATCATGTCGTCGCGCAAGCTGGTGGTGAGCGCGTACGGGCCGAGAATCTCCAGGCTCTCGAGCGGATCCTCCAGCGTCCAGGCCGCGTTGCCAGAATCGAGATTCACGCCAACGTAATCCTTGCCGGCCGCCTCGATGAGTGTGACGAGTTCCCACGCTTGCATGTCGCCGGCGTGGTTTTCGATGGCGATTTTTACCCCGGCATCCAGCGCGCGGCTGCGGCTAGCTTTGAGGACTTTTACCGTGTCGTCGATGCGCGCCTCGATGCCGCCCGGCGTGGTGCGATCCTCGCGGCTGCCGAGCACGGCCCGGAACACCGGCGAGCCGAGCGCTTTCGCCATGCGCAATCCTAGTGTGAGATGTTCCTCGGCCGTGCCCCAGTCCTTTTTGAACGTCTTCGACGTCGGGCAGATGCTCCACGAGCCGAGCTGAATTTGCAGCCCTTTGTCTGCTGCCTTCGATTTGAGATCTTTGAGATAGCTGTCCGAGAAATTCTCAAACGTTTCCGGCTTCAAGTCCGTGATGAAGAGCGAATCGGTTTTCAATGACGCCGCGTAGTCGATTAACTGCGAGGCATTCCAGCCCAGGTCGCGCACGGCGAAATTATCCAGGCCGAGTTTGATCTTGCGGGCGGGAGCCTGCGCGGCCGCTGGCAGGCCGCCCAGCGCGACACCGGCGCACGCGACCGCGGCTGATTTGGCGAATTGACGGCGATTCAAATTGAAATGATTCGTTTGCATGGATTGATCTGTTGAGAATCTCTTAGGCCATTCGCTCATTGGCTGCAAGCAAACGAATTCGCCAGCGCCGCTCTGCCGTTCTTGAACAACCCGGTCGAATGATCGCCGGGATATTGACCGGCTTCACGATCGACGACGACCTGCCGATTAGTCTTTGTGGAAATATCGGCAAGCGGAATTGAGCAATCCGCCGGTTGTTCGGCGGCTAAAATCATGCAACGACCAAAGACCATCATCGAAATCAGCAGGCAAGAGTTCATTCGTGGCGGTGAAACATTGCGGCACAGCCCGTCGGCCAACGACCGCGAGCAACAGCAGAAAAATCACTCCGCAGATCCGCGCGATCAAAAAAAGATCACCGTTGAATTCACCAAGGGCCGCGCGTAAATTCACGCCAGCAATGCTGGAAGATCGCTCATACATGCGCGCGACGCCTTATTCGCCCCGATGGTCAGCCTCGGTTATTTTGGTGACCATCAACGCGGTGGTTTTCGGACTCCAGCTCATCCTGGCGCTTTCGCCCAACCCGGCGATTTTCGGAATTTCCGGCTGGCTGGCGCTTACGCCCAGTCACCTCGCGCAGGGAAAGCTCTGGGAACTCTTCACGTTCCAATTCCTGCACGGCGGCCCCACGCATCTGATTTTCAATTGCGCCATGCTTTGGATGTTCGGCCGGGTCGTCGAAGAACGCCTGGGTCGGGCCGACTTCTACAAACTCTACCTTCTCAGCGGCGCCATCGGCGGTCTCCTTCAAGCAAGTTGCAGTTGGGTTTTTCCCGGTCACTTTGGCCGCGACACGGCCACCGTTGGCGCGTCCGCCGGGGTTTGCGGGTTGGTCGCCGCTTTCGCCGCGCTGAACTGGGAGGAGCCGATTACGACGTTCATCGCGATGATTTTTCCCGTCACCATGCGTGCCAAGTATCTCGTGCTCGTCACGGCCGTCGTCGCCGTTTTTGGGATGCTCGAGCGGCGCAGCCAGATCGCCCACGCGGCGCACCTGGGCGGTTTGCTCGCAGGCTTGGGCTACATCCATTTCGTCACCTTTGGACATCGCAGTTTGAACCTGTGGCGCATTCGTCCGCGCGCCCGCCCGCGTCCGGAATTGGTCAAAGTGAATTCGCCGGGCAAATCACTTTGGCCGAAGCGCGAACAAGTCGCTGACGACTCCATGCCGCCCGCGGAATTCATCAGCCGCGAAGTTGATCCGATCCTCGACAAAATTTCGGCGCACGGCATTCACAGCCTCACCGCGCGCGAACGGCAAATCCTCGAAGCCGCCCGCGCCCGCATGGGCAAACGCTAATTGCGCTCCTCATAATCCCACTCAGCCGGGTTTTCGTCGTTGGTGAATTGAAGCTCGAAGTGCTTTTTCCTTTTGCCTTTTGCGTTTTTCCTTTTTCCTTGCCGCGATGATTCAACGTTACTCACGCCCCGCGATGCGCGAAATCTGGACCGATCAGCGCAAACTCGAAATCTGGTTGCAGATCGAACTGTTCTCCAGCGAAGCACTTTGCGCCACCGGAGTCGTGCCCAAAAAAGATTTCGCGCAGATGAAGGCACGCGCGGCCTTCGCGCTGGAACGCTGCAAGGAACTCGAACGCACGCTCAATCACGACGTGATCGCCTTCACCACGAACGTCGCCGAGAACGTCGGCGCGCCCGCCAGCCGCTGGTTCCACTTTGGCCTGACCAGCAGCGACATCGTGGACACTGCCTTCGCCGTCCAGATGGTCCAGTCCGCCGACATTTTGATTGAGGATGTGAAGGCGCTGCGGGCTGTGATCGCGGCGAAAGCTCGCAAGCACCAATTCACGCCGATGATCGGTCGCAGCCACGGCATCCACGCCGAGCCGACGACGTTCGGTCTCAAGCTCGCGTTGATGTATGACGAATTCGGTCGCGCGCTCAAACGTCTCGAGACTGCGAAAATTGCGGCCGCCGTCGGGAAACTTTCCGGCGCGGTCGGCACGAGCGCGCATTTGTCGCCGAAGATCGAGGCGTTTGTTTGCAAACGGCTCGGCCTGCGTCCCGCGCCCATCGCGACGCAGGTCATTCAGCGCGATCTGCACGCCGAGTTCATCACGACGCTCGCGCTGGTCGCGGCGAGCATTGAGCGTTGGGCGACGGAGTTCCGCCATTTGCAGCGGACCGAAGTGCTCGAAGCTGAGGAATTTTTCGCGCCGGGACAAAAAGGTTCCAGCGCGATGCCGCACAAGCGCAATCCGATCACGGGCGAGCGCCTCACCGGACTGGCGCGCGTGATTCGTGGCAACGCCGTCGCCGCGCTGGAAAACGTCGCGCTGTGGCACGAGCGCGACATCAGCCACAGCTCGGTCGAGCGCGTCATTTTCCCCGACTCCTGCACGCTGCTCGATTACATGCTCGTGACGCTGACGAAGCTCACCGAGGGCCTGATCGTTTACCCGGAAAACATGGCGCGTAACCTCGGCCTGTCGCTGGGCATGTGGAATTCGCAGACCGTGTTGTTGGCGCTCATCAAAAAGGGACTCACGCGCGAGGCGGCCTACGAACTCGTCCAGCGCAACGCGATGAAAACCTGGCAGGCGAAGCACGCTGGCGTGACGGAGGCGGATTTCAAAACGCAACTGCTCGGCGATCCCGAAGTGGCAAAACTGCTTTCCAAAGCAGAGTTGGAAAAGCTTTGCCGCCTCGACTTTCACTTCAAACAAGTGAAGGCACGTTTTAAAAAGCTCGGCCTTTGAAGCGGGCTAATTCGCCGTGGCCGGTATTTCTTTTCCTCCGCGAGTTGCTTTCGTAAGCTTCGCGCACGCATGAGCCCGAGCGACACTTATCTCCGCCGTTGCCGCGAACTGATCGACGCCGTCGAACGTCAGCAACCGGCCATCGAACAAGCGGCTGACTGGTTTGCCGCCACGATTCTCGCGGGCCGGATGGTGCATCTGTTTGGCTCGGGGCACAGCCGCATTCTTGTCGAGGAAATGTGGCCGCGCTATGGCTCGTTCCCCGGTTTCAACCCCATCGTCGAACTTTCGCTCAGTTTTCACAACCTCGTCGTCGGCGCCAACGGCCAACGGCAGGCGATGTTTTTGGAAAACGTATCCGGCCTCGCCGAGCGCATCTTGCGAAACTTCGATCTCTCGCCGCAAGATTCGGCCCTTGTCGCGTCATCGAGTGGCTGCAATGTCGTGCCCATCGAAATGGCCGCAGGTTTCCGGCAACGCGGAATCAAAGTCGTCGCCATCGTCAGTCAAAAGCATTCCGCCGCGAGCAAGACCCGGCACGCCAGCGGCAAGAAATTGCAGGACTTCGCCGATCTCGTGCTCGACACCGCCGCGCCCATCGGCGATGCGATGGTGAAAATCGACGGCTTGGAAACGCCCGTCGCGCCCGGCTCAACCGTTGGCGGCTGTCTCCTTGTGAACACGATCAAAGCCGAGGTCGCTGCTCGCCTGACACGCGCGGGCCAGCCGCCCAAAGTGCTCACGGCGGCCGCGGTCGTGGGTGCGGAACAGGCGACGGCGTTGTTTGAGTCCGCGTACGACGAGCACGCGCGCCGCTTGGCCAAACTTTACGAAAACCTCGGTGCGCACTGAATTCGACCCCGACACATGCGGCTTTGGACACTTCATCCCCAGTACCTCGACGCGAAGGGACTGGTCGCACTCTGGCGCGAAGCGCTGCTCGCTCAAAAAGTTTTGCAGGGAGCGACGCGCGGTTACCGCCACCATCCGCAGTTGCATCGCTTCCGGCAGCAGCGCGATCCCGTGGCGGTGGTGGGCGTCTATCTTCGCGGCGTCGCTGAACAAGCGCGTCAACGTGGCTATAAATTCGACGAAACCAAAATTATTTCCTCTGGTCGCGCGACGAACATGGCCGCGACTCGCGGGCAGTTGCGTTACGAATGGGAACATCTGAAGAAAAAGTTGCGCGTGCGGGACAGGGCAAAATTTCGCGAAACTCGTTCCATTGAGTCACCGGAACCGCATCCTCTTTTCACAATCGTGCCCGGCGAAATCGAGCCTTGGGAAATCCGGCCGTGATGGACGTTTTGGCTGCGGTCGAAGAAGCTTATGAAAAATCAACCTCTGCGCACCACGGTCATCGGCAGTTATCCATTTCCCGGCTGGCTGGAACTCGCGTGCCAGCAACTCGAAAAATTCGGCGAGAAAGATCGCGCTGAGCTCATCGACGATGCCGTTACCATCGCCGTGCGCGATCAACTCGACGCCGGCCTGGACGTGATCACCGACGGAGAACAGACCCGGCTCGACTTCAACCTGTCCTTCTACGGTTTCATCGAAGGCATTGAATTGGAGTCCGCGCCGCCGCGCCACTTTGGTCCGCCCGCGCACGATCAACGCGGCCAGCACAAAGTCACCGGCGAACTGCGCGCGCCACGCGGCCTCGGCGCCGTCGAAGATTTTCAACGCCTCCAGCGGCTGACGCAATCTTCTCTCGCGCAGCTTGCCAGCCCGCCGGTGTTGAAAGCATCCGTCCCCGGCCCGTACACCTTGAGTGGACGCCTCGTGCCCAATCGCCAATATCCCGATCGTTACGCGCTCACTGAAGCGTTGCTGCCGCTGGTGCGGGCCGAGTTGGAAGCGCTCGTGCAGGCCGGCTGTCGTGAAATTACCGTGGATGAACCCTCGATGAGTTGTTACGCGCACCGCGAGGATCCGAAGAACTTCGTGCGCATCTTCAACCGCACGGTCGAACCAGTCGTGGGCGAGTGCCGGCTCTCGACACACCTTTGCTTTGGCAATTACAAGGGCCGCGCCATCGGCCCGCGCCGCTACGTGCCAATGTTCCCGGCGTTCCTCGAAATGAATGTGGACGAAATCCACGTCGAGATGGCGAGCCGCGAATTTGCGGAATTGGAAATCTTGCGCGACATCGCCGCGAAGAAGGACGTAGCCGTCGGCATCATCGACGTTAAAAGTTACTTTATCGAAACGCCCGCAGAAGTCGCGCGCCGCGTCCAGCTTTGCCTCACCCACGCGCCCGCTGAAAAACTTTCTTTCGCGCCTGACTGCGGTTTGAGCCAGACCGCGCGCTGGGCGGCCCGGCAGAAACTGACGAATCTTGTCGCCGGCGTGCGGCAGGTGAAAGCCGGGATGAAACTCTAGCGCAGGGCGTAGAAACCAATTGGAGATTCCTAGCCGTTCACGACTGGCTTGCTCAACGCCGCCGCCGGCGAAGGCCAGCCGCCAGCAACGCGCAGCCGCCCAAGCCAAACAACGTGACTGTGCCCGGCTCCGGCACCTCGAATTGAATGTTATCCAACCACCGAAGCCCAGCAGGGTCGTTGGGAGCAAAAACACCTGCCGCGCCAGAAAAGGTCAATTGCACATTCTGGCCTGCGTATTTGCTAACATCGATCAGTATTTCTATTGGATTGACGGCTCCATTTTGAACGGCTGGCAATAAGTTCTGCCCATTAATGGTCACCTGGAAGGGGCTGCCTGCAAAAGTGTAACTCAGAAATCTCGCGTCGGAGGGAACATCACCACGTTGAACCAAAGTGAAGAGGTTAAAATGATCAGCGAAATCGTTCAGTACCAGCGAATACGCTCCTAACGTAAAACTGGTTCCGTAGATGCCTGTTCCGGATCTGTCAACTATGGTGGCGTAATTGAACTCCAAAGCGCCATTATACAGGATATTCGTTTGTAGCACATTTCCTTGGAACAATTGCCACCCAGGTAGCAGGTCGCTCGTCGGGAAGCGACCTTGGAAGCGTACCGAGTTGGTGTTGGCCTCATCAAACCCAAGATTCTGAAATGGCGCGGCAAGTCCGGTTTCCGTGAGAAACGCACCGAGGAGGATGATAGAGATTCTCACGTTTGTATTTTCAAAACTTGCGCTGAAACGTGGTCAGTTATCGCGTGCAGAACACTCTGTGCCTACCTAATTCGCCGGGTAATTCTTCATCAACTCCAGCATCTCGGTGACAGCGGCCGCCAGCCCCACCGTGACGGCGTGGCTGATGATGCTGTGGCCGATGTTCAATTCGATCAAGTGCGGCACGACGTGCAGCAGGCTGAGGTTGCGATAGTTTAGGCCGTGGCCGGCGTTCACTTGCAACCCCAGCGCACGAGCCTGCTTTGCCGCCGCGACGAGCCGCTCGAGTTCGACATTGCGCGGGCCTTTTTGATCAAAGCGTTCGGCGTACGCGCCGGTGTGCAGTTCGATGAATTGCGCGCCCGTGCGCGCCGACGCTTCGATTTGTTCGGGGACCGGCGCAATGAACAAACTCACTTCGATGCCGGCGTCGTTGAGTTTTTTGCGCGTCTCCGTTAGCGCGGCGAGATGCGCGTGCGCATCCAACCCGCCTTCGGTGGTGACTTCCTGGCGGCGTTCGGGAACAAGGCAGACAATTTCCGGTTTGAGCTTGAGCGCGATGCCCACCATTTCCGGGTGATTAGCCATCTCGAAATTGAGGCGCGTGGTGATGACTTCGCGGAGTTTCCAGATGTCGCGATCCTGGATGTGCCGGCGATC
>JACPZS010000113.1 GCA_016195385.1 Verrucomicrobiota bacterium
ACGTTGAGCGCCAACACGTGGTCGCTTGTCACCGGCACGTATGACGGCGCGAACTTGCGGGTGTACGTGAACGGCGCGCTCGACGGGACGCTGCCTGCCAGCGTGACGATGGCCGACAACGGGCTGGGCGTGCGGCTGGGCGCGCGGCAGTTTTCGACGGCGCTGCCGTTTCCGGGGCTGCTCGACGAGGCGCGGATCTACAACCGGGTGTTGACGCAAACCGAGGTGCAGGCCCTGCTCAATCCCTTCGCCACGACCCGCACGCTGACGATCAACTCCGTCAATCCGAACAGCGGCGCGTCTGTCACGGTCAGTCCGAACGACAACAACAATCAAGGCAACGGCACGACGGCGTTCACTCGTATTTACAACGACGGCGCAAGCGTCAACCTCACCGCGCCAGCGACGGCCGGCGGGAACAATTTTTCCAAATGGCAGCGTGATGGCGTCGATTGGGCAGTCACTCCGGCCACGAGCGTGACGATGGCTGCCAACCACACAATGACTGCGATCTATGCGTCAACACTGTCCATCGTGTGTCCGGCGAACACCGGCGCTTCTGCGGCAATCGGTCAATGCTCCGCTGTTGTAAATTACCCTGCGCCCATCGTTAGCGGCGGCACGGGCGGGGTAACCGTCGTTTGCAATCCGCCCTCCGGTGCAAACTTTCCGGTCGGCATCACGACTGTCAACTGCACCGCGACGGATTCAGTAAACGCGACGGCTTCGTGCAGCTTCACCGTCACGGTGCTTGATACACAGCCTCCGGTGATCACGTGTCCAACACCTCTGTTTGTGCCGTCGGATCTCGGCCAGTGCTATGCGAGCGGTGTGGCGCTGGGCGCGCCGGTGGTGAACGACAACTGCGGCGTGGCCAGCGTGGTGAGCAATGCGCCGGCGCAGTTCCTAGTGGGCGTGACGACGGTGACGTGGACGGCGACCGACGTTCATGGCAACACCGCGACATGCACACAGAGCGTCACCGTGCCAGACCAACAGCCGCCGGTGATCATCTGTCCGGCAAATATCACCGTGGCGGCACCGCCTGGCCAATGTTCGAGCAATGTCGTTTTCGCAGTCAGCGCCACTGACAACTGTCCAGGTGTTTTTGTGGCGACTGTTCCATCAAGCGGTTTTGCGTTTCCAATCGGCACGACCACAGTCACCAGCACGGCAACGGACCTGTCCGGGAACGCAAGTTCTTGCACCTTCACTGTGACCGTCACCGGCACGTGCGACCCGACGCTCGTCGCCAATTGGAAGCTCGACGACGCCAGCGGCCTCTCCGCGCTGGATTCCTCGGGCAACGGCAACACCGGCTCGCTCGTCAACGGCCCCTTGTGGAGCGCGGGCGCAAGCAGCGGCGCGTTGAGCTTCGACGGCGTCAACGATTACGTGGATGCGGGCAACGGCGCGAGTCTGAACCCGACCACGGCGATCACTTTGGTGGCGTGGGTCAAAGCCAGCAGCACGGCGGCGACGGGCGGCTTGATCGTCAAAGACAACGCGACCACGCACCAATACGCCTTATGGCTGCAAGCGGGCGGCAAAGTGCGGCTGGTGATCGGCGCGGCGGTGCTGACGGGCACGACGACGGTCACGACCGGCGTGTGGCATCAACTGGCGGGCACGTATGACGGGACGCAGTTGAAGATCTACCTCGACGGCGCGCTGGAAGGGACGCTGGCCGCCAGTGGCACGATGAGCAACAACGGCGTCAACGCGCGCTTGGGCGGGCGGGCATTCACGACCCCGCTGACGCTCAACGGTGCGCTGGACGCGGCACGCATCTACAACCGCGCGCTCTCGCAATCCGAAATCCAAGCCCTCACGCCGTAACCGGCGGGCGCAGCTTTTTTCCGCGCGCGACAAACTTCGCAAATAAACCGACCGCCCCGGCGCATTAAACGTCGGGGCGGAATTTTTTCCAGATCACGCTTTTGGGATCACGCGGCGACTTGCTTTTTCGGCGCAAAATCGCCGCAGCGTTTTGAACCAGGAAACATCTTGTGCGGATTGCAGCGAGCGGCGGGATCAAAAACGCGCCTCACCATTTGCATCGCCTCGAGATCGTCCTTCGAAAATTGCTTCGCCATGAAGTCCATTTTCTCCACGCCGATTCCGTGCTCGCCCGTGACGCTGCCGCCCAACTCGACGCACTTCTCCAAAATGTCGTGGCCCGCCGCCAGCGCGCGACGCACCTGGTCGGCGTCGCGTTCATCGTAAAGAACGAGTGGATGAATGTTGCCGTCGCCGGCGTGAAAAACGTTCGGGATGCGCAAGCCGTATTTCTCGCTGCACGCGCGGATGAACTGCATGATCACCGGCAGCTTCGAGCGCGGCACCACGCCGTCCTGCGTGAGAAAATTCGGACTGAGCCGGCCAATGGCGCCAAACGCACGCTTGCGGCACTTCCACAAATCCGCGCGCTCTTGATCCGTCTTCGCCACGCGGACTTCGCGCGCGCCGTTCCGTTGGCAAATCCCGATGACACGCTGCGCCTGTGCCTCCAACCCCGCGGCCAGCCCGTCCAATTCGACAATCAGCACCGCGCCGGCATTGAGTGGAAAACCGAAGTGATACGCTGCTTCGAGAGCTTGAATGATGAGTTGATCCATCATTTCGAGCGCGCCCGGAATCATCCCCGCGCCGATAATGTCGCTCACGGTCTGGCTCGCGGCCTCGACCGTTTCAAAAACGCCGAGCATCGTCTTGAACGTCTGCGGCGCGCGCACGAGCCGGACGAGCACGCGGGTCACGATGCCGAACATTCCCTCGCTGCCGATCACCACGCCGCGCAAATCAAGTCCCTCCACATCCTCCCCGCCGTCCGGCGTCGCGCCCAGCCAGACGACTTCGCCGTCTGGTAAAACCATTTCGAAGCCCAGCACGTGATTCGTGGTGACGCCATGCTTGAGCGTGTGCGGCCCGCCGGAATTCGTCGCAACGTTGCCGCCAATGGTGCAGGCCGGCTGGCTCGAAGGATCGGGCGCGTAAAGCAGGCCGCGTGATTTTACTTCATTCGTCACCCACGCATTGACGCAACCGGCCTCCACCAGCGCGCGACGATTGCGGTAATCAACGGAGAGGATTTTGTTCATCCGCGTCAACGCGATCATCACGCCGCCACCCACGGCCAGCACTGTTCCGCTGAGGCTCGTGCCCGCGCCGCGCGGAATGAACGGCACCGCGTGCGCGGCGCAAAGTTTCACAATTGCGGCGACTTCCTCCGTCGTGCGCGGCAACGCGACAACGGTCGGCAAAAATTTCTCCAACGTGTACGCGTCGCACTCGTACACGAGCAACTCATCGGCGTCGGTCACGAGATTGGCGTGGCCGACGATGGCGCGAAGTTGGTCGATGAATCCAATCGTAAGGATGGTGTCTTCTGTTTTGCTGGCCACGGCGGCAAATCTATTTTGACCAGCGACTCAAGTCGAGCCGTCATCGAACTAGCGCGCTGCAAGTCACGCTCGCTTCCTGCCGGCGAACTCCAACGAACCTTTGCCGCGCCAGAAACGCCCCACTAAAACTTGAGCGTGACCTGCGCCGCGACGAGTTGTTCGCCCTGCTGAAACGCACCCTGCTGATGGCTGTAACTGTATTGGAGCTTGCCTTGCAGATGCCGGTCGAAGCGATAGCCGAGCGCGGTTTCAATCCGCCAGAGATCGTGATCCCAGGTTTGTTCGCCGCCCCGGCCATCGTTCACTTTGCCGAAGAACTGCTGGTTCCAGCGAAACGACGTGAAGACACGCGGCGACAGTTTGTATTTGGCTTCGAGATAATACGCCGCCGTGTCCGCATCGCCGACGTTCGGCACTTGGAAGCGTGTTGCAAAAATTTCGCCCCAGAATTGCCAGTGCCGCCACGCGTAACTGAGATCGCACCCGAAGGTAATCTGATTGAAGTCGCTCAAGCGCTTGCCGGAAGGCAGCGACGTGCGCGCTTCGGGGAGAAAATACGTGCCGTAGCTGAATGACGCGCCGGCGTTCCACGCCGCGCCCGGACGATACCCGAGCCGCGCGCTTACAGTTGGATCGCTCCAACCCACATGCACGGGATTCCAGGCATGATGCCGCGAGGAGAGCGACGAATTTTTGATCTCAGCCGCGTAATCAAACCGCTCGATGCTTCCGAAAACGGAAGCCCCGGTCGCGTACGACGGACCCCAGATGGTCGAAAGCCAGATCTCTTTTCGATCCGGAACACTGCGGCGGTTCAAGAATTGCGTCGGCGAAGCTGGCGCGGCGTGATCGGTCAGGATGGTGACGTTCTCGTACGGCACGGGCGCGTTGATGAACGGGTTGTTCCACGAATCGTGCCGCTTCACCCAGTTGCCCACGACCGTCGCAAAGCGGCCAGCTTGCAGGTTCAAGCGCGCGTCGGCGAACGGCGTGTAGCGGAGCAGATACTCGTCCAGTCCGGCGCGGCCACCGCGATGGTTGCCGGGATCAAATCCGCGATCGAATCTGGCCTGCACCAGACTGTAAACGTGCGGGCCAATGCGCGTGTCGAGGAACAGCGAGAGACGCGGATTGAACAAGTCCTGGTTTCCGTAGATCAGTCCGGGCGGACGTTGGTCGATGAAGTAGCCTTCCAAATCCAGCAGACCGCTGAGATCGCTGCGAAAGAAACCGTTGGCCGATTGCACGGACAGCGACTCGTCAAGACGGTCAAGCCACGTGGTTTGCGCCGACGCGGCTGCGGCGAGCAACGAAGCGGCAATTACCATCGCGGAAACAACCGCTATTCGGATTCGAGGGCAGAATGATTCGAACATGTTCACGAAATATCCACGGCTTGCTTGAGGGCGGCCAGCTTGAACGCGGGCACTGGTTCGCTGAATCCCTTGAGTTGCAGCGGTGCCAACGCCGACACTTCGATCTGGCCGGCGAGTTTTTCGTTGGAGGTTTGATCGATCACGACTTCCATTCGTCCCGCTTTGCTGCACAGACGTGAAGCAAGGTTGACGCGCTCGCCGAGCACTGTGTAGTTCAGCCGGTCTTGCGATCCCATGCAACCGGCGACCGCTTTTCCGGTCGCCACGCCGATGCCCACCTCGATCTGGTAGCGCGAAGTTTGGTTTAGCCTGGCTCGGCGTTGAATCATTTCCCACGCGCAGGCGACCGCGTTGCGCGCGTCGTGGTCGTAACTTTTCGGCGCGCCAAAGATCGCCATGATCAAGTCGCCCACAAATTTGTCCACGACCCCGTGATGCTCGTAAACAACGCGTGTCAACTCCGTCATGTGTTCATTGAGCATCGTGATGACTTCGGCGGGGTCCATGTTTTGCGTCAGCGCCGTGAAGCCGCGGATGTCGCAAAACAGCACGCTGATTTCGCGCGTCTCGCCGCCCAGCGCCACGCCGCCATGAATCATGGCGTGCGCGACTTCCTTGTCCGCGACTTGGTTCAGGAAGCCGCGATATTTTTCGCGCTCAACCAGTCCTTGCGCCATCTCGTTGAACGACTGCGTGAGCCGGCCGATTTCGTCGCGACTGCGGACAGGCACACTGACTTGAAAATTTCCCTTCTGAATTTCCAGCGTGCCGGCGGCCAGTTCGCGAATCGCCGAAGTCAGCCGGCCCGTTAACACCAGCCCCGCCAGCAGGCCGCCGAGCAAAGCCAGCCCGCCGAAGCTGATGATGGCCCGGCGAAGCTGGGCTTGTTCGCGCAGAGAATTTTTCAGCGAATAGAAACCAACCTGATACGCGGTCGGAAAAATCCGGCCCGCGTCCAGCGCGCGATTAAAAATTTGATGCGGCTCGCCGGCGATCTCCAAACCGAGTTGCGCACCGGGCTGATTCATTTTTCCGATCACTTCACTCAAGCGCGTGACCAGCGCTTGGTTGGCCGCCGTGGAAATGGCGCGGGAGAAAAATCGCCCGCCCACAAAAAAGCCGCTCTTGATTTGGTCTGCGTCAATCGGCGCGGAATCCGTCAATTCCGACAGGGGAAAGCCCAACACCAACGCGCCACGCAATTCGTCGTTGACGGAAGCATCCAGAATTTTGGTGACCACGATTTCGAGCAACTCGCGGTTGCCCTCCGCGTTGTCCATCGCGACGTAGCCGACCTGCTGGACGCTCGGATCTTTCAGTGCTTTGCCGATGGTTTCCAGCGACGGCACGAGGCCTTTCACATTCAGCCGGCTGTTCAGCTGTTCAAATTCTTCATTGAACTTGAGCATCCGCCCGTTGGCGTCGAGAAAGCAGAGCAGCCGCGCAGCAAAGCGATTGGAGCCACTCGCCGCCGCCTCGACAATCAACTTCAATTCATGCCGCGCGTTTTGATAGATGTCCTCGGCGTCGCCCTCGCGCAACGCCTCCTGCATGCGCACGGATTTGCCGAGCGCGCGGCATTGTTCCGTCACGGTGCTCAAACGAAACTCGCGCATCTGGGAAAAGAGCCGGATCTGTTCCGCAAATTGTCCGCGAAACAGATTTTGATACGTCGCTTCGACGCGGCGTTGCGTGACGACCAGCACCGCTCCCGTGACGGCGGCGACCAACAGCATCATCGCCAGCAGCAATTTGAAGCGGAAACTCAAGGCGCGCATAGGAAATTTTCGCGAATGGATCAGGACGCGGCTTTACGGCGCGGGCCAATCAATCTTCAACGTCTCACTCGGTTTGATTTCGACGAGCCGCTCCGCGACGTTCTTCTCGTCGCGCCAGCACTTGAGAGTAAATTTGCCAGCGGGCAGGCGCTCAAGCCGATACGTTCCGTTCGTGCCGGTCTTGGAGAAATGCGGCGTGTCGAGCACGAGAATCGTTCCACGCATGTGCTCGTGAATCTCGCAGCGCAGATTGATGACGCCGCGTTGATCGAACAAAAGCGACGCCGGCTTCTCGCCCTTGCGATAGCGTCCCAAATCGAAGCGCTTGGTCTTCGAGTAGGAAAAGACGTTGTGATAATCGTCATCGAAGTTTGGAAACTCGACGGTGGTTCCCTTGCGCACTACGAGGATTCCCGGCGTGAACTGAAAATTGGTTTGCCCCATCTGCGCGGCGGCGGATGCGCCGGTCTGCGCTTCGGTGAAATTGCCTTCCAGAAAGATCACCGCGACTGGAGCGTCGGGCTTGCCGATTTTTTTCCCGGATGACGTTTGGTAACGTGCTGCCGCCACCGCGTCGGCCTTGGGCGAAAGCAACGTCACGGTCCCTTCAATAACACTATCCGCAGCACTTATCGTGAGCGTTGAAGCGATCGCTCCGAGCAGGCAAAGAAGTTTTTGGGCTGAGAGCATGGAAGAGTCTTAACAAAAGCCCCGGCCCGCTGGCGAGTGAATCCGCAGGCAGCCCCATGTTGGTTAAACGGGGTCGGCGTATAGCCAGCATCACTCCGCCACGTAAACGTTCTTCAACTCTGTGTAGCCTTCCATCGCGTTCATGCCGAGGTCGCGACCGAGGCCGCTCGACTTGAATCCTCCAAATGGCGCTTCGACATGGACGCTGCTGTGGCTGTTCACGCTCAACACACCGCTCTGCACGGCGCGGCTCACGCGCAACGCGCGTTGCAAATTGTTCGTCCAGATCGATCCGCTCAATCCGTAGGGCGACGCGTTCACTTCGCGTAGCATCTGCGCTTCGTCATCGAAGGGCATGATGGCGACGACCGGGCCAAAAATTTCTTCGCGCCAGCAACGATCTTCTTTGCCCACGTTGAGCAACACCGTCGGCTCAAGATAAAATCCTTTCGCATGTGGGCGCCCGCCACCGCTCGCGAATTTGCTGCCGCGCTGGCGGGCATCCGCGAGAAATTCCTCCGCGCTCGCGCGCTGTCCCGCGGAAACCATCGGCCCGAGTTGTGTCTCCGGTTTGGAGGGATCGCCGACGATGAGCTGCTTTGTCGCCGCGACGAATTTCTCGACGAACGGTTCGTAGATGCTGCGTTCAATGAACACGCGACTGCGAGCACAACAGTCCTGGCCGGTGTTGGCGAAGACGCTCATCGGCGACGTTTCGGCCGCGCGCTGCCAGTCGGCGTCAGAGAAGATGATGTTCGGCGATTTGCCGCCGAGTTCGAGCGAGACGCGTTTGATGTCGCGCGACGCCAGTTCCATGATGCGGCGGCCAATCTCGGTCGATCCGGTGAACGAGACTTTGCGAATGAGCGGGTGCGTGACGAGGGCGTCCCCGACGGTCGCGCCGGAGCCGGGCAGCACTTGGAGCACGCCGGGCGGCAGCCCGGCCGCGTGCGCGATTTCGCCAAGCGCCAGAGCGGTGAGCGGAGAAAGTGAGGCGGGTTTTAGCACCACGCAATTTCCGGCCGCCAGTGCCGGCGCGACTTTCCAACACGCGATGGGAAAAGGAAAATTCCACGGCACGATGGTGGCGACGACGCCCATCGACTGGCGCAGCGTGAAATCAAATCCCCCGCGCGCCACGGGAATTGTCTGCCCGAAAAATTTGCCGACCGCCCCGGCGTAGTATTCAAACACGCGCGCGCCGAGGCCGGCTTCATCGCGCGCGTCGCTAATTGGCTTGCCGATGGAAAGCAGATCGAGTTGTGCGATGCGTTCGAGGTTCTCGCGCAAGGCGCGAGAGACATTGAAAAGAATTTCGGTGCGTTTGCCCGGCGCGAGGTCGCGCCAGCCGGATTCCCACGCGCGCTGCGCGGATTCGACAGCGGCGTTGACGTCCGTCACGTCGGCCGCCGTCACTTCGGCCAATGGTTCTTCCGTCGCCGGATTGATCAAAGTGGTGCGATGTGCGGAAGCGGAGTTGCGATGCGTGCCATCGAGGAAAAGTTGAGTTGGCAGATTCATGTTTCGGCCCGATTCCAACTGCAACGCTGGCGAGAAACAAGTTTCAATTGCACAACTGTGCTGCCTGCTCAATCTCGCCAACGATCTCCGCGCTCCGGGAAATCCCAAAGGGAATGCGGCCCAACCAAACCCAGGGTAGCTCGTGCCTCGGAACCCTGGGCTTTGGGACACAGCCCCGTTGGGGCTGGCAAAGTCAGGTTTCGTGTGGCGGTTCATCTACTACGAACGAGAAGCTGAGACTTTTCCAGTTCCGTTTTGCGATCTGTTGGAGCGAAGCAATCAACACCGCCGACGCAAGCAACGAAGCATCGCCGGCTTCGTTGCTGTGTCGTTCGTATTCTGGCATTCCATCGGAAGTAAAGAATGCTCCAGGAAATGGCGCTTTGCCGTGAACGAACAGTGAACGGAAGCGATACATCTCTTTGACCGATTTCTCGAATCCAGCAGGCTGCCCCAACAGCACGCCAGCCTTTTCGACAAGTTGGTATGTCAAATCGCTTGTCCCGCGACCGAAAAGAGCTTCGAGCCCGATCATTGCCCACATCAAATCCACAAGATCGCGCCCGTCGATTGGCTTGTCAGATAGCAAATACGAAAGCGCATTGAGTGCGCGACCGATTTCTGATTTGCCCAGATTCTCTGATAGTGGATCGAAGGAACACATCCATTTTCACACCTGTTTGATCGAAAGAGATTCAATTCCCGGCCACGTCTTTTCACCCGCAAACTCCACAATTTCACCAAAGAACCCGCAGACACCGGCGGTGATTTTCAAGAACTGCTTACCCACCCAGATTTCGAGCTCATGCGTGCGTAAAACCCAGGTTGAGCGATATGCGAAGCCACGAGTATGGAAATCACCGTATGAGCGAAGTGCTCGCATGCAACCTGCACGCAACATGAGATACGTTCTGATAGCGGAATGGGTTTCCCATCGCTTCTTTCTACCCGAAAGTCGGTCAGCGTTAAGTCCACAGACCACTCCAACTCAACACAAGGAAGGCGAGGCAACTGCTGGCCACCAATGACTCTCATCCGTCGTTTTCTTCCATTTGGAGTTTTGCGGACGGTGACGCGTAGGTTTTCAGCTTTGAAATCTGTCAGATGCAGGTCTTGTGTCGAAAACGCGGTTAGTTCACTCAGCACTGGATTAAGTGATGGCTTGAAATGCTTGAACCAATTGTTATCGAAAGCCAATGGTGCAAGAATGGGCACAATGACCGTTGCCTGAAACTTAACTGGTCGTTCTTTTGTCATCGCGCGTTTTATGAATCACTGGCGGAAAAGTTTTTCCACCTTCACTTTCACCGCGGTATCCATCTTGATAAGCGGTAGCCAGGGGCGTTTGAAACCTTCGCCCGGAATTTTTTTTGTCGCGTCGATGCCGAGTTTGCTGCCGCTGGTCCCGCAGTCGCGGGACTGTTGGCGTGGTCGAGCACGTCGGACGGGTCCCGCAACGGCGAGATGAAAATGCTGTCGCGTTGTGGATCGGTGTTGGCGCAGAGGTGGAAGAGGACTTTGCAGCGTAGCAGCCGAGGTCACGAGGCTCTGACTTTCATTCCGCATTCCGCATTCCGCATTCGTCATTCGCTATTTGCAGCGGGCTTGCATCGGGTAGGTCTTCTTGATGTTCACGAAGACGAGGACTCACCTGTGGCCTCCAACTGCCACAACGCACCCACTGGGACGGCGTGAAGATTCGGACCAAAGGCGACGCTGGTTGAACCGGTGTAAAGCAGAATGCCGCGCAGAAATTTCCTGCCCGTCTGCTTGCTCAAATGCCGCAAGCCTTTGAAGTCGCTGCTCGTCGGGCTGGCCGTCTTCTTCACCTCGACACCGACCAGCCTTCCTCGTGCGTCCTCCAGAACGAAATCCACTTCCTGCTGCGTGTGCGTCCGGTAGTGAAAGAGTCCAGGCCGCGTCTTGCTCCACGAAATCTGCTTCGCCAACTCGCCCGCCACAAAACACTCCAGGGTCGCTCCCGTCATCAGGTCATCCGCCTGCAACCGCGCCGCGTCCAGGCCGAGCAAATGGCAGAGCAGCCCTGTGTCGCCCAGCAACACCTTCGGCGTCTTGACCAAACGCAAGCCGAGGTTTGCGTGCCACGGCGGCAGCGAGCGCACGAGAAACGTCGCTTCAAACAAGGCCCAGTACCGTAGCAACGTCGTCTGCGGCATCGCGGCATCCCGCGACAAGTCGGCGAAGTTCAGCAAGCTCATCGCCCGCGATGCTGCCAGCCGCAGCAGGCGCGGCAGGTCGCGCAGTCCCGTGACGTTGGCCAGGTCGCGCACGTCGCGCTCGAGGATCGTCGTGATGTAAGAACCGAACCACGCCTGCCGCCGCGCCGCGTCCGTCCGTGTCAGCGCTTCGGGATAGCCGCCGGTCGCGATACGCTCGGCCAGCGATGGCCAGCCGGTATCGGCGAATTTCCCCGGCTTGAAGTCACGAGCGAAGCACGCGTCCACAAACCCTTCTTTGCGCCCGCCGATTTCTCCTTCCGAGAACGGCCACAGCGTCAACACCTCTATGCGTCCGGCCAGCGACTCCGAAAGTTTTGGCAACACCAGCGCCTGTGCCGAACCCGTGAGCAGAAATCGCCCCGGCTTCCGTTTCGCATCCACGCTGCGCTTGATGGCGCGAAACAATTCCGGCACGCGCTGGACCTCGTCGAGAATCACTCGCTCCGGCAGCCCGGTGACAAAACCGTCCGGGTCGCTCTGCGCCGCCGCCAGCGTCGCCGCGTCGTCCAGCGTGAAGTAATTCGCGTCGTAACCGTCGTCCCGCAACGCCTGCGCGAGCGTGGACTTGCCTGATTGACGCGGCCCTTGCAAATACACGACCGGCGTGTCCCGCAACGCAGCCAGGGTTTGAGGCGTGAGATTTCGCCATTTCATGGCGGATATTCAACCAGACAGTGGTGGATTTTCAACCACCAATCTTGCGGTGCGTGAGGGCGCGTCCGAAGCGCGCGAGTCCCGACAAGTCGGGATGGGTTTGTCGCGCAGGAGCGGACGGCGGTCCTTGGTGAAGAAAACCAGATGAATGTAAACGGCGGAAAGGAAACCCTCAGGCCGTTTCAAAAGTGACTTTCAACCCGAGCGCCGAAAGAACTGAATTAAGACTCGACAAACGCGGGTTGCCGTCACGCGAGAAAAGCCGATACAGGCTTTCCCGGTTCAGCTTGCTCAATTCCGTCGTGCGCGCGCCGCCGCCTTGGGCTTCCATCACGTCTCGCAGGCCGACGAGAAAAACCTCCGGGCCTTCCTCGTAACACGCTGTGAGGTATTCGGCTGCTTGCTCAGGGTCATCCAATTTCTTCTGCAAGATTTTTTTGTAACTTACGGTTTTCATAAATCACTTCGCTTTGTATTCGCTCCAATGTTGTTTCGCCAGTCGGATATCCCGGTCTTGCGTCCACTTGTCGCCGCCGCAGAGCAGCACGACCAGCGTTCGCCCTTCCTAGCCGAAATAAACCCGGTAACCCGGCCCGTAATCCACCCGCAGTTCGCTCACGCCTTCGCCGACCGATTTGCAATCGCCGGGATTCCCCTGCCGCACACGCGCCAGCCGCGCGAGAATCCGCGCCACGGCTTTCTTGTCATTCAAATCGTCCAGCCACTCCACAAACGGAACTCGTCCGTCCTGCGCGCGGAAGGCGACGACTTCTTTCGGTGGGGCGAACACCGACCTGCTGTAGCTTTTAAGCTACTGCCCCGTCAAGTGGCGTGCGGCGCTTACGCCGCTTCAATGTGAATGTCTAGCGCGTTTGGATTGTTCCTGAGCCTCTTGCAATGCGGGCAGTGAAGCGCCGTGAACGGCGCGCTCCGGGCAACAACAACGCGGTTGTGGCGAATGTCGCACGCGATGGACGGACGGGAATGGCCGCAACCCCGAATGCTTTCGGGTTGGAAATGATTTACGGACGGTGACCCAGGGTAGCTCGTGCCTCGCAACCCTGGGCTTTGGGACGGAATCCCGTTGGGATTCCCGGATGGCGCTAGCGCGTGGCGGTGTGATGAAATCAAATTGCGTTCGAGTGACAACAATCCCAACGGGATTGTGGCCTCCAGCCCAAGGTTGGCGCAGCGCCTACCTTGGGTGAACGTGACAAATTGGAATCGACCCCAACGGGGTTGCACCGAAATGGTATGTTCCGGCAGATAGGTGACAGAAAGACTTTGGCACATGGGTTACAAGTTGGGGATGGCCTGGAAAGAAACCGGTGTGATGAGTGAGCGGATCAAAATGATCAGCGATTATGAGAGCGGCGACTATGCGATCAGCGAGTTGGCTGCGGAGTATGCGGTGAGCCGCAAAACGGCTTACAAATGGATCAGCTGGTATGCGGCTGGTGGTTGGTCGGCACTGGAAGATCAATCGCGCGCGCCACGCCATCATCCCAACGCGGTGGCGGCGCAGATTGAACAGCGGCTGTTGGAACTGAAAGCCCGGCGCCCGTTATGGGGCGCGCCGAAGTTGCGGCGCAAATTGCTGGAGGCGGTGGGCGTGGCGCAGTGTCCGGCGGAAAGCACGGTGAGTGAGGTTTTGCGGCGGCACGGCTTGAGTCGTGTGGCCAAGCGGCGACGGCGCGCCGTGCCGAGCGAGACGCCGTTTGCGGATTGCCAGGCCGCCAACGCGGTGTGGTGTGCGGATTTCAAAGGCTGGTTTCGGACGGGCGACGGAAACAAATGCACACCGCTGACGATCAGCGACGGTCACAGCCGCTACTTGTTACGCTGCCAGGGATTGGGCGGTGCGACCGGGTGGGTAACGGTGCAGCCGTTGTTCATGGCGACGTTTCGGGAGTATGGGATGCCTGCGGCGATGCGGACGGACAACGGGCCGCCGTTTGCGACCACGGCGCTGGGTGGATTGAGTTCGTTGGCTGTGTGGTGGGTGCGGCTGGGCATCCGGCTGGAGCGGATCGAATCGGGACAGCCACAACAGAACGGGCGGCACGAGCGGATGCATCGCACGCTCAAAGAAGCGACGGCCAGTCCGCCGCAAACGAGTTTGCGGGCACAGCAGAAAGCGTTTGACGAGTTCCGGCGGGAATACAACGACGAGCGTCCGCATGAAGCGTTGGGACAAAGACCACCAGCGGAGTTTTACGAACCCGCCGAGCGGGAATATCCCGCACGCCTGCCGGAACAGCGTGGTTATCCCGATGACTGGGAAAAGCGGAGGGTGCGCAAAGGCGGGCAGATGAAGTGGAAAGGGAAAGATGTCCGGCTGACCTCGGCGTTGTGGGGACAGGAGGTCGGGCTAAAGCTGGTGGCGGATGGCCAATAGACTTGATTGGGAATAGACAGCGGGTTTGAGGTTCTGTAACGAGAAGGCCATGATTTCTTTGCCGCAGGCCAAACGCTCCGACCGTTTGATGAAAGCCACCACCAGTTTGCCGGTGGCGGAGTTTGCGGCGCTGGCCCAACAGTTCACCCCGCTGTGGGAAGGGCGGCAGGCCCAGCAAACGGCCGAGGGCACGCCCCGGCAACGCCAGCCCGGCGGCGGCCGCAAA
>JACPZS010000143.1 GCA_016195385.1 Verrucomicrobiota bacterium
AGGCGCTCGTGACGCGCCGGCCGTTTCGCGCGCCGCATCACACTGCCAGCGACGCCGGTTTGCTCGGCGGCAGCATGAACCCAACGCCGGGCGAGATTCAGAATTATCTCGGCCGCATCTCCGGGCCGTTGCTGGATCGCATCGACCTGCACGTCGAAGTGCCGGCCGTGAAGTTTCGCGAAATCAGCAGCGATCAAACTGGCGAAACCTCGGCGCAGATTCGCGAGCGCGTCATCGTCGCGCGCCAGCGACAGCAGAAGCGCTTTGCGGGAAGGAAGAACATCACGTGCAACGCGCGCATGGGCAGCCGCGAACTCAAGGCGTTCTGCGCACTCGACGAGCCGACGCTCGACTTGCTCAAGTTCGCGATGGCCGACATGAACTTGAGCGCCCGCGCCTACGACCGCATCCTGAAAGTAGCCCGCACCATCGCCGACCTCGCCAGCTCGGAAAAAATTCTCTCCGACCACGTCTCTGAGGCGATTCAGTTTCGTTCGCTGGATCGCCAGTTGTGGACGTAACGTTTGTATGGAAAAGCAAATCGCTTTTGCGCTGGCGTACGCCGCCCAACTCATCGGTCTGATTTGGATTCCCGGTATTGCCTTCGTTGCCGCCCGTTGGAACGCTCCGATCGTCGTTTGCTGCGTATTGTCTTGGATCGTTGCGGCATTATGGGGTTTTTGTTTCTGTCTCCTCTTTGGCGCTTGGACGTATCTGAACTCACCTGGCTGGATGCTTTTTCCAAACGGCCCAGGTGCTACGTTATTTCTAATGTTCGGCTGGGTTGGGGGATTTATAGGCCACGCTGCTGCAAGAGCGAAAAATCAAACTTCTGAACCATTTCCGGGCTTTCCCCCAAAAAACAATTTGTGGAGAAAGCGACTGATGCTCGGCAGCATTCCGACGATGGGGCTGTGCCTCATGGGAATTTACCTTATCGGCAATCAAGCACTGCAAAGGCTCATGCACGTCGAAGTCCAGTTGATCGATGGCAGCAAGATCGTCCGCGAAGCAACCCGTTCTGGATCGGGAGACCGTTTCAAGATAACATTCGAGCACAAGCCTATTTCGGAAAGGGCTAGTGCAACAATACTTCAAGTCGATGCCGACATTAGAGATTTGAAGCAGCCAGTGCATGTGTCAGATGGACGTGACAGGATTGCACTTTGGGCTCCTCAAAAAAGACTCTTTTCAAGTGATACTCTCGTCATCCGCAGAACCGATGGGATTTGGAGAACGTTTAGTTTGAACGAAGAATTCTTGGATCGATTTCCACCATGGCGGGTGTACAGAACATCCTTCAAAATGCAGTCTGCGGTGAGATTCAAGGTCAAGCGCGTGGACCTGGCTGGCAGCGCGGTCGAGGTAGAGTCCGTTGCAGAGATAAATTCCACTGCGAAAAATGTAAAACAATTGCGCTTCAAACTCTCGCCATCTGGCGATGATCTCACGCTAGAAGCTGTTGAATGAATTCAATAAGGAGCCTCTTGATTTCGAGCGGCGGGTGAGCCGGAAAATTGAACGACTTGCCGAGTCGGCTGGCGGGCGTTCGCCGAATTTTCAACAGCGCCGTCCTAGACCCCCCGTCACCACATCGCGAAGCAGCCGTCCTGGTCCCACAGCCGCGAGCCGCGATAAAAATTCATCTGCTTGATCGGTTTCCAGATCGCCGAGCCGTCCAGGCGGCCGACGTTGCCACCGACGGCACCGATGTCGCGCGAGTTCGCGCCGTGCGCGGAGACATTGGACGCGTCGCGGTCTTTGAGGATCGGCCCGCGGCTGCCGTGCGGCGCGAAGGTTTTGACGTAGCCGGGCGACCAGTCGTTCATGTCCGTGATGACCGGCAGCGAACTGTCGCCGGTGAGTGATTGCGGCGAGATCCATTGGGCGAAACCGGCTTCGCCGGGAGCCCACGGCGTGTTGGTGTGGCCGCCGAGATAGTTGTAGCCGATCACGTAACCCCAGCCGGGAAAATACCAGCCGTTGGTCTGGTTGAACGGCTTGCCCAGGCTGGGGCAGTCGAGGATTTTCACCGAGCCGGAGTATTCGATCATCGACTTGCGCGTGTTCGTCGAAAGCACCGGAATGTGCTCGTCTTCGGGATTGGGGTTGTCGGACAGGCCGCTCGGTAGTTTCTCGCGGAAGTCGCCAGCGTAAAGATGCAGCGCGAGGAGGAATTGCCGTTGATGATTTTTGCAAGCCGTCCGGCGCGCGCGCTCCTTCGCGCCGGCCAGCGCCGGCAGCAGCAGCGACGCGAGGATCGAGATGATGGCGATGACGACGAGAAGTTCGATGAGGGTGAACCCAATCGAAATAGTTCGTGGCAACGCCAGCTTCAGTTGGTCGTGCCCGCGCATAGCTTGCCGCCAGCGATTAGGGGAAGTGCAGGAGGTGAAAAATTCACGCCCCAGCAAAGCACAAGGCGCCACGGCTGGGAAGTGTGCTTCCGGCGGCACACGCACCTTGTGAATCAACTCTCGAGGACGTTGATCTCGACCGGCTCGACGCGCACGCCATGCTTTTCGAGCCAGGCAATTGCCGCGCGAATTTCGGCGCGCTGGCCTTCGAGTTCGAGGCAGAGGATGCCGATCTGGTCGGTGACACTCGCCTGCCGGATGTTGAAGACCACCGCGAATTTCTTCGCCATCTCCCAAACGACGGGGCGCGTGATCAGCTTGGTGGGATAAGTCAGCCAGAAGCGGCGGTGCTCGCTTTGTGTGGCTACGGTCTTGGTGGCTTTCGTTTTCTTGATGGGAGCAGGCATGGAGTGCGAGGAAGTTGTGAATTGCCAATGCGACTAGCCGCCCGCGATCGCCGGGATGATGCTCACTTCGTCGCCATCTTTGAGTGGCGTTTGTTGGTTTTGCAGAAAGCGAATGTCCTCTTCGTTCACATACACATTCACGAAACGGCGGACGGCACCGTTCTCATCGACGAGGCGTTCCTGGATGCCGGGAAAACGCGTCTGCAACTCCGTGATCGCGCCGCCAATGGTGGACGCGCTCACTTCGACAACTTCTTCATTGTTCGTCAGTTTGCGCAGCGGGGTGGGGATTCGAACTTTGGTCGGCATATTTCTACTTTCAGTTTTTATGGTTCAGACTAGGCCAAGCTGTTTGCGAACTTCGTGCGTCGTGAAAGTGCGTTTGGCTTGGTTGCGAGCACGGGCTTCCAGCAAGTTGAGGTAGTCATGCAAGTCTTCCATCTGCTCACGCAGCGAAGCGATCTGGCTGAGGACATTCTTCCGCTGGATTTTCGCAGCGGGCTTTTCCGCGACGGTGTTACTCATAAACATCTTTTCGGTTGCCGACTTTTTGAACCACAATTGTGTCATCAACTACATCGAATAGAATCCGATAATCGCCCATCCGCAATCGAAAACCCACGTCGGCGGTTTGCAGCCGCTTGATGTTGCCGTGCAGACCTTTTTCGAGCCGTAGTATCTTGCGGAGAATTTGCTCGGCTTGCCGCTTGGGAAGTGAACGCAAATCGTCCAGCGCGGATGCCGTATATTTGATGCGATAGCTTTGGGTTGCCACAACTCATCAACCAAACGAGCCACGGATATTTACGCGCTGACCTTCGCTTCATCCGCCAGCAGCGCCTCGAACTCACGCAGGCTCGGCTTGATCTCGCGCGGCTGGCCGACGTGGCCAATCACGGCGTCGAGCGTCTTGAGGCCGTTGCCAGTGATGCAGAGAACGGCGGAATCATTCGTGGAAATTTTTCCCGAGGCAATGAGTTTCTTGGCCACGCCGACGGTCACGCCACCCGCGGTTTCAGCGAAGATGCCTTCGGTTTCGGCCAGCAACTTGATCGCGTCGCGAATCTCGTCGTCGGTCACGTCATCCGCCGCGCCGCCGTTTTCCTTCATCACTTTGAGCGCATAAAAACCGTCGGCGGGCGTGCCGATGGCGAGCGACTTGGCAATTGTGTTCGGCTTGACTGGCTTGAAGAAATCCAAACCCGCCTTGTGCGCGGCGGACACGGGCGAACAGCCGGTCGCCTGCGCTCCATGAACTTTGTATTTCGCGTGCGGCACTAAGCCTAGCTTGATGAACTCCTGATAGCTCTTGTGAATTTTTGTCAGCAACGAGCCGGACGCGATGGGCACCACCGTGTGTTGCGGCACGCGCCAGCCGAGTTGCTCGGCGATTTCAAAGCCCATGCTCTTGGATCCTTCTGCGTAGTAGGGGCGCATGTTTACGTTCACAAAGGCCCAGCCGAACTTGCCGGCAATCTCCGCGCACAGCCGGTTCACTTCATCGTAATGGCCTTTGATGGCGATCACTTGAGCGCCATAGACCAGCGAGTTCACGATCTTGCCCTGCTCCAGATCGGCCGGAATAAAAACGTAAGCCTTGAGTCCAGCGGCCGCGGCGTTCGCGGCGACGGAATTGGCGAGATTGCCGGTGGACGCGCAGGCGACCGTCGTGAAACCGAGTTCCCGGGCACGGCTCAACGCGACACTCACCACGCGATCTTTGAACGAAAGGGTTGGATAATTCACCGTGTCGTTCTTGATCCACAACTCGCGAATGCCCAATCGCTGCGCGAGCCGGTCAGCTTTCACGAGCGGGGTGTAGCCCGCTTCGAAGCCGACGGTCGGTTGGGTCGCGATGGGCAGCAGTTCGCGATAGCGCCACATCGTCTGCGGCCGCGCCTGGATCGCGGCGCGTGTCAGCGACAGTTTGATGCGCTCGTAATCATAGACGACTTCGAGCGGCCCGAAGTCGAACTCGCACACGTGCGTGGCTTCGAGCGGATACTCGCGGCCGCATTCGCGGCACTTGAGTGCCTTCATGAACGATTTGCTTGAGTCCATAGTTTTTTATCTTCGGCGGCAAACCGGCCGCGCTAAACCATCGCATCGGGGCAATAAAAAACCCCTTCTCAAGGCGTCGAGAAGAGGATCAACAAGTCTGCGGCTCTTCTCATTTTCCCCGAACCGCTTTCGCGTTCGAGCTGGAATTAGCACCTGGGCATTGAAGTTCGCGACTTCAACCGGTTGCCGTGGCGTCATCGGGCCAGTCCCTCGACCACTCGCAATGAGATTCGTTGCACCAACGAATGGCGCATAAAGTGCGGAAGCGATCTGGTGGTGTCAATGGGATTTTCCCGTTCGGCATCACCGAAGTGAACCCACTCGAAAACACTTTCCCCTGGCTCGCTTCGTCGCCAACGCCGGCGCCATATTTCTTGACGCAAGTCCTCACGAACATAACATGCCTTCAATATCAATCATATCGCCGCGCGTTCTTCGGCTTTATGCAACACAACCTTCATTCGTTGGAGTCATTATGAAGACTCGCTTCCATTCGTCCTGGCTAATTCGTTTTTTCTCCGTGGCATCACTCAGTCTGGCTCTGCCGGCCCGCAGTCAAGCTGCGGACGTCAGTTTTTTTGTCGTGGTCAAGGAGCAGAAGTTTTTACAAAACGACGCGGGCTTGCCGACGCAGCAAGGTGTGGGCAATCCGTTTCGTTTCGGCGCGCAGGTGTTGTCGGCGACCCCAGGCTCCGTTTTGGATGGCGCGCTGGCTGCGCCCGGTGGAGCGTCTCAAACGCTCGTGTTCAATCCTTTGGATGCCGCCTTGGAATTAAGTTTCAAATTCAAGACCCAAGCCGCGCTCGATGCGGCAGTCGCTCCGGGCAACTACACGTTCACCCTCCACACGCTGCACGATGGCCAGCGCACGTTGAAATTAAACTTCCCGGCTGGCGCGTATCCAGCACCGCCACACGTCAGCAATTTTAACGCGGCCCAAGCCATCACTGCGGGCACGGACTTTGTGCTGACGTGGGACGCGTTTGCGGGCGGCACGACCAATGATCTTATCCTCCTTCGCATCGGCGATATTACGGGAACACAACTTTTATTCGAGACAGGTGAACCAGGCCAGCCAGGGATCCTCGATGGCACGGCCACCTCGGTCGTCATTCCGGCCAATACCTTCAGTGCGAGCAGTAATTATCTGGCTGAACTTTCGTTCTTCAAAGTCGTCACGAAGGATGCCACGAGTTATTCTGGCGCGCTCGGAGCCGCGGCGTTCGGCAGCTTCAGCGATTTCAGCCTCAACGCCTCTGCCAGCCAGCTTCAGTTTGATTTTGTTGTCCGGCACTTTGCTTTTGGTGGAGATTTTTTCGGCGGCTTCACGCCCGTGATCGCAACACCCGTCGCGATCAACTCGTTTCGCGCTGAATTCATCGTCCGAAACGACATCTCTTATCCACCACTCGCCAGCGTCAGTTTTACCGGCCCGCCAGGATCCGGCGCGACGAATTCGCCGGCCGATCCGGCGGCAGGCGCTGTCGGCGCCACGGGAGGAATTTATTTCACGACCCTCAGCACCAATCCACCGATCGCTCCGGCCGGACTTTGGCTGGCTAATTACAAGAACTCGCTTCACCGATTTACCCTGTCTGATCCGCAGGCGACTGTGCGACTTGTCGTTCCGTTGCCAACTGTCACTGTCGTCAACGACACTTTGCAAAGCTTGGCCTGGGCTTACAGAAGTTTTGATGGAAGCAACTTGGGCGGAGCGCCGGGTTTTGTGAGCAGTTTGCAATTGCGGGCGCTCGACGTGAACTCCGCTACCATTTATCTTTCGCCGCAGTTGAGTGCCGCCACGCTCAATTATTCGCTGACGAACAAGCTCGCGTGGTCGTCCGTCACCCGCCTGCGCATGGAATACACCGACACCGCTGGCAATGTGTTTGTGATCACGTTTAAAAATTCACCGGCACCGCTGCCGGCGGTGTTGACGCCGCTGTCCTACTCAGCTAGTGCCGGCTTCCAATTGCTGCTCACCGGAACCAGCAACCACACCTACACCATTCAGACTTCCACCGATTTGACCAACTGGATTGATCTTCTGGCCACAAATCTGGCAGCAAACACGGCCGGCGTGATCGACCTGACCGCGCGCAACCTTTCCGACCGATTTTATCGCGCCAAGACAGGCAATTGATCGATTGGTCGGGCCGGGAAGATTTGCTGACAATTCTTTGATGGAGCCAAACAACTTGCTTTCTGCGCGCAATTTGCTCGCTGGAAAAATCGATCCAATCAAACTCGCGGTGTCTGCGAGTTAATTTCCGCCGCCAGTTCCTCCGCCGGATAAGTCCAAATCTCCGCGAGCGTAGGATGATAATGCGGCATCGTTGCCAGTTCGTGAACCGTCATGCGCCGGTGCATCGCGGCGACGATTTCGTGGATGAGTTCGCCGCCCATCGGCCCGACGCACACGCCGCCCAAAATCTCACCCGTCACTGGGTCCGCGAGCAACTTCACGAAACCATCCAGCGCTTCCATGATCATGGACTTGCCGTGATCGTGGAACGGATAACTCGCCACGAAGTGCGGAACTCCCCGCTCACGCGCTGCCTTTTCCGTCAAACCCACGCTGGCAATTTGCGGCTCGGTGAAGACGACACTTGTGAGTAAGCGATAGTCGATCTCGCGTGGCTGCCTTGGGTTCGCGATGTTGTGCGCCGCGATCTCGCCTTGCTGAATCGCGATGTGAACAATTTCGTACGGCCCGGTGCAATCACCCGCCGCATAGATGTGCGGCGCGTTCGTCTGCATCCGCGCGTTCGTCACGATGCGGCCCCGCTCCGTCGCCACACCCGCGTTTGCGAGTTCGAGCGATGCCGTGTTCGGCACTCGCCCGAGCGCGAACAAAATTTCCTCCGCGGCGACACGCGTAATCCGTCCTTCGTGAGTAAACGAAACGAATTTCAAATCGTTGTCGCGCCCGGCGTCCGCCAAAGTCGTCTTCGTAAACACGTCGATTCCTTCGCGCCGGAAAACTTTCTCCAATTCACGAGCCGCATCGTCGTCGCAATCGCGCAGGAGTTGCTCGCCGCGCTGAATCAAAGTCACCTTCACATCAAAGCGCGCGAAGAATTGCGCGAACTCGACGGCCACCGCGCCGCCGCCGAGCACGATCAACGACTTCGGCGGTTGTTTCAGCGTGAGCGCTTCATCACTCGTGAGGTAGCCGAGGGACGCCAACTCCGGCAATGGCGGTGGTGCAACGACGGAGCCGGTGCTGATCACGAAATGCCCGGCCGTGATTCTTTCGCCCGTGCTCAAGGACAGCGTGTGGGGATCGCGGAACCGCGCCGTCGCGCGCAGGAATTCAAACCGTCCGTCCATGAGTTGTTGCCGGCGATAGGACGCGAACTCGTGAATCAGCCGATCCTTGCGCGCCATCACCGCCGCAAAGTCGAACTTTACCGCGCTCGTCCCGATGCCCCACGTCGCCGCCTGCCGGCTCAAGTGGAGCACCTCGGCCGCATAAAGCAACGCCTTCGTCGGCATGCAGCCGCGCAAAATACACAGCCCGCCCACTTCTTCGCCGCCCTCGATCACCACGACACGCAAGCCGGCACTCGAGGCCGTGCGTGCCGCCGCGTAGCCGCCGCTGCCCCCGCCGATGACCGCGACATCATAATCAAACTTTGCTTTTCCGACGCTCATGCGTGCCCAGCGTCAGACACGACACAGCGATCTTCAATGCGCAATTGCAGACGAACCAGGCCGGATTCGGTTCGGGCGAATTGCGTTTGTGTCAAACGCCCGTGTTTGGTCTAATGGCGCGCAGATGCCCAAAGCCAACACCGAACAACGCAAGCTGGCCGCGATCATGTTCACGGACATGGTGGGCTACAGCGCGCTGTCGCAACGCAACGAGAAACTCGCGCAGGAGTTGCTCGAAGAACATCGCGCGCTGTTGCGTCCGCTCTTCCCGAAGTTCAACGGCACCGAGATCAAGACCATCGGTGATGCCTTCCTCGTCGAGTTTCACAGTGCGCTGGAGGCCGCGCAATGCGGCATCGAGATCCAACGCGCGCTCGCGCATCGCAACCACGACGTTTCGCCGGAGCGACTGGTTGAACTCAAGATCGGCATTCACATCGGGGACGTGGTGCATCGGGGCGGCGATGTGTACGGCGATGGGGTGAACATCGCCTCGCGGATTGAGCCACTGGCGGGGGCGGGCGGGATTTGCGTGTCGATGGATGTCGAGCGGCAGATTCGCAACGCGCTGGAGGCACGCTTTGAGAAGCTCGCCCCGACCGAGTTGAAAAACATCTCGGTGGCGATGGATTTGTTTCGCATCGTGCTGCCGTGGGAAGAAGCCAAGGCAGAAGGAAAATGGCAAAAGGAACAATTCAATGCGGACACAAGGCGAGGCGTCCCGCCGAGCGGCGCGGGTGTGCTGAAGTTGGTTGCGGTCGCCGCCGTCGTGTTGCTCGCGGTCGGACTCGGCTGGTGGCTCGTTCATCAATCCGGGCTGAAGACGAAGTCAATTGCGTCGTCCTCGACCAATGCTTCAAGTTCATCCACACTACCGAGTGCCGCACCCGCCACCGACCAGAAATCCATCGCCGTGCTGCCGTTCGTGAACATGAGCGCGGACAAGGCTGACGAGTATTTGAGCGACGGCATCAGCGAGGAGTTGATCACCGCGCTGTCGAAGATCACCGGCTTGCAGGTCAAGGCCCGCACGTCGTCGTTCGCGTTCAAGGGCAAGAACGAAGACATCCAGAAAATCGGCGAGCAACTCCACGTGAGCCATCTGCTCGAAGGCAGTGTGGCCAAGGCGGGCAACAAGCTGCGCATCACCGCGCAGCTCATCAAAATTTCGGACGGCAACCATCTCTGGTCGGACACGTACGACCGCGAGATGCAGGACATCTTTGCGGTGCGCAGCGAAGTGGCGCAGCAAGTGGCCGCGACGTTGAAGATCCGTCTGCTCGGCGAGGACAGGCAGCGGTTGGACCAGAAACCGACGGAGAATCTCGAAGCCTACAACCTCTACCGGCAGGGGCGCTACTATTACGAGAAGTTCACGGAAGACGGCTACAAGAAGGCGATCGGTTTTTTCCAGCAAACCATCGAGAAGGATCCTCGCTTTGCGCTGGCTTATGCCGGGGTAGCTGACAATTTCGTGCTTGCCGCGGATCTTTTGATCGCACCGCGCGAAGCCTTTTCAAAGGCAAAGGACGCCGCGCTGAAAGCCATCGAACTCGATGACACTCTGGCCGAGGCCCACGCGTCGCTGGGGATGGTTCATTACCATTACGATTGGGATTGGGCAGCCGCGGAGAAAGAGTTTCAGCGCGCGCTGGCTCTCAATCCGCAATCGGCCCAGAGCCATTCACTTTACTCGGAGTATCTGGTGGGGATGGGACGATTCGACGAAGCCTACGATCAGGGTCGGCGAGCACTGGAGATCGATCCCCTTTCACCGATGGCAAACTGGTATCTGGGCTGGGCATTCCTTTTTGCCGGCCGCAGCGATCAGGCGATTCAGCAATTGTCCAAGGCGGTGGAACTTGACCTCAACGCTGGTTGGGTGCGCAGTTTCTTAGGGCGATCGTACCTGATCAAAGGAATGCAGCAACGCGGCATCGAAGAATTGGAAATCGCTCGCCGTGTCGCGCCGAACAATCCGTTTGCGTTGGGATACCTCGGTTACGGCTATGCGGTTGCCGACCGCCGTTCGGACGCATTGAAAGCACTCCAGAGCTTGGACGTGATGGAAAAACAGCAATACGTATCGCGCATGGCACGCGTCTATATCTATGCCGGACTCGGGGACAAGGACAAGGCGTTCGAGTGGCTGGAGAAGGCCTACCAGGAACGCTCCGACGCGCTGGCGTGGTTCCGCTTGGACCCGGAAGCGAAGAATCTTCGATCCGATCCGCGCTTCGCTACCTTGATGAGGAAGATCGGTTTCACCGAGCCATGAGCGCGACGCGTCTCCGAATGTCCGGCTTGCAAAAAGCCTTCGGCGCGACCCGGGCGCTGCGGGGCGTGTCCTTCGAAGTCGCGCCGGGGGAAGTCCACGCGCTCATCGGCGAAAACGGCGCGGGCAAGAGCACGCTGATGAAAATCCTCAGCGGCGCGTACACGCCCGATGCCGGCAGCATCGAACTGGATGGCGAGGCGTTCGTGCCGGATGATCCCTTGCACGCGCGGCGCTGCGGCATCGCGATGATTTATCAGGAGCTGATTCTCGCGCCGCATTTGAGTGTCGAGGAAAATATCTTACTCGGCGAAGAGCCGGCGAAGTTCGGCTGGTTGAATCGCCCGCGCCGCCGTGAACTCGCCCGCGCCGCGCTGGCCGAGTTGCATCACGAAAACATTCCGCTTGAGGCACCAGTCAAAACGCGCACGATTGCCGAGCAACAAATCGTCGAGATCGCGCGGGCGCTCGTGCATCAGCCCAAGGTGCTCATCATGGACGAGCCGACGAGCAGCCTCACGCAGGTGGACACGGAAAATCTTTTCGCCGCCATTGCCCGGCTCAAGCAGCGCGGCGTGAGCATCATTTACATCAGCCATTTTCTTGAGGAATGCCGGCGCATCTGCGACCGCTTCACGGTGCTGCGCGACGGCGAGAGCGTCGGCACCGGGGCGATGGCGTCGGCGGATTTGAAGGACATCATCCGACTGATGGTGGGACGCGAGATTCAGGATATTTATCCACGCACGCCGCATTCGCTCGGCGAGCCGTTGTTTGAACTGCGCGAAGTGGCCGGGCGAACGAAGCCGCGTTCCGTGAGCCTCACGTTGCGCGCGGGCGAAATTTTCGGCGTCGCCGGTCTCATCGGCGCGGGGCGGACGGAGACACTGCGCGCGGCGTTCGGTTTGGATCGCCTAGACGGCGGCGCGGTCTTCGTGCAGGGCGCGGCGAGCACGCGTCGCACGCCCACGCAGCGGCTCGCGCAAGGCATCGGTTTGTTGAGCGAGAACCGCAAGGAGGAAGGTTTGATGCTCAACCGCAGCCTCGCGGACAATCTCACAGTGACGCGCTTTGCGCCGTTCACGAAGTTCGGTTTGATCAATGGCCGCGCGCAGCGCCAGGCCACGCGCGATTGGATGCAGCGGCTCGACGTGCGCGCCCAAGGGCCGGCGCAGGCCATCGGCGAATTGTCCGGCGGCAATCAACAGAAGGTCGCCATCGGCCGGTTGCTGCATCACGAGGCGAAAATTCTTTTGCTCGACGAGCCGACGCGCGGCATCGACGTGGGCAGCAAGGCGCAGGTTTACAAACTCATGGGCCAGCTCGCCGCCGAGGGCAAGGCGCTCCTCTTCGTCAGCTCGTACTTGCCAGAGTTGCTCGGCGTGTGCGACACCATCGGCGTCATGTGCCGCGGCGTGCTCGTGGCCGCGCGCCCGGCGTCCGAGTGGACGGAACACAGCATCATAAATGTTGCAATTGGACAGAGTGAAAATTTAGAATTCTCGTAAATGTGCCCTCGAAATATTCTGGAGCAAACTTCTTTGCGACAAAGACTGGCATTTCTCATCGCGCGTTCGCGAAATTCAAGCAACTAACTTACATTGACTACCCAAAAGCCACTTCAAACGAAGTGGTAAGTTTTCTACCTGAAGCATTCCCGGATAAGATAGAGTGGAGAAAATTCGACACAACGACACACAGATGTTCGAGATAGCGAAGCTTCAAAAAGCGATTATCTGGTTGCTTGCCGCTAATTTTGTGCTTGGCGTTTCGCTTGGTGCCACCAGTTTACCGCGCAACTTAATACAAGTTGAAGCTGCCATCACAGGCGTTATCAGCTTGGTTTTGATGTATAGACTTGCCAAAATATTGCACCCCTCATTTGCACTGGTCTATGCAATCTTCTCGGCAATTCCACTCATTGGTTTGATTTGTTTGCTTGTTCTGAACGGCAAAGCCACGACTGCGTTGCGCTGCCGTGGTATTCGCGTTGGCTTACTGGGAGCTGATCGTGGAGACCTATCAAAGCTGGCGCTCGATTCGTCATCCGTGGCGAGTTCAGTCGGATCTGTTCTCAATTCAGTAGGCCCGTTCTTAGGACTATTGCTCGTCATCGGATTGTTCTCGTTGAGTTCTGAAGTGCGGTCGTTTTTTCTGACGGGCGCGAATTTCAAAATCATTCTCACGCAGACCGTCATCGTCGCCATCGGCGCGCTGGGCATGACGATGATCATCGTGAGCGGCGGCATTGATCTGAGCGTCGGTTCGGCGGTGGCGCTCGCGAGCGTCGTGGGTGCGACGCTGCTCGTGAAAGGTTTTTCCCCGGCGGTGGCGGCCTTGATCACGATCTTGTCCGGCGGCGTGATCGGGCTGGTCAACGGCGCGGTGATCGCGGGCTTCCGCATGTTGCCGTTCATCGTGACGTTGGGAATGATGGGCGTCGGGCGCGGCGCGGCGAAATGGCTGGCAGGAAATCAGACCGTCAATTCGCCCGAGACTTCCATCAACGCGATCATGGGACTCGAAGAACCGACGCAGCTTTTTCCGCTGCCGCCCGGCGTGTGGATCGCCATCGGCCTCGCAGTTGTCATGTCCGTCGTTCTGCGGCAGACAGTTTTTGGCCGTTACATCTTCGCCATCGGATCGAACGAGGCGACGGCGCGGCTCTGCGGCATCCGCGTGCAATTGCACAAGGCGCTGATCTATTCGTTCGCTGGATTGTTCTTCGGCCTCTCGGGATTGATGCAGCTTTCGCGTTTGACGCAGGGAGATCCGACAGTCGCCATCGGGCTCGAACTCGACATCATCGCGGCGGTCGTCATCGGCGGCGCGAGCTTGAACGGCGGCACCGGCAGCATCCTCGGCTCGATGATCGGCGCGCTGATCATGGCGGTGCTGCGCAATGGCTCAAATCAGATGGGCTGGCCGACCTACATGCAGGAGATCATCATCGGCGTCGTGATCATCCTCGCGGTGGGCTTGGACAAATTCCGTCAGACGCGCAGCGCGTGAGACACGGCTCCCGGAAAACAACTCGCGTCAGACCTTCGTCAACTCGATCTGCTGGTCGAGGCGCGTGAACGCAAACGTGCGTTGGATGTTCGCGCTGCTGATCGCCACGCCAACCTCGGCCTTGTGACTCTTCGCCCACTTGATGATGGCCACCAGCAGGTTCAAGCCGGCTGAATCCACCATTTTGGCCGCCGTGAGATCAAGGTTGAGCGAGGTCAACGACGCAGTTCTGACCGGAGCCGATTCGAGGACCCCGAAGATTTCCTGCTGTAAAATTTCCGTGCTTGTGCTGAGGATGTCGCCAGGAATGGTGAGGTTCAGGCGGCCCGCTGCGGATTCAAGTGTGTGCGCGATCATTGTTCTGCTATTCATTCAAACTTGCTTCTGAAATTTGTCAGGCAGCTTTGAGATCAAAACTCGCCGGGAAGACAAAATCCATGCAAATCGACGTTCCCCTTTCAGTCACGGAAACCCGATCCGGCAGATTTTTCACCAGGATCAATCCACAGTGCCGCTTGAAGGCGTCGGTGGTCGCTTCAGTTTTCTCCAGATACGCATCCTCGAAACCGGGGCCGGGATCGGTGATTCGCACGCGCATGGTTTGCCTGACCGCATCACACGCGACTTGCAGGCTGCAAAACTGATCGGCCCGCCCGCCGCAACCGTGCTGCATCGCGTTCAGCAATACTTCGCGCGCGCACAGCAGCAAATCGAAAAGTTTGTCTTCCGGTAAGCCCGGCAGTGCATAGCGTAAACTCTTTTCCCATCCGGCCTGGAGTGCGTTGATGGCGTGCGCTTTATCCCCGGCGTATTTCTCAGCCACAAGCGGTTGGAAGCCAGTCCCAAGCTGGTCCCCCTGATTCAGATCGAAGCGGATGATGGAAATGTCATCGCCCACCAACGCGAGCAATTGCCGGCGCTCGGCCACGTCTGTCGCGCGGAACAGCCGAAAAGCGACCGCCGCCGGCGAAAGGCCCGACGCCAGCGCGAAATCTTCCAGACCATCGCTCCAGAGATAAAGACAGCCACCGCGATCCGTGCGAACCGTGGTGGCATTCGGCAAGGAGTCATCGAACCAGCCGAGCGGGCTGCTGCCGTGTCCAATCCAATTCACCACGCCTGCGTCGTCGATGTGGAGCGGCGACGGGAATCCACTGTTATTGAGCGTGGCGATCTGCTGGCGCTCGTCGAACAACACGCCGCAAACACTGAGCGAAGTCATGGACGAAGCGGAATCCGAACACGCCGGATCGACGATGTTCCATTCTTTGATCAAGAAGCGGTTGAAGAAATCGAAGATTTCCCGCACGGGAGTTTTGCGTTCAATCATCCCGCGCACAATGCCCTGGAAGTACGCCGACACGAAGGCCGCCTTGAGATCGTGACCGGAGACATCCGCCGCAAGCGCGAGCACCTGACCGTCGCCCAACTCGAACGCAGTGATGAAATCGCCACCCGCCTGATGCTTCGGGTGGAAAAAATAGTTCATCCTGGACGGATGCTTCGCCAGGCATGGCGTAATCATGCGTTGCTGCACACGACCGATTTCGAGCGCGGCGGACTCCGTGGCCGCCAGATGGCGCCGACGATCGGTGAGTTCGATGGCGCGCGCGATCGAGCTGCGCAGCCGGGTTGACTCCACCGGTTTGTCCAGGAAATCACAGGCACCACCGCGCAAGGATTGCGTCACGATGTCTTTCTCGCCGGTGGCCGTAATCAAAATTGCCGCCAATTCGGGCGCGTGTCTTTGGAGCCATTTGAGCAAGACGAGGCCGTTGTGTTCCGGCATCTGGAAATCCGTAAGCACGCAGTCGAATTTCGCGAAGCCGATCTCGTTCATCAGGGCCTGCGCTTCCAGCACGCCAGTCGCGAGTCGCGCCTCGTAGCCAAATTTTTCAAGACTGCGTTCGATGTAGCGCCGGGAAATCAGATCGTCATCGACCACCAGAACGCAACGGCGATCAACGGATGGAGTCATGGTTTGTAATCGCGGGCGGGCGACGAATCCTCACTTTGCCGCTGCGGGGAGTGTCTTTTTCTGGAGGGCTGGCCGCATCCGGCTCAGTTCCTGGCGCAATCGCTCCAGGGCGTCGAGCGTGGGCGGCCAGGATTTCTGCTCGGCCATTTGTTCCAAGTTGGCCGCAGCCGTGACGACGCCTTCGGCACAAAAAACGCGTGCGGTGCCTTTGAGTGTGTGCGCGTGAATTTCCAAGCTGCCGGCGTCGCTGTTCTCAATGGCTTCGGCAATCTTGGCAAATTGATCCGGATAGGTGCCGAGGAACAATCCCGCCATTTCGCCAAGCAACTGATCGTCGCCGTCCACGCGCCGCAGCGCTTCCGGCCAGTTCAACACGGCGAGTTCCTCCGTGATCGCGGGACGCACAAACTCGCGCGCAGGGTTTCGGCCAATTCCGTTCGGTTTCGTTGTTGGTTCGATTTCAGTAGTCATATCTTTAAGCACGGCACCCGTCTCGTGAGTGCTCGCTTCTCTATCGACAAATGGCGGCCGGGATTAAATCGCCGAGGTCCAAGCCTGAAGGAGTCACCGGGAACTTTGCTTTCCACCGCGCCTGCAAACGGGGGCTAGGCGCGATTGCCCGCGCGCGACGACGTGCGGCATGAATGTTCCGAGAACTTGCTGACTGGGAGAGCCGGGGAATGAACACATCATTACCACTCTCATCGGGAGACGGGAATACCCGGCAGTTGCCTTGCACTGCTTTGGCAGTGACTTCTCGCCCCACCCATTTACACGTTGAACGGCTTGTTCGCCGGCAGGGCGAACGCCTTGCGGATGGTGGCGTTGGCCGGATCGGTGTGCGGCCATTCCGCGCCCGCCGCCAGTTGAATCGTCAACCGGCGCTTGGTGATCGATTGCACCGCCAATCCAAGCTGCGTGCGCGTCTGCGAGGCGCTGGACTGTGCGTCGCCCTGCGACGTGTCCGCGTCAATGTAAGCCTGACGCAGACCGACGAGATTGGTGATCTTCGCCGCCGTGATGCCCGGCAGCGTGTCGCCGCCCAGCTTGCTGATAATCGCCTGGGAAACCTGTTCGAGTTGCGGCCGGTTCGCATCAATGCGCGTGCCCACATAATAATCGCGCAATTGTGTGCGATCCGTGAGCGCATACTTTTGCTTGGCGGCGGTCTGCACTTCCTGCAACGCCTTGCGCAGCGTCTCCTGCGCCGTGGTCTCGCCGCCGGTGGCGGTTTGCTTGCTCGTGGTGCTCTGCACCGCGAGCGCGCTGCTCTGCCGCGCGGCAATGATGTCGTCCTGCAAATCGGTGACGAACGCCGCGGAAATTTCGCGATTGGCCAGGGCCGGGGCGTAGGCGGCTTTCAGCGCCCAAGTGCAGATTTGATCGGCCTTGGTGAGCGCCTGGATTTGCGCCTGATTGAGCAACTCGCGTTTGCGTTTGTTCTTCGCGGGTTCGCTACCCGGTGCCGGTGTGGGAGTGGTATTTTCAGCCATAACTTTGATTGTTTTCTTCGTTCACTTCGTTCTTTTTGCTTCATTGGCAAGACGCCAAAACTGCTTTAGCAAAAAATAACTGCGAATTCCGGCCTGCTTTCATTTCCGCGCAGCAATTGAAAATGGGGAGCGCACGCGTCTTGCGTGCTGCCGCCGGCGTCACGCCGTCGGCCTCCTGCTTGCGCCTGACTAATCAAGTCTTGACTTGTCAATTTCAAACTTTGTGGTATCCAATTGCATCCACCAGAGAAAAAAGACGGCGAGCAAGCATCAATCAAATAGTCCATGCGCTAATCAAAAGTAACGACAAAACAGGAGGACAAAACAGGAGGACAAAACAGGAGGACAAAACAGGAGGACAAAACAGGAGGACAAAACAGGAGGACAAAACAGGAGGACAAAACAGGAGGACAAAACAGGAGGACAAAACACCATGAACCAGCTCAAAACCAAGGACAACCACACCACTCAACAACCGGACCGCATCATCAAAGTGGCAATGGTGGAGGATGATCCGGGCACGCTTGCCTGCTTCGGACAATTGTTCCAAGCCTTTGACCAATTTGAATGGACGGGCGGCTATTCCAGTGGCGAGCAAGCGCTCCAACTCGTTCCTCGGAACCCGCCCGATGTCGTGTTCATGGACATCCGTATGAAGGGCATGTCCGGCATCGAATGCACACGACGGCTTAGAATTGCTTTGCCCGACCTCGGCATCATCATGCTTACGGCTTACTTGGAAAAGCCACTCATCCTGGAGTCACTCATGGCGGGGGCCGCGGGTTTTATTCAAAAGCCCGGTAGTACTGACGAATTCAAACGCGCCGCCAGGCTGGTCGCCGGGGGCGGTGTGGCTTTGTCCGAAGCCGCCATCACGGAGTTGGTCTTCAGTCTTCGCAAGTCAAAACCCCTGGCACACCCTGCGCTTTCTTCCCGCGAACAAGAGATCATGTCCCATTTGATACAAGGCAAATCAGACAAAGAGATTGCCGCAGCCATTAGCACCGAACTCAGCACCGTGCAAAGCCACATGCGCCACATTCAGGCCAAGCTGGGCGTCCACAGCCGCGCCGCCGCCGTTAGCAAATTCTTTGGTTTGGAATAACCGGCGCGCGGATTTTCTATCCGCGAGTTCTCAACAAAGCACGGCCTGAATCCGTGGCAATCTGTGAAATCCGTGTCCATGTCTTGCGCCTTTTGTGCTTCTTTGCGGCACGCTTCAATTTGCCCGTATCCATACTTAATCCATATTCTGAATTCTTGCCTCCGTTCAAAAATTGCCCATACTGCCCATCAAGAAAAAGCCTAACTCGACGAAATCCGTGAGCAAATTGCCCAAATTCTTTTCTGCCGGCTTTGTTTTCGCACCCGAGCGCGGGATGGGCTTTACCTTGATTGAACTGCTGGTCGTGATTGCGGTCATCGGCATTTTGGCTTCACTCCTCCTGCCGGCGCTGGCTGGGGCCAAGGGACGCGCCACGGGCGTTGGTTGCCTGAATAATCTCAAACAATTGCAAACCTGCTGGCTCATGTACGTGGATGACTTCAATGGCGTCGTCCCGCCCAACCGCTCTGAGTTAACTCCCGGCGCCTGGCGCAGCACGCCAGATTCATGGATTGGCAGCAGCAGCGCCCCGCATGACCCGGACACCAGCAATATCGAGAAAGGGCTGCTGTTTAAGTACGACTACAACCGCTCGCTTCAGAGCTACCATTGCCCCGGCGACAAATCCAAAGTCACCCTGCTAAATGGCAAATCCACCGGACGGCTTCGCACCCGCAGTTACTCCATGAACGGCAATTGGGGCGGGCGCACCAACGAAATTCAAACCACCGTGCAACGCCTCAGCGAAGTTCAAGAGACATCCAAAATCTTTGTCTTTATCGACGAACAGGAAGACAGCATTGACGACGCCCATTTTCTCGTTTGGCCGAGCCCCGACGACCGCTGGGTCAACATGCCTGCTGATCGCCACTGCCAAGTCGGTGTACTTTCCTTTGCTGACGGCCACGTCGAGAAATGGAAGTGGAAATGGCCAAAGCAATTCAAGAAAAAGCAAAGTTATTGGAAAAGGGCAGAGAATGCTGCTGACTTGACCGACTTGCATCACTTACAACAAGGCGTTTCCAACGTCGATGATTTCAGCCAAGCAAAATAGTCGAGAAAGTAGTTACGTAGCGCGCACTGAACTCCGGGCTAATACCTGCCTGCGAAACAAGGGTCGCGGATCTAGTCTCAATGAGACGAAGCTAATATGAATCGACGGTGTGTTGTCAATAAGATCATCGCTTCAGAGCCAATTTTTACAAGAGCAGTTGTCATGATTTTGATAATCGCAGCAGTTTTAAAACTAATTTCAATTACTCAAAGTGCACGTTATTTGGAACAATTCGATCCATTATTGGCATTTCTTAAAAACAGGCACATGCTTACCTTGGCAAGCCTCCTTGAGCTTGCGGTGGCCGCACAATTATTGTCGCTCACTAGTTTCCAGAAACGTCAACTCCTCATTCTTTGGCTTGGTGGAGTTTTTGCAGTTTATCATTTGAGCTTGTGGGCGCTAAATTATCGTAAACCCTGCACTTGCTTAGGCAGTGTATTGGATTGGGCCGGAGTGTCGGAAGCTTGGGCGCATCAAGTTCCCATTTTTCTGACTTTTTTTCTTTTTGCAGGGAGCACAACTTTGCTTATGTCTCATCTTTTCGTATGCGGAAATGACCCTAACGATACAAAACATGCTCAACAAGAAACGTAATTTGGTCACGTCAATGCTTAGTTGTATTTTGCATTACAACACCTTTACATTGATTACCTTATTGACTTTACTGTGTCACTCAACACTCGTTGCTGGCGATATAGATGCTAAAGGTTACGTAGCCGAGGGAATTCAAAGAGTGATGATTTTATTCAAAGGAAAGCCGTTTCCAGACCCAACACGTAATTTTACAAATTACTTCCACATTTCCGTGTTTTTGGATGGAAGATGGCGTTTAGAGATTGAAGATTTCGCAGATCGATACTCTCGTTCCTCCGATTCTAAGTTTGGCAGCCCGGTGGGGTCCACAGCGCGTACGGTTTTAACTTATGACGGAAAAGACTGTTACTATGTCCGAGAAGAACGTAATCCAAAAGGCGACTCTAACGACGGCGCTGAGTTTATACCTTACCCAGCATACGTTTCAACCGGCTCAATGCCACTTGTGCCGAATTTTCCGGACGACGGACGAGGAGTTATTTGGATTGGGTTTCTTGGCGGAGGTTATTTACGTGCGTTAAAGACAACATCTATTCCTTTGCCTTGGAAATCTCCCAGAGTTTCCTTATTGGCATATGGTTTTCGATTTGACTATAAGGCTGACTCGGCACCACCGTATACTGCACGTGAAGTGAGTTTTTATCGAGATCATTCCTTCGACTTGGGGGAAGCTGCGGAGTTGGATCGACCGGAACTGGATGCGCCAAAGGATGCAGCAACTGCTAAAGACTTAAAAGAACAACTGCAATTACGTAAGACCGCTTTTCCTGAGGGATTTTTGATCGCACGGCACGAGTTAAGAGCTTCAACTAATTTCCATGGTTGGGATGTGCCTCTTGAATTTGTTTTGAACAGATACGACCCTTACCGCACTAATGCCCCATTTTTCCATACGATTACGGTAACAAATTTGACGTTAATGGAGAGCGCAGTTTCCTTGCAGCCGATATTGCCATATCGGGCTTTGGTAGAAGATTCTCGCTTCCGCATGCGTGATCATCAACACACACTAAATGAGATCCGATATTCATTAGGACCAACCAATGTGTGGCCAGAGACAAATGACGTTGTACTTGCAAAGCAATTTAGGACTATTTCCATGGCAAGCTATCGAATCAACTATTCGATTGAAAATCTAAAAAAATGGCTGGCGATTACCATGTTTCTTGGCTTGATTGCCTTGGTTCCATACATGTTTTGGAAACGAAACAAACCCACCGAAGCGCAACCAGTAGGCAAAGACAAACTCAATTAAGGTAGACAATGTGATCGGCCCAACATGAGGTGCAGGTTTTTAAGAATTTCACGGTGCAAGATCGCGCCGCGAATGTAGCAAGTCAACTAACAAAAAAACACCGAATCGATATGAAGACTAAAATTAAACTAATTAAAGGCATTCTGCTAGTGGCCGCTCTGTTTGGCCTCGCAGTAAATCTGCAAGCGGATGTTTTTTATCTCTGTGAATCTTACTTCATGGTCACTTATTCTGCGAATTGTCAGGCGGATTGTCCACCTACGCTATGCATGCAGCAGTCAAAGTGCTATGATTGTTTTGCTATTGCTTTTGTCACTTGGTGCACTTCTGGCTGCACAAGCACTCCATGCGTTGTGACTGACAACTATCATTGTGGCGGGACGCATTGTGTTTGCGGACATGATTTACCTTAGCCGGAACTATGATTCGTTTGGGAGGGCGCAGTGTCCCGCCGCAAATTTCTTCCATCGGCAATCGTACGCTTTGGTCCCATGGTTATGCTCAAAACCAATTGGCGATGCACTCGCGCTGCCCTTCCAGACGAATCGTTCCAGCTTAACTCCGTTTTTCGCAATAATTGGCCAACCGCGAGCAAAACATTAACGGGAGCTTTGAGTTGCCGTTATCGAGGTGATGCAAAACTCGAAGCGTGTTTAATCACAGTTAGGCGCATGACGCATCGCGCATAGGCGGTGTGCGGCAATGCTTTTTTGTCGCTTTTTATATGGGTACCAATTTAAGAATTTGCGCGTTTAAGTTCTTTTTGTGGTAAATGATGTTGATATAGTAGCATATCGAACTCGGCTGGGTTTTGAGACTAATTCTTTTCAGGCTCGAATTGTATTGTTTTTTTTCGGGTATTGTCTTTTAATATTTGTTCATCAATCGCAATTCAATGCGCCATCACCAATTTCACGGCTAGATTGTTTGCATGCCATAGTTTCTGGATCTGGCTTAATCATTGACGGATGGGCTACTAACACACCAGATGTTGCTTTTGCGCGTGGACATTACTATAGCGATAAAGCGCCTGGCACACTTGCGTTAGCCGTTCCGGGATTCATAACTGGTTGCGCGTATTTGCAAGTCACCCACGAAATTCTCGAATCCAATAATGGCTGGTTGATTACCAGTTGGACTGCTTGTGGTGGGATTGCTATCCTCGTAGCATACGGACTCTTAACAATGTCGCTGCTGCTTGAACAATTTACGCAATCAATAGTTGGTTGGTTTACGGCCTCGGCAATATGGTTTGGTGCGGCACCCCTACCTTACTCTACGCTCCTGTTTTCGCACGCGCATGTTGTTGCTTGCATCGCCATCGCGCTTTTTGCTCTCTGCCAAATAAGACCTGAGCTATTTGGGTTTAGCCACCGAGTAATTATTTTGAATGAGAAATCAAAATGGCTCATGCTAGCGGGTTTTGCTTTCGGGTGGGCGTTGAATAGTGAGTACACTTCTGCGATTGTTATTGTATGTTCTTGCGTCGCTATCTTAGGTTGCAATTGGAGAGATTATTTCTGGATTGGGTTAGGGCTAGCTGTTCCGTTATCTTTAGTACCACTTTATAGTTGGTTTACAGTTGGTTCTCCATTTGTTCTACCTTATAGTTATCAGGCTTCATTTCCCGAAATGAAAAAGGGGCTATATGCAATTGGCATGCCAAGCGCAATTGTAGCATACAACCTTACTTTTGGTTCCGCGCGCGGTTTGTTTTTCTGGAGCCCTTTTTTGTTATGTGCGTTGCTGGGGTACTCAAGGATGCTTAAGACATTTCCGCGATTATTCTGGCTAACTTACGCAACTCCACTGCTGCACATTGTAGTAATCTCGGGGAGAGTTTGGGATTGGCCTGCTGGAGCAACTCTAGGGCCGAGATATTTGGCGCCAATTCTTCCGTTACTCGCCTTCCCTTGCGCTTTTGGACTTCAACGATTTCCCAAAATCGGCATGGTGTTTGTTATCTATTCAATCTTGATCACAACTTTGGCGACACTCACCGATGCTTGTCCCAATTTTGGTTTTCATCCAAACCCTTTGTTTGATTTGCATATCCCGCTTTTCTTGAAAGGTGAGTTTTCCCCCAACCTCGGCATGGTATTGGGCTTGCCGCCTTTCGCGTCGGTGGCTTTGTTCTACGCAATCTTGATCGGCTATTTTTGGTACGGCTGGCGAACATTTTCAAAAGAGCATCCAGAGAATGTGGCAACTAAAGCGCAATAATTCTGAATTCTCGCTGTCTTTGGCAGGCGGGAGCACGGCAAGACGAGATCTGCCAAGTTGGAGCGATTCAGGTTGTTTGGGGAGCGCATGGCGTCTCGCCCGTTGTTATCGGCGTCCCGACGACAACTTCCTACCGCTTCCTACCGCCGGACGGTGGCATTTTTCAGTTCGCAGTGAATGTGGCAGAGTCCAGTCGGCGGGACGCCGACTGGTGCGACCGGGACGGTCGCGCTCCCTATTGCAACTGCTTTTCGGTGGCTTGCCGCCGAAAACGGGCTGGCAGCCCGTTCCAGCCATATTTTCGATAGGCTTTGAAAGTTGAAACCATGCCACCTGATTCCCGGCAAAGCTCCAAGGCAAGTTTATTGCTTTGGCTTTACGTGACGATTGCCGGATCAATGCTGCTGCGATTGAGCATCTTCGATTTCGAGAGTGGAGATTATCACCTTTTCCTCAGCAATTGGTATGATTTCTTCGTCCAGCATGGGCGCTGGCAAGGGCTGGGAGAATTGACGGAAGAGGTTGCCAACTATCCGCCGCTTTACATGTATTTTGTGTCATTGAGCACGTTGCTGCCGCTGCCCAAGCTTTACGCGATCAAGCTTTTCTCCGTGGCGGCGGATTACCTGGCGGCTTGGTATGTCTGGTGGCTGGTGCGCCGGGAGTTCCCGGCCGGCCGCCGGGCTTGGGCCACCGTGACGGCCTTTTTGTTCTTGCCGACCGTGGTCATGAACAGCGCGCTTTGGGGACAGTGTGACATGATGTACACTGGCGGATTGCTCGCCTCTCTTTTCTATCTCATGGAGAAACGTCCGGTAGCGGCGCTCGTGGCCTTTGGTTTTTCTTGTTCGCTAAAGCCGCAAGCCATTTTCTGGTGTCCGCTGCTTGCCGGCCTGTTGGTAGCGGGGCGACTTCCCTGGAAGAAGATTTGGATTCCCGCAACTGTCTATGCCGCCTGGGGCATCCCCGAAATACTGGCTGGCCGGCCTGTGCTGCATGTGCTGGGGCACTGGGGCCGGGTAAAAAACCTGTCCGGCCTGACCCTCGGAGCCACCAATTGGTATCAATGGGTATTCGAGCAGCAGCCGGAAATCTTCTGGCTGGCAGGAATTGTTTTGACGGTTACTGCCACCGCGTTCTTTGTGTTGTGGGTCTGCGAAGGTCCGGCGGCTGGGCTTGGCGAGGCGCAATGGTTGGTTTCACTGGCCATGCTTTCATTACTATTTCCGCCTTTCCTGCTGCCCGGAATGCACGAGCGCTACTTCTTTGCAGCGGATGTGTTATCAGTTGTCTATGCGTTTTACGTGTCGCGCGGATTTTGGGTCATGCTTTTGATTCAATTTGCCTCGGCGTTCACATATCTTCCTTATTTATTCCGTCAAGAGCCAGTTCCACGGTGGTTGCTGCCGTTTCCAATTCTGGCCGCCATCGGATTGGTGATAAAGAGCCTGGTCGAGCCGGTGAGCAATCGACCTGAAAGCGAGAATCCAATATGAAGCTGGGTGTCGTCGTCCCGGTCTTCAACGAGGTAAGCCAGCTTGCCGGCACGATTGAGCGGTTGCGTCAGTTGTTATTGGAGCAACACTTTCCCCACTGGCAAATTACCATCGCCAACAATGCTTCCACCGATGGCACGCACGAACTGGCCGAAGATCTCTGCAAACAATATGGGAACGTCCGACTTATTCATCTGGATGAAAAAGGACGCGGGCGTGCTCTGAAAAAAGTCTGGCTCGAAAGCGAGGCGGACATCCTCACTTATATGGATGTCGATCTTTCGACAGATTTATCGGCGTATGTTCCATTGGTCGAATCTTTGACCAGCGGGCAGTTTGACCTGGCTGTCGGCTCCCGGCTGCTGGCGGCGTCACAAACCAATCGCGGGTTCAAGCGCGAGTCTATTTCGCGCGGTTACAATTGGCTCGTGAAGGCATTCTTTCACACCCGGTTTTCCGATGCACAATGCGGCTTCAAGGCCATCACGCGTCAGGCGGCGCAGGAGCTTTTGCCTCTGGTGGAAGATACCGGTTGGTTTTTTGACACCGAGCTACTGGTACTGGCCGAGAAGCTGGGCTATCGCATCTGCGATCTTCCCGTGCGCTGGACCGATGATCCCGACAGCCGGGTGAAAATCGTCCCCACCGCCATTGATGATGTGAAAGGGTTGATTCGTGTTTGGCGCAATTTCAAGCAGGGAAAATATCCCGCGAATCGTGAACACTTGGTAGAGCTTCGCAATGCGACATCGTCTTCGGTTGCGAGGACGGGAAACCCACGCCCCGCAGTCCAAGGTCGGAGTTGACACGGCTAGTACGAATTTACACGGATTGAATCCGTGATAATCGGTGAAATCCGTGTCGCTCGTTTGAGGTCGGAATTTGATCAAGGTGCGCGAAAAGATATAACACCGTGGTGCTGAATTTCGGCTCACGAGGACGTTCGCCCTCCCATTTAAAACCGGGAGGGCGAGGCTCTGGCGAGCCGTTGCTTTGGAGTGCGATGGCTCGCCACCACTTTGGCTGTAGGACGTTCAAGAAGCATGTTTACTCGCTGGCGATGAGCGAAATGGAAAACGGGTCCATGGAAAACGGGTCCAGCGCCGCAGGCCAAAGTCGGCGTGACACGGATGACACAGATTTGCACGGATTGAATCCGTGATAATCGGTGAAATTCGTGTCGTTCCGTTTGAGGTCTGGGTGCGCGAAGACGCTTACCCTCCCGGTCGAAATGTTGCAAATGGGCGATTTTGGGGCAGATAACGTGTCGCGGATCGTTATTAAGGTTTTAGTGGTTAAAAATGTCCAGTCGCGGATCGATCACAGTCCATTGTTCGCCGATTTGATACGATTGTTCGCGGTTTTGAAAACGTCGCGGATCGATTTGATCTCATTATTCGCGAATTTGGCAGGGTTGTTCGCAACTTTGAAGGCGTCGCGCATCGATTTGAATCCGCTGTATGCCAATTTGATCGCGTCGCGGATCGATCTGGCTGCGTTGCAGGCCGTTTAGCATTGGCTGTTCACCAGTTCGATTGTGCCGCGCGGCGACTGGGATTGTTTGGGGATCGACTGAGTGCCATCGCACACCATGCGTCTGGTGATGGGGATCGGTTTTGAATTATCCCGCCCCAATTTGCTGGCTAGGCTGGGAGGACGGGTACGAAGTTTAGCGTGCCGCCATCGGCACACGCGTGTTTTCATACGACGGCCTGCTCAGTGCGGATTCTCAGCCGGGGCCGGCATGACTCAGCAGTTGCCACGCGGCGCTTTCACGGTAACTTCTCGCCCAAGCATGCACATGTTGAAATGGTTGGGCGAAAAAATTTACTGGCTGGCTCTTATGCCGGCCATGCTTTCTTCGGCTTCAGCGGCCACGCTCGTCTCCTCCAATTCCACCTGGAAGTTTTTCAAAGGAACCACCGAGGCATCCGCCCCCGACTCCACCGCCTGGCGTAAAACCGCTTTTGACGACACCGCGTGGCCAAGCGGTCCCGCGACGTTTTACTACGGCGAGAATTTTACCGGCACGCTGGTCGCCGACATGCAGAACAAATACTCGACACTGTTTCTGCGACAGGCGTTCGTCGTGAACAATCTCGCCGCACTCGCGAGCCTCGAACTAAACGCCGTCTGCGACGATGGTTTCATCGCCTGGATCAACGGCGTCGAAGTCGCGCGCAACAACGCGCCGGCGGGCGAGCCGCGTTTCAACTCGTTTTCCGCCGCGAACATCCCCGAGCCGGTCGCGTACACGATTTATCCACTGCCCGCTCTCAACACCTTTCTCGTGCCGGGAACGAACCTGCTGGCCGTGCAAGTGTTCAACACCGCCCTGACGAGCAGCGACATCGTGTTCGATGCCGAACTTGACGCGATTGCACGCGACAATGTTGGCCCGGCGGTGGTGAAAATTTCGCCCGCACCCGGCGACATTGGCAGCCTGACGCAAATCACGGTCACGTTTAGCGAGCCGGTGCTCGGTATCGATGCCAGTGATCTAATGTTGAACAGTGACGTGGCTGAGAGCGTGACGGGCGCCGGCGCAACGTACACCTTCTCGTTCCCGCAGCCGGAGTTTGGCTTCGTGCAGATTTCCTGGAACCCGATGCACGGCATCACCGACATGGCGAATCCTCCCAACGCTTTCGCCGGCACGGGCGCGGATGCGACGTGGAGCTACCATCTGATCGATCCCGACGCGCCGACGGTTCAGGCGCTGCATCCTCCCGCCGGATTGACGGTGAGGCAGCTTGCGCGCATCGAAATGCAATTCACCGAGCCGGTTGGCGGCGTCACGGCGACGGATCTTTTAGTCAACGGTGTTCCAGCCACGAATGTCACCGGCGTCGCGGATGGCCCGTACGTGTTTGAATTTCCGTCGGTCAGCAACGGCCTCGTCCAAGTCGCGTGGGCCGCCGGGCACGGCATCACCGATTTGTCCGTGTCATCGAACCGGTTTGCGGGCGGCGCATGGCAATACACCGTCGCGCCGGCCGCGTCAGCCGGCGACGTCATCATCAACGAGTTCGTCGCCGAAAACATCAACGGCTTGAAAGACGAGGACGGCCAGGCGGAGGATTGGATCGAGCTTTTCAATCGCGGAACAGCAGCGGTGGACCTCGCTGGCTGGTCGCTCACGGACAATCCCGACGAACCGGGCCAATGGAGTTTTCCGGCAATCACGCTAGCACCGAAACAATTTCTCATCGTGTTCGCTTCGGGAAAAGACCGGCGTCCCACTGCTGCTGGCGGCCGTTTGCATACAAATTTCAAACTCAATCCCAGCGGCGAATACCTCGGACTGTTCAGTCCGGATTCGCCGCGTCAAGTGGTGAGTGAAATCGCGCCGGCATTTCCCGAGCAACGGATTGATTATTCGTTCGGCCGCGACAGCGCGGGCTTGTGGCGTTACTACCAGACGCCGACGCCGGGCGCGGCCAACGGCGCCAGCAATATTGATGGCGTGGTCGCGCCCGTGCATTTCAGTGTCGAGCGCGGGTACTTCAAGCTGCCGTTCAACCTCACGCTTTCGACCTCGACGCGCGGCGCGACGATTCGATACACGTTCGATGGCAGCGAACCGACGGAAACGAACGGCACAGTTTACACGGAGCCGATTTTCATGGGTTCAACTCGCATTGTGAGAGCGGCGGCCTTCAAGGGCAACGCCCTGCCGTCGGAAATCGCCACGCACACTTATCTCTTTAATCTGCCGGCCAGTCAGCGCGCTTTGCCCGTGCTCTCGCTGGTGACGGCCACGAACAATCTCGTTGGCCGGACGGGCATCAGCGGCATCAGCGGCGGCACCTACGCGAGCGACGGAACCTGGAAGGTCAAAAACAAGACCAACGATTTCTACAATCCCATCAAAAAAGGCATCGCTTGGGAGCGGCCGGTGTCAATCGAGTTCATCCGGCCGGAAGACAACCGCGGATTTCAGGTGGAGTGCGGCATTCGCATTCATGCCAGCGATTATTTCCGCCCGCGGATGCACGCCAGCGACAAATTTTCCTACACGCTGTTTTTCCGCAGCGACTATGGCGCTGGCCGGCTGGTTTATCCGTGGTTTGCGCCCAGTGTCGTGAATGAATTTGACGAAGTCGTTTTGCGCGCCGGCTCCAACGATCCCAACAACCCGTTTCTGCGCGACCAATTGATTCGCAGCCTCTCGGCGGATCTCGGAGCGGTCGCCAGTCACGGCAATTTTGTGAGCCTGTTCATCAACGGCAAATACGTGAAGTACTACAATCCGTGCGAACGCATTGAAAAACGCTTTTGCCAGGAATGGCATGGCGGCGGCGGGGTTTGGGACGTGCGCGAGCAGTTCGGCCAGATGATCGACGGCAATTCCACGACCTGGGACGCGATGATGAGCATCATCAATGCGCGAAGTTTTGCCGCGCAGACGAATTACCTCGAAGCCGCGCGCCGCATTGATCTGGTCAACTTCATCGAATACCTGCTGCCGCTGATCTATGGCGACACCGGCGACTGGCCGGAGAACAACTGGCGCGCGGGACGCGAGCGCGTGGCCGATGGCAAGTGGCGGTTCTACATCTGGGATGCCGAGTGGTCATGCGGATTCAACAATCCGGTCACGCACAACACTCTCACGTCGCAACTCGCCGGCGGGTCGGAAATCGCGACGATTTACAAAAAGCTCAAAGTCAATCCCGAGTTCCGCGTGCTCTTCGCGGATCGCGTCCACAAACATTTTTTCAACGGCGGCGCCCTGACGGACGAAAAAATCCGCGCGCGTTACGAAGAACTGAAAACTCCACTGCGTGGGGCGATCGCCGGCTTCGACGACACGATCGGCACGGCGTGGATCCCGAAACGGCGCGCGTCTTTGATGAACCATTTGAACGCCGCCGGCTTGATCGGCTCCTCGAACGCGCCCGTCTTCGCGCAGTTTGGCGGACGCGTCCCGCGCGGGTTCGCCCTCACGATGACGACCGCGGCGACCAACGGGATAATTTATTTCACGACCAACGGTCTCGATCCGCGCGTGCCCTTCACCAGTCAAGTCGTCGCCAGCGCGGCGACATACGCCGCCGCGTCACCTCTTGTGCTGGACAACGCCACCCTGGTTCAGGCGCGAACGCTGGACGGAACGAATTGGAGCGCACTGACCGAAGCCACCTTTCAAGTCGCCGAACTTCGTTCGCCGCTGCGCATCACGGAAATCATGTATGATCCACCCGGCGACGACGCGTACGAGTTCATGGAATTGCAGAACACCGATGCCGCACCGATAAATTTGAGCGGAGTCACTTTGCAGGGAGTGAGCTTCCGTTTTCCCGAAGGCGCGACGCTCGCGGGTGGCGCGCGGCTCGTGTTGGGTTCGGATGTAAATCCGGCGGCGTTCACGCAACGCTACCCTGGCGTGGCGGTCGCCGGCAGATTCAGCGGCAGTCTGGCGAACCACGGCGAGCGGCTCACGTTGCTGGATCGCACCGGACAGACCATCGTTTCGGTGGACTATCAAGACAGCGCGGGCTGGCCTGCGGCCGCGCACGGCGAAGGATTCTCGCTGGAAATCATCGACCCGAATGGTGATCCGGACGATCCGGCCAACTGGCAGGCGAGCGCGCAAGCCGGCGGATCGGCCGGCGCGGCAAATGTCATTCCGAATTTGCCCAGTGTCCGGCTCAACGAAGTGATGGCGGCGAACGTATCGTCGGTGAAGAACGGAACGAAATATTCGGACTGGATCGAGTTATTCAACGCAGGCTCCAACACGGTGTCGCTCACGGACTGGAGCCTGAGCGATGACGGCGATGCGCGGAAATTTGTGTTTCCGTCCGGTCTCAATATTCCCGCGCGCGGCTATCTCGTGGTGTGGTGCGACGCAGCGACGGACACGCCCGGCTTGCACAGCGGCTTCGCACTCAACCAGAGCGGCGAAAGCCTGTTCTTGTTCGACGACCGCACGAATCGCATCGACGCCGTCAGTTTTGGACTACAACTCGCGGACTTATCCATCGGCCGCACCGACGCGGCGGACACATGGCAACTGACGAGACCAACGCCGGGCAGTGAAAACGAAGCCGCCCCGCTCGCGCCGTCGAGTGGCCTTGTCATCAACGAATTCATGGCCAACCCCGCGCCAGGTGATGAGGACTGGATCGAGTTATTCAATGCCGACAAAAATTTTCCGGTAGCTTTACGCGGACTGCACTTGAGCACCAGCAACGCGCTGTTCCAGATTACCTCGCTGTCCTTCGTCGCGCCGGGCGGCTTCGCGCAATTGTTCGCCGATGAAAAACCCGGCCCGGCGCATCTCGACTTCAAATTGCCCGCGAGCGGCGGCGTCATCGTGCTCGCCGACGAGGCGGGCGCGGAAATTAATCGCGTGAGCTACGGCCCCCAAGGCGAAAACGTTTCATACGGCCACCTGCCCGACGGTGACGGCGCGTTCGTCATTTTCTCTAACAGCGCGAGTCCCGGCGCCAGTAATTACCAGCGCACCTATGCCGGGGCGTACTTGAACGAAGTCCTCGCACGCAATGAGTCGCTGCCGGACCCGGCAACGGGACGCGTGATCGATTGGATCGAGTTCTACAATCCGAACGACACGGTCTTTGATTTTTCGGGCATGAGTTTGAGCGTGGACAAGCCATCACCCGGCGAGTGGCTCTTCCCGGCCGGAACGAAACTCGTGGCGCGCGGCTATCTCGTGATCCGCTGTGATAGTTTAAGCCCGATTTCCTTCGAGCCGGGCGCCGATTTGAATTGCGGACGCTCGCTGGCCGGCGAGAGCGGCGGCGTGTTCTTGTTTAACGCGGCGGGGCAACTGGTGGATTCAGTCGAATACGGTTTTCAAATCGTGGATCAGTCGATCGGCCGCGACGGTGGCGATTGGAATCTACTGACAACTCCGACACCGGGCACAAAAAATTCCGCCGCCGCCGCGTTGGGGGCCAGCGCGAATCTGCGCTTGAACGAGTGGCTGGCGAATCCGGCCAGCGGCGACGACTGGTTTGAAATTTTCAACCTCGACGCGCTGCCGGTGCGACTCGGCAACCTCTTTCTCTCCGACGATCCGTCGATCCACGGCCAGACGAATTTTTCCATCGCGCCGCTCAGTTTCGTTTCGCCACACGGCTGGGTGAAATTCGAGGCCGACGGACAACCGGAGCAAGGACGTCACCACACGCCGTTCCGACTCGACGAGCACGGCGGCACGCTGCGACTCTACGACACCATTTTTCGGGTTATTGATTCCATCGACTTCAGCGCGCAATCGCCGGGGATTTCGGAAGGACGATTTCCGGACGGCACGGCGAACATCGTGCGATTTTCAGGCACAGCGTCGCCTGGCGCGGCCAACTACCTGCCGCTAACCAATGTGGTAATCAACGAAGTGCTCACCCACACCGACCCGCCGCTGGAGGACGCGATCGAGTTGTTCAACACCACGCTGCAGCCGCTGGACATGGGCGGTTGGTTTCTGAGCAACACCGTGGACAATTTCAAAAAGTTCCGCATCCCGAACGGCACGACAATTCCGGCGCGGGGCTACAAAGTTTTTTATGAATTTGAGTTCAACCCCAGCCCTGGCTTGGCAACCAGCTTCACGCTGAACTCGGCCCACGGCGACGAAGTGAACCTCAGCAGCGCCGACGTCAGCGGGAATTTGACTGGCTTTCGCGCGCGGCAAATTTTTGGCGCGGCGGAGAATTCAGTTTCGTTTGGACGCCATCAAACGAGCGTGGGCGAGGATTTTGCGGCGCTGGAGCAAAAAACCTTCGGCGCGGATGCGCCGGTGACGCTTGCGCAGTTTCGCACGGGCACCGGATTACCCAATGCGCGCCCACGCGTCGGTCCCTTGGTGATCAATGAAGTCATGTACCATCCGGTCAATTTTATTAACGGCGTGGCCAAACAAGAGGCAAATGAGGAATTTATCGAGATCCAAAACGTGTCCGTGGGCACGGTGACTTTGTCTGACACGTTGCATCCGACCAACCGCTGGCGATTGCACGGCGCGGTGGATTTTGAATTTCCAACCGGCCTGACGCTCAATGCGGCGAGCTACGCTTTGGTCGTAAGTTTTGATCCGACGACCAACGTGGCCGCGCTAGTTGCCTTCCGCGCGAAGTATTCGCCGCCAGCGGATACGCAAATTTTCGGACCATTCCGCGGCCGGCTTTCCGATCAGGGAGAGCGCCTCGAACTTTTCAAGCCCGATTCGCCCCAGCTCCCACCGCATCCGGACGCCGGTTTTGTGCCGTACATCCTCGTGGATCACCTTGAGTATTCGCCGGCCAACCCTTGGCCGGTGGCGGCCGATGGGGCGGGCGCGTCGCTGCAAAGAAAAGTTTCCACGGATTACGGCAATGATCCCGTCAACTGGCAGGCTTCCGCGCCCACGGCCGGCCGCGCGAACGCGGCGATGGTCATCGACGCCGATGCTGATGGTCTGCCGGACGCATGGGAAATTGTCCACGGCCTGGATCTCAACGATGCCCGCGACGCGGCCCATGATGAAGACGATGACGGGCTGAACAATTTTCAGGAATATCTCGCGGGCACCGATCCGTTCGATCCGTCGAGCGTTCTGAGCTTGTCGATTGCGCGTTTGCCCACTGGCAAACCGCGTCTGACTTTCGCCGCCGCAGCTGGCAAAAGCTACTCGGTGCAATTTCGCGGCGATTTGAACACTGGCGTGTGGGAGAAATTGTTCGACATCGAGGCGCCGGCAACGCCCTCGGTGATTGAACGCGAGGACACCGCCCTCATCGGCACGAGCGTTCGCTTCTATCGCCTGGTCACGCCGCGAGCACCATGATCAGATAGGTTTCGCTGGATTTTCCCTTGAGCGATCCACATGATCCGGTCATGAAGTTTATTTTGACTACGCATAACGTGACACTGACCAAGGCGATTGAAGACCACATCCTCACGCGCATCGACAAACTGGAGCACCTGGACCGCTGGGCCATTGATGCACGAGTGACGCTGGAGCACGATCACACACGCGTGCCGGAAAAGCAGTTCAAGTGCTCGATGCGCTTGGGCGTGCGCGGACCGGATCTTTTTGCGGAAGATGCCGAGAGCGACCTCTACACGGCCATCGATCTGGTGGCGAAAAAAGTCGAGCAACAGATTCGCAAGCGCCACAACAAGATCAAGGCCCGCCGCCACACCGAAGCTTCCCGCAGCAAGCGTCGCCGCCAGGAACAGGGAATTTGATCGCTGACTGTTCCGCCCGTCTGGGGTTGAAGCCGATTGACGGCGACGGAACTCGAATCGGGAAGAAAGCCAGATCGAGCGCGTCTTTCATCCGCCATTCATTCCATGCTGCTGCGCGCGCGTGTTGTTTTGCCGATGGTCCAGCCGGCGATTGCAGATGGCGTCGTCGAGATCACTGGTCGCCGCCTGGCACGCATTTCCCGCTGGCGGGAATTCTCCACTTCCGAAAAACGCGACGTCATCGATTTGGGCGACATCGTCTTGATGCCGGGATTAGTCAACGCGCATTGTCATCTCGACTACTCAGACATGGCCGGGATGCTGCCCGCGCCAAAAACTTTTTCCGACTGGATCAAAGGCATCCTCGCGCTCAAGAGCCACTGGAATTACGCCGATTATGCGCGCTCGTGGCTGAACGGCGCGCGGATGCTGGTGCGCCACGGAGTCACGACCGTCGCCGACATCGAAGCCGTCCCGGAGTTACTCCCCGAAGTTTGGGACGCGACGCCATTGCGCGTGTTTTCGTTTTTGGAAATGACCGGCGTGAAAAGCCAGCGCCCGGCGGAGGCCATCTTGCAGGAAGCGTTTCAAATACTGGAGTCGCTGGCGCACCGGCGTAATCGCGGCGGTTTTTCCCCCCACGCGCCGTATTCGACGACCGCCGCGTTGCTGCAACTCAGCGCGGCTTGCGCGCGCGCGCGCGGACGCTGGGTTACAACGCATGTCGCCGAGTCATTGGAGGAATTCGAGATGTTCATGGACCGTCGCGGAGCAATGTTCGATTGGCTGAAAAGCCAGCGCGACGTCACTGATTGCGGCGGGATCTCACCGATTCAACATCTGGAGCGACAGGGTGTGCTCGGCGATAATTTCCTCGCCGTCCATGTAAACTATCTCGCGCCCGGTGACGCGGAATTGCTCGCCCGCCGGGGCGCCAGCGTGACGCATTGCCCGCGCAGCCACGCGTATTTTGGACACCAACCATTTCCACGCGCCGCGCTGGCGGCGGCGGGCGTGAATCTTTGCCTCGGCACGGACAGCCTCGCGAGCGTCAACAAGCAGCAAAAGCAATTGCCGGAACTGAATCTGTTTTCGGAAATGCAGCAGTTTGTGTCCACCATGCCGGAAGTTTCCGCCGCCGAGATCCTAGCCATGGCCACGGTCCATGGCGCGCGCGCGCTGGGCCTGGCGGGAAGCGTTGGCGAATTGTCCGCTGGCGCGGAAGCCGATCTCATCGCGCTGCCGTTCGGAGGGATGTTGAAAGATGCCGCGGAGTCCGTCGTGCAACATCGAGGCGAAGTCGCGGCTGTAATGATTGAGGGTGAATGGGTGGTTCAGCCAAAACTGTGAGCGCAGGCAATCTGTTGCCGCGAGGCGCGCTCGTAACCGGCGCGGGCGGCGGGTTGGGGCGGACGTTCGTGGCTGAGTTCGCGTCTCAAGACTGGCTGGTTTGCGCCGCGTGTCATCGCTTCAATTTTCAAAAAAGCCGTCAACGTCTGACCGGTGCAACTCCGCGTGACGACGACGGCGCAAATCCGCAGCGTGATGGATCAGTTGCTCGCGCGCTGGACTTGATGCCGCGCTGCGACGCGCCCGCCGGACGATGAATTGCGAATCAAATTCTGTTTGAATGAATGACTTCGAGAACGAATTGAACCGTCAGCTTGCCGCGCTGCGCGAACAGCATTTACTGCGCAAACCACGCCGCGTAGATTCGCCACAAGCGGCTCATCTGGAAATTGACGGCCGACGTCTTTTGAATTTTTCATCCAATGACTATCTGGGGCTGGCGAACGATCCAGAAATCAAGCAAGCGGCGATCGATACGGTTGCGCGTTTCGGAGCCGGCACCGGCGCATCACCGTTGATTTGCGGGCGACTCGCTCCGCACGCGGAACTGGAGGAAGCCCTGGCGGCATTCAAAGGAACCCCAGCGGCCTTGTGTTTCTCCTCGGGCTACGCCGCCGCCCTGGGAGCGATTGGCGCGCTGATGGGACGCGGCGATTTCATCGTCATCGACAAACTGGTTCACGCGTCGATCGTGGACGCGGCGCGGTTATGCGGCGCGAAACTCCGCGTTTTCGCTCACAGCGATCTGGAAAGTTTGACGGAAATTTTGCGCTGGATCGATCGACAACGATCCCCCGTTGCGCCCGGGACGTCCGTTCGACGCCCGCGCACTTTAATCGTCACCGAAAGTATTTTTTCGATGGATGGCGATCGCGCTCCTTTACGTGAGCTGGTTGAGTTGAAGGAAAAATTCGGGGTGTGGCTGATGGTGGACGAAGCCCATGCGACGGGAATTTACGGCGCCGCACGCCGCGGATTGATCGAAGAATGCGGCCTGGACGGGCACGTCGAGATCGAAATGGGCACGTTGAGCAAAGCGCTCGGCGCTTCGGGCGGTTACATTTGCGGTTCGCGCGCGCTGATCGATCTTTTGGTCAATCGCGCGCGTAGTTACATTTTTTCAACCGCGCCGGCCCCTGCCGCCGTCGGCGCCGCGACGGCCGCGATTCGAGTCGTGCAAAGTGCCGTCGGCGCAGCACGGCGAAAACGGCTGAAGGAACGAATCGAGCAACTCGCAGCACACGCCGGCGCACATTGGCGCAGTGCGATTGTGCCGATTCTGATCGGCGCCGAAGGCCGGGCGCTGACTGCAGCGGCGGAACTTCAATCGCACGGAATTTTCGTCCCCGCCATTCGCTACCCGACGGTGGCTCGCGGAGCCGCGCGGTTGCGTGTGACACTGACGGCGGCGCATGATCGCAGTGATTTGGAGAAATTGATCGAAGCGTTGGCGGAATTACTCCCCACGCGCGCGGCCTTGCCGGAATAGTTGCTTCCTTGGAAAACTCCGGGAGTCGTGGGCCGTCTCTTCAGGACGAAGCCGATTTGCCGGCCGTGTTGTATTCCGAGTACTTGTAGTAGTAATAATCGTTCGAGCCGGGACGCGCGCGATTGAAAACGAGGCCCAGAATATTGACGCGCCGATGCCGCAGGAGTTCCACTGCCTCGCGAGCATGCTTGGCACGAGTGAAGGAACCGCGCACGACGAACAGAACGCCGTCCATTTTGGGTGCGAGCGTCGGGGTGTCGTCAGCGGCGAAAACCGGAACACTGTCGAAGATGACGCAATCGAACTGCGCGTAAACGGTTTTGAGAAGATGATCCATGCGCGAGCCAAGGAAAAGCTCGCCAGCGTCGTTAGTGATTTTGCCACGCGGCACCAGGAAGAGATTGGGCAGCGATGTTTCGCGAATGACGTCGTCCAGCGAGCACGAAGCGCGCAGGTAATCCGCCAGTCCCGGTTCGGCCGGCATTTCCAAAAACTGGTGTTGGGTGCCGCGCCGCATATCGGCATCCACGATCAAGACGCGCGCGCCGCCGAAAGCCAGGGTGCGCGCCAGGTTGGCGGCCACGGTCGATTTGCCCTCGTTGGGCACCGCGCTGGCAACCAGGATGGTCTTGGGCCGGCGCTCGCCAGTGGACATGTAGAGCAGCGAGGAGCGCAGGTTGCGGTTCGACTCCGCAAACACGTGGCGATCGTCACCCGGCCTCAATAAAACCAAGCCGTTGCGCGTTTGCGCGCGCGGGAGTTCCGGCACCTGGCCGACGATGACTTCGTCAAATTGCTGGGTCAGTTCGAGGAGGGAAGTGAAGCGATCGTCGCTGCGTTCGATGAGCATGATGACGCCAAAACCCAAAGCCATTCCGCCCACCAAAGCGGCGAACAGGAAAAATGGAATCCGGCGGTCGGTCGGCAATGATTTCGAGGCTCGTTCGATGACGGTGAGCGCCTCGCTGTCGGTTTCTTCGTTGAAGTTAACGTTGCGATACACGTTCTTGAGATTGTCCAAGATCTGCAATTCACGCGTGACATGCATCTCGAGCTTTCGATTTTCCGCCAAATGAAACTGGGTCAGCATGACTTTGGATTCCCAATCCACGATTTTGTCATCCAACCCCTTCATACGCAGTTCGAGGTCATGCCTTTGCGCGAGGGTCTGTTCCTGGTTGAGTTTGCGATATTCCTGGATGTTTTTTTCGGCCAATTCTATTTCTTTCACCAGCTTTTGAACTTTGGGATGAGCCAGTCGCAAATTACGTGACAGTTCCTCCAACTGTACTTTGAGTTCTTGAACTCTCTGCCGCGCAGTCACGAAATCGGTGGCCGGGGCGGAACCCGGTGAATTGTTTTGCGCGTCGTCTTTGAACTTAAATGTGCCCGGGGCGAGCAATTCGACTCGGTTCGAGGCGCTGGCACTGCGATCGAGCGCGATCAAACCGAGCAGATCACGTTGGAGACTGAGATCAGCAAACTCCTTCTTGAGCGTGACCAAATGCGTCGCTTCGCTGGCGCCTTGGGCTTGGAGCACGACATCGTTGTGCTCCTGTTGAAATTTGTTGAGCCGGTCTTGCGCCTCCTTGAGTGACTGTTCCTGGGTGGTCAACTGGTCGGTTAAGGAATCAAGGGTGTTTTTCGAGACCAATTGCCGCAGTTCCCTGCGGTAGAGGAGATACTCGTCCATGATGGCATCCAGATAGGATTTGGTGTAGGTGCCATCACGTCCCAGCGCTTCCAGTTCGAGCATGGTGGTCTTGGGAACGATGCTGATCTTCAGCTTGACCTTCGGCGGCTTTTTCCCCTGGGTGAGCGATTCTAAGCGCGCATTGGCTCGATCATTCATCTGTGCGCTGCGCATCAATTCGATTTGCGTTTGAAAGAAAAACGCGGGCTCGTCCGTGTAAAATCCGCCTTCCGCCAGCCTGGTCTTGCCAAGCACGCCCATGCGCGAGAAAGAGCTGTAGCTCGGCGGCAGCCGGTGGAAATAATAGCCTGCCCCGCCTAAAGCCAGCAGGGCGCTGAACATGGGAATCCACCACCACTTTTTCAAAAAAGTGACGTAACGCTTGATGAACGAAACTTGGGCGACTGGTTCGCTGTCGTAATCACCCGCCGAGTTGAATGCGTTGTCGTCGTTCATTAGTAGTTGAGTAGTTTGGCCGGCACCCAGATGTAATCCTCCGGCTCCAGTTTGAGATCCTTCTCAAGCATGCCTTTCTCGAGAATTTCCGCGACGTTGACCACCGTGGTCGTAGGTTTGCCGCCGTTTTTGCTCCGGCGCGTGATCTTGATTCGATCCTTGGCGGCGAACTCGAGGAACCCGCCTGCGTGCGAAATGGCCTTGCTGATGGTGAACTCCTGGATGTCGCTCGGGATGTCCTGCGCTCCGGCCTGTCGCACCATTCCGGAAAGATAGATTCGTCCTCGCGATTTGTTCAGGGTATCAATGGCAATGATAACGGTCGCGTGATAATAGAGATCTTTTTCGAGCAAGGCTTTGAGTTCATCCGCAAGCTGCTTGCAGGTTTTGTTCGTCGCCGAGATGCGACGGAAATAGGGAATTTCCAATTCACCGGAGTCTGCAACTGTCAGTGACTTTGGCTCCTCACGATCTTCAATGATGCGGAAACTGATCTTGTCGCCGATGCCCAGCTTCTGAGTGTTATCGAGCGAATCCATCGAAACATAGGAGGAAAGGTTGGTAAACGACCCGGCGTTCACGGGTGTGCTCGCAAGCTCGGCGGCGTGGAGAACCCTGAGCGCGCCAAGTGCAGCCAACGTGAAAACCAGCCGCGTAATTCTGTTAAACTTCATAGCGAATTCGTTGTCGTCGTTCTGGCGGAAACCGGCATCAGCTCAATTCTTGCAGCCAACGCCCACCACTGCTCGATGTTCGAGCAGTGGTTTGAATCTGCTTTGCGGTTGTTTTCAGATTGGCCTGATATGCCGGCTCAATCTCATGACGCTCGACGCGAAAACTTATAGCAACTCAGCGCAAATGCAATCCAAAAGCTCGGCCAAAACTGACTCGGTATCGGCAATTTGAGATGCTTGTTAAGCAACAAGTTTGGCCGCGATCCCTCAGTCCTGCGGGTAAACTAAAATCCGATCATGCACCACGATGACGAGGTCGTTCCTACCGTCGCCGGTGACATCGACAATCACCGCCTCGCGCGGCTCCGGGCCTTCACCACGCCGGCTGCGAAACGTGCGCTCCTCAAAGACCTGCCAGCGCGTCGAGGGTACCAGTCGATGCGGCGGCTCGAACGTGACGATGTCCAGATAACTTTTCGCCGTCTCCAAAAAAACCAGATCCTTGCGCCCGTCCTGGTTCAAATCGCCGGACACGATGTCCAACAGAAAACCATCCTTGATGGGCGTCTCGTAGCCGTCCAGTTCCGTGAACGCCCACGTCTGGCCTTGCAGCCGCATCCAGGCGACGGCATTCAAGCCGGCGAACCCGACGCTGTTCCGTTCGATCGCGCCGAGCGCGAGCGGTTCCAGACTCAAAAAATCCGACACCGGCAAATCGAAGTTGCGGATTACCTGCCATACGCCACCGTCGTCGCGCTCGCACAAAGTCAGCGCCTTGCGTTCCGCGTCGAGCAGGAACAACGACGGCACAAGGTTGGTTCCATTTTTCAACGCCGCCGCGCCCACGATGCGCGAATTGCTCGCGGCGCCGTTGATTTGCTCCTTTACGCTAAAACTCCACGACGGTTTGGCATCCGCTTCCTTTTTGTCCGCCTCCGCCTTCAAGACCACCGCACGCAAAAAATTCTTCTGCGCGAGCAACAGTTCCACCTGACCGTCGCCGTCGATGTCCGCCCGACTCAACCACGGTTGCTCCACGCTGCCGCCGGGTGGGGCCACGTCGATTTCTTCAAACGGCTGGCCGGCGACCTGGCGGAGAATTTTGATTTTTTCATACGGCACCAAAATGACCAAGTCAGGCAAACCATCTTGATCAGCGTCGTGGATCGTGAACAGCGCCGGGTTCGATTTGAAATTCTCGTTGAGCTTCTGGGTTCGAGACTTGCCGTCCGCGGAGCGCAACTGCAAAGCGCGCTTGCCATCTTGATCCAGTATCACCGCCAGCGAAGGACGATTCGTGGATTCAATCAAACCCGCCACCAGCGTGAGCGGCCGGCCTTCCAGCGGCAGCAATTGCGGAAACGGAATCCGTCCATTGGCGTCCAGCCGCGTCACGCCAATCTGTCGCTCGTCTGAACTCAAAAGAAAAATCTCCGGCCGGCCGTCGCCGTCCCAATCGGTCACCGTGATTTCAGTCACGCCCGTCAACGTCGGGAAAACTTTTGGCGCGGCGAGTTCGCCATCGGCCTGTTGAAAAAAAACCGTCAACTGCCCGCTGTCCGGCTCGGCGACGATCAAGTCCGGCAATCGATCCCCGTTCAAATCCGCCCACGCCAAACCGCGCCGGGCTTTGCTCGTCTTGTTCAGTGGCAGGACTTGAAACTGCCCCTGCAAAAATTTCCCCGCCAACGCTTCGGCGGGTTGACGGGTGAAATTGGAAATCTGCGCGCGACCGGACTTTTGCGCGATGGTCACGATTTCGGTCTTGTGATCGCCGTCGAGATCGTCCGCCCAATACCAGCGAATTGGCGGCAGTGCAAAATGAATTTCCGGTCTGAGCTGTCCGCTGGCATTTTGCAGCCGGAAGCGGAACGGATTCGGGTTGTCCCAGTTTACCAACAACAAATCGTCTCGGCCGTCGCCATCGATGTCGAGGAGTTGCACCGATTTTGCGCTGCCGGAAAAAGGAATTTTCTCCGGCTCGCCGAAACTGTGATCCTCGCGCTGGGCAAAGAGGTAGATGTGATTCTCCGCCAGGAGCACAAGATCCTCCCGTTTGTCGCCATTCAAATCGCCGTGTGCCAGCGAATTCACGCCGAGCTGTCCATCGGTGATCGGCCAACGTTTCGGCGCGCTCCAGTGACGGTCGCCTTCGTTGTACTGCACGATCAATTCCTTCGGGTCGCCGTAGTAGGCGAGGTCCGGCCGGCCGTCGCCGTTTAGATCCGCGACGACAAGACTCGCGATGCGTTTTTCGGACGAGATGGATTCGATCTTGAAGCGCGCGCCGGGCGGCAATTCATTCAATTCTTTTTTCCCGACGAGCACGGGCACGGGCGCAGTGTTCGTCTTGCCGGTTTGATTGTAAAGCAGCGTCAGCTTCGAGCGTGCGTTGTTGACGACGATCAAGTCCTGCAAACCATCGCCATCCAGATCCGCCGAGTGGAGCAGGCCGATCCCGGCGTCGATTGGAAAAATTTCCGGGCCGCTAAAACCAAAACGATTCGTTTGCGCTTCAGTGCCGGAATCGCATAGAGCGGGTCGAGTGAACAAAATGACAAAGGTTGTGACGACGAGGAGATTCAACTTGTGCATGAGACGACGTTTCAATTTTCAGGCGCAAGTTGCCAAGCGCTGTGTGCTTTGGCCAGCCTATTTCCCAAACGTCACGCCAAAGTGCGAAGATGGTGAGCGAGAATTTCCGTTGAAAGCTTGATTCATCTTGGCGTGAAACTTGAACTTCGGAGTTAGGGATGAGCGCATGTGGTGCGCGGGGGATTTTCACCTGCAAATGACATTGCAATTATCTGTGCGAACTAACAGCCTTTGCGCATTTCCAAATGGAAATGCTTTTCTTATGAAATTAACCACCTTGAACGCCGTATTTGCTTTGTTTCTTCTTTCTTTCTTGATTTACGATGCGGCTCTCTTCGCACAAACTGAACTTACCTACGCTTGGACAAATTTTGTTGGGCAACCTGGAGGCCCTGGTAATGCCGACGGGACGGGGTATGCAGCAAGATTTTACTACCCGCAAGGTATTGCGCTGGACAAATCTGGCAATGCTTACGTGACAGATAACGCAAATCACACGATACGCAAAGTAACGAGCGCAGGCGTGGTCACCACAGTGGCTGGAAAACCCGGGCTGCCGGGAAACTTCGACGGCGTGGGCAGCGCCGCTCAGTTCAATACTCCGATTGGAATTGCGATAGACGATGCCGGAAACATCTTCGTCGCGGACAGCGGGAACAATACGATCCGCAAAGTCACTAATGATGGAGTGGTGACAACTCTGGTGGGAATGCCAGGCCAAAGTGGCAGCGCTGACGGCACTGGTAGTGCCGCGCGTTTCAATGGTCCTTCCGGCCTAGCATTGGATGACGCTGGTAATCTGTATGTGGCAGACAGAGACAATTTCGTCATCCGCAAGGTGTCGAATTCAGGCGTGGTAACGACTTTTACTGGCACTGCTGGTTCGTCCAACAGTGTGGATGGCGTCGGAACGCAAGCCAGGTTTTATCAGATTTTTGGGATCGCCCGCGATAAAGAAGGCAACCTCTACGCCGTTGACAGCCTCGACCCACTAAATCTTCCGAATTCCGTGAATGCAACCATTCGCAAGATTACAAGCGATGGAGTCGTAACCACACTGGCGGGAAGCACTAATTCCGCAGGTAGCACTGACGGTTTGGGAAGTGAGGCCCGCTTTAATGCTCCGCGTGGCATCGCGGTTGATGCTCTGGGAAATGTTTATGTCGGCGATTATGGCAATCATACAATCCGGAAAATTACAGGCGCTGGCCTGGTAACAACCGTTGCCGGCAGCGCCGGAGTCGCGGGGGTTGATGACGGTGCCGGAAGTGCAGCCCGCTTTAATCGGCCGTACGGAATAGCTGTGGATGGTTCCGGGAATCTTTACGTGACCGACAGATTGAACGACACCATCCGCACGATAACAAATGATGGCGTCGTGAAAACTTTGGCGGGCAGCCCGCCGCATGGTGGCTTCACTGATGGTAGCGGCAATGTCGCGCGATTTAATAGCCCACTGGATGTCAAACTGAGTGCAGAAGGAAATTTATATGTTGCCGACACGGACAATGAACTTATTCGTAAAGTCTCCCAAAATGGTGAAGTTACGACGCTAGCAGGCAAGCGTGGAGTAATTGGGCCAATTGACGGTGTCGGAAATAAGGCGACTTTTAATAAACCATCTCAAGTCGCAGTGGATGCCAGCGGTAATGTTTATGTAGCTGACTCCTTTAGCCATTCAATCCGCAAAATTACTCCTGATGGAGTTGTTGCGACCTTCGCAGGGTCGTGGTCGAGGATTGGTAGCACAGACGGGAGTAGCAGCGATGCAACTTTTACGAACCCAAGCGGCATAGCAGCAGATAGCGTCGGGAACTTATTTGTCTCCGATATCAACAACTACACGATCCGCAAAATCTCGACTGATGGCTTAGTCACGACGTTGGCTGGCACTCCAAACCGGATCGGCGGTGTTGATGGCGCCGGTCCAGCGGCAAGATTCAGATCTCCGCAAGGATTAGCCGTGGATACGTCTGGTAGCATCTATGTTGCCGACACTCTCAACAACTCCATTCGAAAAGTTACCAGCGACGGCGTCGTGAGTTCACTCGCAGGCAGGCCCGCGCCCGATAGCGCTGGCTTTGCGGATGCCGCTGGAACGAATGCGCATTTCAAACGCCCAACAGGTGTTGCTGTAGATGCCACAGGAAACGTCTATGTAGCCGATACCTTAAACAATCTCATTCGCAAAATTACGAAGGATGGCGTGGTCACAACCGTCGGTGGACAGGCAGGTATTGCTGGGAGCGCGGACGGGATAGGCAGCGCGGCGCAATTTAGCTCGCCGTCAGGTATCGCTGTGGACAGCCAAGGAAATCTTTACGTGGCAGACAGTCTGAATAACCGTGTTGCAAAGGGTACGCCTTTATTGCAAACGCCAGTCCTTCCGGCTTTAACGTTACGACGCTCATCAGATACGATTGTGATTTCGTGGTCGTCAGCAGCTACCGGCTTTGATTTGCAGCAAAGCGCAAACTTGGCTAGTTCGAGCAATTGGGCCCCCTCGTCGTATATTGTGATGGATGATGGCACCAACAGGAGTATTAAAATCTCACTTGTGTCAAACAGCGTTTTCTTTCGATTAAGAGGAAACTAATTTCATTTCAAGCAAGCCGAGACTCTATTAGTCGAAGATGTGGAGAGAGATGTTTTGATACGGCTCTCAAGAATCATGACTTCATGCGGCAGATACCCAATTCCACCGCTCACGGATGCATTGCGCGGTGCCGTGCAACTACAGTCGGGTTTCGACGAGCGAACCGTGCGAAAAACGGTTCCAGGTTGCGGCGCACGTCGGGATCGGCGTTTTCCTGAATCAGCAACGAAGCCGAAGTGTGTTGCAAATGCAGCGTCGCCAGGCCGGTTCGGAAACCGCCCGCTCGCACGAGCGCAGCGACCTCCTCGGTGATTTCGTAGAAGCCTCGGCCACGCGTCGGCACAATGAACTCGTGAAGAATTTGTTTGAGCATAGACGGACTCAAAAAATGTCGCGCACGGCGTCGGTTGAAACAATTTTGGAAACTGCTAACTCTCGCCGCACTGCGCGCGTTGGCGCAGCGCGTGATCCACGAGCACCAGCGCTGTCATCGCTTCGACCATCGGCACGGCGCGCGGCAACACGCACGGATCGTGACGTCCCCGGCCTTTGAGCGTCGTGTTGTGAAAATCCACATCGACCGTGTCCTGTTCGTGCATCACGGTGGCGACGGGCTTGAACGCGACGCGAAAATAAATTGTTTCGCCGTTCGAGATGCCGCCTTGGATTCCGCCGGAGCGATTCGTCGTCGTAAAAACTTTGCCGGCGCGAGCGCGAAACGGATCGTTGTGCTCTCGCCCCGTCATCAAAATCCCGCCGAACCCCGAACCGATGTCGAAGCCTTTCGACGCCGGCAGACTCAACATCGCTTTCGCCAGATCCGCTTCGAGGCGGTCAAACACCGGCTCACCCCAGCCCGCCGGCACGCCGCGCGCCACGCCTTCGACGATGCCGCCCACGCTGTCGCCTGCTTTGCGCATTTTCTCGATGAGCCGGATCATCTTTGCGGCGACGGCTGCGTCCGGACAGCGCACGATGTTCGCTTCGATGTCTTTGGCTTTGACCGACTCCGGATCGATTTGCGCCGCGATGCGCTGCACCTGTTTTACGTACGCAAGCACTTCGACGCCGAATTGCTCGCGCAGAATTTTTTTGGCAATCGCCCCGGCGGCCACGCGGCCAATTGTTTCGCGCGCGCTCGTGCGGCCGCCTCCTTGCCAGTTGCGGATGCCGAACTTGGCCACGTATGTGTAGTCGGCGTGCGATGGGCGGAACTTCGTAGCCATCTCCGCGTAGGCTTCCGAGCGCACGTCCTCGTTTTTCACCCACATCGAAATCGGCGTACCGAGAGTTTTGCCTTCGAACGTGCCGGAGAGAATTTGCACCGTGTCGGATTCCTTGCGCGGCGTGACGATTTTTGATTGCCCCGGACGTCGTCGATCCAAATCCGGCTGAATGTCCGCTTCGGTCAACGCGAGCCGCGGCGGGCAGCCGTCCACGACCACGCCCACGCCGCCGCCGTGCGACTCGCCCCACGTCGTGATGCGAAACAGATGCCCAAATGAATTTGCCATGCGACGACAATGCGAAAAATAATTCGCGCGGTCAATTTGTGTTGAATCCAGTCGTTGTCTTACATCGCAGGACCGGCCGGTTTGGTAATGTGTGGGAGCGCCGAGCATTGCTCGGCCAAGTGCAGAGTTGCTTTCCTTCCAGCCGAGCGATGCTCGGCAGTTCCAAACTGCTCCGCGGCACTGCGGCCCGCTTGACCGGCTCGCCCGTTCCGCTAAAGCTTCCGCATGTTCAAAATCATCGGCGGGGACATGCGTGAGTACGGCCCAGTCACGGCCGAGTCGTTGCGTCAATGGATTGCCGAGGGGCGCGCCAACGCGCAAACCAAAGTCCTCGCCGAAGGCACGACCGAGTGGACGCCGCTGGGCACTCTGCCGGAATTTGCCAGCGCGTTCAGCAAGCCGTCCGCGCCTCCACCGATCCTCACTCAACCGCCTCCCCTTGTTCCTGTCGCTGCCGTCAACATCTCGAACTACCTCGTGCCAGCGATTTTTTGCACGCTATGTTGCTGCCTGCCCACGGGCATCGTGGCGCTTGTCTATGCGGCGCAAGTCAACACGAAGCTCGCAGCCGGCGACATCGCGGGCGCGATGGCCACTGCACGAAGCGCCCAAACCTGGTGCTGGGTTTCCGTGGGGCTTGGGACATTGAGTTGCCTTGGCTTTTCGGCCTTCAATTTTCTCGGCACCATGCAAGGGCGCGGACACTGGTGACATGAAGGCGCGTTTCCCAGCAACAAGACGGTGGTGGATAAGCCTCGCCCTGTTTTCTTTTGCGAGTGCCACGCTCGTGCTCTTTTGGTTTGATCCCGCGCAACACTCGTTTTATCCGCGCTGCCTGCTCCACGAGTTCACCGGACTGAACTGTCCAGGCTGTGGCGCACTGCGGGCATTGCATCACCTTTCGCACGGTGAGCTGCGCACGGCGCTGCACTTCAATCCCCTCGTCGTGCTGGCCGGGCCGTTTCTGCTTTGGTGGCTGGCCCGAAAATTTTGGAATACCGACGCCGGGCCGTCGCTGCCAAATTTATTTGCCCGCCCCGTCGTCGGCTGGGCGCTCGTTACGCTCGTCATTGTCTTCAGCATCGTCCGCAATTTACCGTTCGCGCCGTTTACCGCGTTCGCCCCGTAAGCGAGGCGGCGCTTGCCTGACTCGTCCGATTCAACTAATCGTTGCTCCGCGCAATTCAAACTGAAAGGCCGTCTATGTTCAAAATCATCGGTGCCGATCAAAAGGATTACGGACCCATCACCGCGGAACAAGTGCGGCAATGGATCGCGGAAGGCCGCGCCAATGCCCAAACGCGGGCGCAGTCCGACGCCAGCCCGGACTGGAAACCGCTCGGCTCATTTCCGGAATTTGCCGACGCGTTCGCGGCGAAAGCCGCTGCATCGCCGCAGCCACAGCCGGTCACGAGCACGGTAGCGGACGCACTGGCGTCCGAAATTCTCGCGCGCGGTTACAACGTCGATTTCGGCCACTGCATTGGCCGCAGTTGGGATTTGTTGCTGCGCCATTTCTGGCTCGTGGTCGGAACCTCATTTCTGGTTTCGGTCGTTGTGGGCGCGGTGCCGTTTATCGGCGGCGTGTTGCTGGGCGGCCTGTTCCTCTTTTTTCTCAAACTCATCCGCACCGGCAAGGCCGAAGTCGGCGACGGCTTCGCGGGATTCTCGCAGGCGTTCCTGCAACTGTTTCTGGGCGGACTCGTGGCTGGTGTGCTGACGGCCATCGGTTTCGCCCTTTTGATCATTCCGGGAATTTACCTGGCGGTGGCGTGGAAATTCGCCCTGCCGCTCATCATCGACAAGCGCCTTGATTTCTGGCCAGCGATGGAACTGAGCCGCCGCGTGGTAACGCATAATTTCTGGCCGCTGTTCGTCCTGCTCTTGATGAGTGTTTTGCTCAACTGCCTGGGCGTGCTTGCCTGTGTGGTCGGCACGTTCGTCACTTGGCCTCTCACGGTCGGCGCGATTGCTTACGCTTATGAAGATATCTTTGGCGCTCGGCCCACGGCGCAAACTTGATCGTGCCACAGCCTGGGCATGCGTGCTCGCCAACCAGTGCGCGCTGCCCGGCTCCGGCACGCTCACTGCCGGACGACGCATCGGCTTTGCGCAAACCGCGCTGGCGCTCGTGGGTTTCGGCCCGATGATTCTGCTGTCACTCCGCGTGCTCGTGGCGGCGTATCATTTCCAACAGGCGGCCGACGAATTCAGTTCGTTCGGGGAAATAATTGACGAAGTTTCGCTCCGGCTGCGGCATATCCCGCAAACTTGGGGACTTTATTTTTGGATTGGCGCGCCGGGACTCTGTCTTTTCGCGCTCGGCTGGTTCTGGGCGCTGACCAGCAGTATCGCGATTCTGGCCGAAGCGTACTCGACGCCGCGCCTGCCGCCCTTCCTCCGTTAGCGGAGAAATTTCGCCACCGCTTCGGCCTGGGAATTGACCTGCAATTTTTCATAGATGCGGCGCAAGTGCGTCTGCACCGTAGTCACGCTTACGCCGAGTTCTGCGGCGACTTCCTTCACGCGCTTTCCGTGCGCGATCCAATTGAGCACTTCCGTCTCGCGCGGGCTGAGAATTTCCCGCCGTGCCGCTGGCTCCGGCGTGCCATGAAACGATTCGACGATCCGCCGCGCGACGACGGCCGACATCGGCGAGCCGCCGCCGGCCACGAGCCGGATCGCATCGGCAATCTCGCCGGGCGTCGCCGACTTTAACAAATAGCCCGCCGCGCCCGCGCGCAACGCCGCGAAGATCCGCTCGTTGTCCCCCTCAATCGTCAGCATCACCACCTGCGCTTTCAGATGCAATCGCTTCAACTCGCGCGTGCATTCGATGCCGGACATGCCCGGCAGATTCAAATCCATCAGCACCACATCCGGCGCAGCGTGCGGGATTTCACGCAAGGCTTCTTCGGCGGTGTCGTACATGCCGACGCATTCGATTCCGGGCGTGAGATCGAGAACCGCACTCAAGCCTCGTCGAAACGCCAGTTTGTCTTCAACCATCGCCACTCGGATCAAATTTTCAACGGCCGTGGTCATTCAGTTTTTCTTTTCCGGCAATGATTCCAGCGGCATCCGCACGCTGATCACTGTTCCCGCGCCCGTCGCGCTGGACACGGCGAAAATTCCACCGGCCTGCTCGACCCGTTCGCGCAGATTGCGCAGGCCGTTGCCGCCATTTGCTCGTCCGGGTTCGAAGCCGCGGCCGTCGTCACGGATGACGATGTGCGCCGCGCCATCCTCCAGCGACAAATTCAGCGCCACACTTCGCGCGCCGGAATGCTTGGCCACGTTCGCGAGCGATTCCTTCACCACTACGAGCAACTCGTGCCGCACGCGCGCCGGCACTCCGCGCGCATCTTCACCTGCGGGCAACTCCAATTTGCATTCCAGCCCGGCAGCCCGGCAGAAGCGCTCGGCCAGTTCGCCGAGAAACACTCCGAGGCTGCCCGCGTTATCACAGCGCGGATTTGTCGTCCACGTTAACTCGCGCAGCCCGGTCGCCAGCGTGCGAGCATCGGCTGCGAGTGTGGCCAGTTGGTTTCCCTCCGCCTTGCCGCGCCGCTGCACCGCTTCCATCTCCAACGCGATGCCGATGAGACTCGCACCCAGATCGTCGTGCAAATCCCGCGCGATGCGGGCGCGTTCCTGTTCGACTGCGGTGGCGCGTTCGGCCTGAAGCGCCCGCCGTTGCCAGCGCAACCGCCACATCGTGAACGCGCGCTGACCGCCAGCAAACCCGCCGCGCAACTCACCGGAAACCAAAACGTCTCCGTGAACTTCGGCGCAAGCACGAAGGCGAACTTGTCGCCAGCCTCATTCCAGACACCGTGATTGTTGCACGCCTTAGCCCGAAAAGCTGAGATGGAAAGAGGTCGTTCTGTTCCTGGGTTCTGAGGCAGAGTGGGTTTGCTCAAACAAACTCATACCCAGAAAGGAACAGAACGATGCCGACATTTCTAACGCCTCTTTTCCACCAAGCCAAAGTC
>JACPZS010000144.1 GCA_016195385.1 Verrucomicrobiota bacterium
AGCACACCGTTGACGTTCGTCTTCCTCTATTTGATGTCCGAGATGTGGCGCTGCCGGCCTGGAAAGAAACCATGATAGCAACTTTGGTTCAGCTATGATTGAGTCGTTAAGCACAATCACACCATGACCACCCCGACAACCTGGCTTTACTGGGCGCTCCTTTCCGCGGTGTTTGCGGCGCTCACGGCCATCTTTGCCAAGATCGGCATCCAGGGGGTTGACTCCGATCTGGCCACGCTGGTGCGAACGGCCATCGTCATCGTGGCGCTTTCAGCGTTTGTCTGGCTCGCCGGCAAGTGGAGCAACCCGTTCATGCTATCGGCAAAGACATGGTTTTTCTTGCTGCTGTCCGCTTTGGCCACCGGCGCGTCCTGGGTGTGTTACTTTCGCGCGCTCAAGATCGGTGAAGCATCGAAGGTCGCCCCGGTTGACAAGCTTAGTCTGGTGCTCGTGGCCATTTTCGCTTTTGCGTTTCTCGGCGAACGGCCGACGCTGCGAGAATGGACGGGCATTCTCATGGTCGCCGGCGGTGTGCTGGTCCTCGCGCTGAAACGATAGCCAACGGACAAACCAGCCTTTTCAGAGCAGCGAAACCCAAAAGCAAATGGACCCATAACTGAAAACCAAGGAAAACAAAATCAATGAAGATAAAACTCATCGCGACATTGGTTCTGACGGGCCTGATGGTGAGTCGCGTTTACGCGTACGGTCCGGCAGGACACAGCATGGTCGGCGCGATTGCCGATGAAAAACTCGCCGGCACGCCGACGGGCCGGAAAGTTTCCCGGTTGCTCGGCGGTGTTTCCCTCGCGGATGCCGCCTTGTTGCCTGATAGAATCAAGGGATGGGACGGTAGGAACCCTGGAACCAATGCCATTGCCCATCTGACCAAAAGCAAGAATTTGGGGAAGCAGTTCTTTGCTTTTTGGCAGGCCAATCCCGTTACCACCAACGAAGCCAGCCAGATTCCTTCCCATCACTGGTTTCACTACACCGACGTGCCCGTGCTCGATCCGGAGAAATATGCCGATGGCCCGACGGGGCGAAAGCCCTTCGATATTGTTCACATGATTCCGTTCTGCATCCGCGTGCTGACAGGTGAAGAAAGCAGCCAGAATTCGCGCAAGATTACCAAGCCCGTCGCGCTCGCTTTGCTGGCGCATTACGTGGGCGACATTCACCAACCCCTGCACGTCGGCGCGGAGTATTTCGATGCGACGGGACAGCCCGTGGATCCCGACAGGGGCGCCGCCGGAACCGGCGATCACGGCGGCGGCTCCATCACGCTCGTCCTCGACGAGCTGACAGATCATGGGCACAGGAATCGAAACACGGGATTTCATCACTACTGGGATAGCGATACCGTGACATCCGCGTTTGACATCGTGCAGAACATTCTGGACCCGGCCCACCCGGCGCAAATCCTCCACCAAGCCATCGCGCATTATTTTGCCACACGTGAACCGGCAAATTGGAAGCTCGGTTCGCAAGTGGCCGTGAAAGATTGGGCGGAAAAATGGGCCGATGAGGTTCTGCCCATCGCGCGCCTGGCGCATCAACGGGTGGAGTTCTTCAGCGTGCAGGTCACTCCCGAGGTCGCCAACGGTTTCGCGCGTCCCAAACTCATGCCCGACGGCAAATCCTATCCTGACTGGGCGGGTGGCGTCGTGAAAGACGAACTCCATAAAGCGGGCTGGCGGCTGGCGGATTTACTGGAGCACGCGTTGAAATGACCTTCGACGTGCCATCGCACATCCAATTCTTCTCGACGCGCAGGCTGCCAGTTCCGCTCGCATCCAATTCGCGCCGAGAACCGCTCAACCAGCGGCGATGCCCGGTTCATCCCGACGCGGCTAACGTTTCTCCCCTTGCCAGCTTGAGCAACGCCGTGACGGTATTCCAATTCCTCAAGGTCGCCATTCCCAGCCGGCGTTCAATGACGGCGCTCGAGAGCCGCGCGCGGCCGAGGCCGTTCGCATAGTAGGCGTAGCCGGCCAGACCTTTCACCACCAGTCGTTCGTCGTCGTGGACGTACGGTTGGATGCTTGCAATTGCCGCTGTCGTCGGAGCTTTTCCAAAGAAGCAGACGTACATGCGCTTCCCGAATTCCGGCAGGCCGGCGGAGTAAGGATTCGCAGCCACGATGGCAGCGAGTTCTTTCACGGTTTTCACCGGGGTCGGCACCGCATAGCCAAGCCTGGCCTCCAGGTGGGTTTCCAGCGTTCGTCGCAGCGTCGTCGCGTTTGTTTCGCGATGCTCGAAGACGACGTTGCCGCTCTGAATGTAAGTGCGCACACTGGCCGCGCCGCAGGACTCAAAGTGCGACTGCAAAGCAGCCATTCGGATGAGCTTTTGGCCGCTGACGTTGATGCCACGCAGCAACGCGATGTAAGTGGGCATGAGGTCTGGGAGTGTTTGCGTTCCGTTATTCTTCCACGACGCACTCGATGCGCCTGTCCGGCACGAGCCAGACGAGCGCAACGAAGACGTAAATACAACCAGCGACCCAAGGCAGCACGAATGAAAACGCGATGCCGATGGCGTAAAGCACCGGCGAGAGCTTGCCTTTCCAATCTTTGCCGAGCGAAGCAGCGAGCTTCGAGTCGCGGCCCAGTCCGGCGATGATGCGCCACTGGAGAATGTAGTAAGCGATGGCCGCCAGCAGCAGCACCGCACCGTAAAGTGCCGTGGGCAACGGCGTGAAATGATTTTCGCTATTTTCGCCCGGAGTTTCGCCTAGCCAGCCGGTGACGAACGGAAACAACGACAACCAGAACAGCAGGTGCAGGTTCGCCCACATAATGCCGCCATTCACGCGACGGCAGGCTTTGAGCAAGTGATGATGGTTGTTCCAGTAGATCCCGATGTAGATAAAGCTTAACACGTAGCTCAGAAACACGGGCAGCAACGGCTTAAGCGCCGCCCAGTCCGTGCCCTCGGGCACTTTCAATTCCAGCACCATGATGGTGATGATGATGGCGAGCACGCCGTCGCTGAAGGCTTCGAGCCGGTTCTTTTCCATGCGATGAGGATAGGGCGGGCATGGCGCCTCTGGCAATCATCTCAACCAGCCCGCGCCGCAGCCGATGAGCAGCACCGCGATGTAGATGGGGATGACGTTCCGGAGTATTTGCACGCTTTTGTTCTTCCACGGCGCGCTTGATCGTAACTCTTCGGCCGAGCAACCGCGAATCTCAACTCAGCGGCGCTCCCACACGCCCGGTTCACCGAAGGCTCCCTTGGTCTGGCGGTGCTTGATCAAAAAACGCTGAAGCTCGCTGGTTGACGCCGTCAGCACCAGTTCCTGTTTCGTCGAATCGTTCGGGTCAGGGATGAATTGATGGCGCAGGGCTTCGGGGTGTTTCTTGAGCAAGCTTTCGATCCATTCGTCCTTGAGCGTGGCCATCTTCAGCGTCGGCGTGATCTGATCGACCTTCATCAAGCGATGAACCGGAATGGAATCATCGTGACGTTCGATAGGAAACAGGTTGAGATAGAGTTGATCCCGCAGCTTGAAGAGATGAACGACGTATTTGTCGGCCCTCGCATCGCCGTCTTTCATCGCCAGCCGGTATTCCTTGTCACCGCTCTTCTTGAACTCGATGGGATCGGGATCCTTTTGCGGCCCTGATTCCCCCCAACGCCCTACGAGGGCCGGATCAAAAAGCAAATCCTTGTCGGTGTAGAACGGGTACACCGACGCAATGCCACAGCCGATCAAGCAGAGGCAAAGTGCTGTCAGTCCGATGACGGCGAATTTGGTCGCGAACGGTGGCCGGGACGCGCCGACGGGAAACAATCTTTTGGTCAGCGATGCATCATACATAGGAGGGTAGTTGATTTTTCGCGAGCGGTTTTTCTTTGTGAATCGAGTGTTTCGTCACCCAATTCAGAAACCCAAGACGGAAGGAAAGTTGCCTCCAAACAAATTGGAGCGAGCGAAGGGATTCGAACCCTCGACACTCACGTTGGCAACGTGATGCTCTACCAGGCTGAGCTACGCTCGCTTCCGTAAAATCGGTTTGAAGCTAAGGAAACCGGCTGCGTTTGCAAGCCCTCATTTTGCCATCCGTCGCGACACTTAAACGCCTGCCGCGCGACTCCATTCTTGCGCTGTCCGGTGACATTTCTTACAACAACCGCGATGCCATTGAAACACAGACGTCGAAGTGCGGCGCGCAGCAGTCCGTTTGACTTGAACACTTACCTGGCCGACTGCACGGCCGCCGTGAATCGCGCTCTCGATCGTTTTCTCCCGGGCGAACGCACGAAGCCGGCGACGATTCACCGGGCGATGCGCTACTCGCTTTTCGCCGGCGGCAAACGACTCCGGCCCGCCCTCTGTCTCGCGGCGGCTGAAGCCTGCGGCGGCCGCCGCGCGGAAGCTCTCCCACATGCTTGCGCCGTCGAGTGCATCCACACCTACTCGCTGATTCACGATGATTTGCCGGCGATGGACAACGACGATTTTCGCCGCGGCAAGCCGACGAATCACAAAGTTTTCGGTGAAGGCATCGCGGTGCTCGCGGGCGACGCGCTGCTGACGCAGGCCTTTGAAATCGCCGTGCAGTGCCGCGCCACGCCGCGCTATCCACATCAGGCCATCGTACTCGAACTTGCCCGCGCGTCCGGCTCGCTGCAACTCATCGCCGGCCAGGTGGCCGACCTCGAAGGCGAGGGCAAAAAAACTTCCGCGGCGCAGCTTCGCTACATCCACGAACGAAAAACCTCGGCGCTGCTCGGCTGCTCGGCGCGACTCGGCGGCATGAGCGCGAATTGTTCGCCCGCGCAACTCGCCGCGCTCACGGCGTTCGGTTACCGCGTCGGCCTGGCCTTCCAAATTATCGACGACATTCTGGATGTCACGCAAACGAGCGAACAACTCGGCAAGACCGCCGGCAAAGACACCGCGGCGCAGAAGGCCACTTATCCGTCCATCGTCGGCCTGGAACAATCGCGCGCCATCGCGCGGCAGTTGACGAGCCGCGCGTTCGCCGCGCTTAAAATCTTTCGCGGCCGGGCGACGGCACTGGACGCGCTGGCGAAGTTTCTTCTCGAACGAGATCGTTGAACCAACGAGGCAGGGTCGAGCGCGGATTTGTTATCCGCCCCTTCACGTTCTGCTCACGAAGGGAGAGCATTTGGCGCGGAGGCCGCGCGCAACAGGAAATTCGCGCTCCAAGCTGGCCGTGCTGGCCTGCAAGTGAACGAAGGCACCGCGCTTAGTCCTTCTACCAACTTTTACTTGCAGTTGAGATCAATTCACTTCACCACCAGCGGCAAACTCTCGGAGTGGCTGTTGAACTCCGGCGCGTACATGCACTGAATTTCCGCGACGCCCGTTTGATACTGGCCGCGATGCTGCACGCGCGTGGAATACTCGAAGACGTAGATGCCCTTGGGGAGGTAATCGATGAAGAAGTGGCTCGCGGTGTCGCGCGTGGTCTCGTAGTAGGCGAGGCCGTCCTGATATTTGTAGCGCGAGAGGACGTTCACCGGTTCGGTGCCGCTGCCGCGCTGGTCCTTGAGGTGAACGTATTCCATGTCGCGGTCCACACGCAGTTCGAGGCGGACGACGAGTTCGTCGCCGACTTGCACGGGGCCTTTGACCGGCTCCAGCGTCGGGCCTTTCTTGGTGTTCGTCTTGGTAAAGAGGGATTTCTTGAGCTTGAGCGGCGTGCCTTCGTGCGGCGTCACCTTGCTCATGTCTTCGAGATATTGCCAATGCACGCTGCCCCACGCGACGCCTTCGTCGGTCTTGCGAACGGTGATGTCGCCGAGCTTGGGCTTGATGTCGGCGGCGGCGAAGCGGCGTTCGTAGAAGCCGGTGCCGGCCTCGGGGGAATTTGAGATTTGAGATTTGAGATTTGAAACCGGCGCGGCACCGGGCGCCAGCTTCACGCCGCCGACCGTGACTTCCACCAGCGCGTCGCTCGCGAGCACGTCCTTGCCGCGCAGGAGCAGCGCGTACACGGCGTCGGCGGTGGCCTTGGTCGTCTTCCAGTCCTGCGTCTGCTTTTGCTTGAGCAGCCACACCTTGCATTCTTCGACGGCCTGCTTGTCGGCCATCACTTCGTCAAACGCCTCGATCATCAGCGCCTGCGTCTCGATCGGCGCGCGATACCACCACCAGCTCAATTCCGTCTCGCGCCAGAACATGCCCATCTCCTCGCTCGTTACGCTGCGCTCCTTGATCGAACGCATGATGTCGATCGGCGTTGCGTCGTTAAATTGGTTGAATGAGTTGAACCGTTTCAAAGCCACAGCGAGATGGCCCTGGCTCTGGCGGTCGTTCACTTTCAGCCAATGCTTGCGCGACTGGCCGAGGAAGAATTCCAATGCTCTGACGTGCGCCGGATCGACCGGCTTGTCTTTCAGAAAGAAACTCCGCCCGTAGAGATAGAGTGCGTCGGTGCTGCCCGGCACGTAGTCCTCGGGGTTCGGCCGCTTTTGGATGTCGCGATAACGCTCGTCCATCCAAGTGTCGAGATGGTCGAGCGAACGGATGGCCGCGTCCACCGAAACGTCCACGCCGAGATGGCGCAGCCGACCGAAGCCCGTCGTGATGTAGAGCGTGATGTAGTCGTTGCCGCGCCCACCGGGGAACCACGGCCACAAGCCGTCGGGCAATTGCATCTCGGCCAGTTGCGCGAGCAGCCGCGTCGTCTCGCTGTTCAGTCGGTTGTCGTCGAAGAGAATGCCGACGTTGCGCCGCGCCTGGCTTTCGTCCTTTGCCTGCCGCAGCCACGGTGTTTCCTCGAGGAGCACGGCCTTCAAGTCCTGATTTTTTTCCAGCGGCGAATCGAGCGCGGGCGTGCCGCGCCATTGCTCGAAGACGCGGTGAATCTTCGGGTCGCTCGCCGCGATGCTGCGGGCGAGGGCGTTCGCGTAAAGGCGGTTGAACGTCTGCTCGCTGCACTCATGCGGGAACTCCATGAGGTAGGGCAGCGCCATCACCGCGTACCACGACGGATTTGAAACCATCTGCACGGTGAGATTTTGGTGAACGAGCGAACTCGACTTGCTGGACGCGAGCAGCTTCTCGAACGAAAACTTTTTCGTCACCGGCCCGCCGGCCTTGCCGCGAATCGGCAACGGCAGCGACTCCGTGACGAAGATGCGCCGCGACAGCACGGGCACGTAACCTTCCTCGCCGTCGGAGATTTTTCCGGTCGAAGCGACGGCCTTGTAGGTGAGAAACGGGCAGCCGTCGGGCACCTTGATGCGCCACGCGTAACTGCGCGATTCCTTCGCCGGAATGTCGAACGTGATTTCGGGCACCACATTGGCGAGCAATTTGTCCACGCTCAATTCGGTGCGCGCGTCGTTGAAGGTGAGTCGCACCTTGCCCTCCTGCCGCGCGGCGGATTGGTTCGACACCTTTACGGTGAACTCCAGCGTGTCGCTCTCGCGCAGGAAACGCGGCGGGCTCGGCTGCACCATGAGGTCTTTCGCCGTAACTGCTTTGCCTTCGAGAAATCCGGAGCGACACTTCGCGTCGTGCGCGAAGCCCATGAATTTCCACTGCGTCAGCGCCTCCGGCATGGTGAACTGGAGTTTCACCACGCCACTCGAGTCGGAGAGCAACTGCGGGAAAAAGAAGGTGGTTTCGTTCAAATTTTTCCGCGCGGTGACTTGAGCGAGGTCGGGGGTTTTCGCGCCTGGGTTGCCGCGCACGTTTGTTTCACCGAGATTGCGTCCGCCTCGTGCGGCTTCGCCAGACTGTTTATCGGCGAGGGCGAACGACACCACCTTGCTATCCGACGCGAGTTCGTTCGGCACCGCTGCCGTCGCGGCCTTTTCCCACATTTCGCCACCGCCGCCAATTCCTCCCGCGCGCGATAGACTTAGACGCGTGCTCCTTCCAAATTCAAATCCCCAAAAATTCTGCACGAGGTCGGCTGGAAATTCGCGGTAACGCATTTCGGTCGGGACGTAGTCCGTGCGCCAGTCGCCCCGCAGATATTGAAAACCTTTCGGCGTGTTCAGAAAATCTCCCGCAACGCTGCTGAAATCGTAGCGGAAAAATCCAAATCGTTGCTCCCAAAAATGCGGCAGAAACTGATCGAGCGAAGCGTCGTAAAGTGTCGCGACCAACTCCGCCAGGTTGGAATTTGAAATTTGGGATTTGGGATTTGAAATGATCAACGTCCACATTTCCTTCTGAGCAGGCTGCAGCTTTGAA
>JACPZS010000145.1 GCA_016195385.1 Verrucomicrobiota bacterium
TCATGCGCGGCGAAGTATGCGCATCGGATGAGTTGAAGCAAGCGACATAGACTTCCCTCGAAGGTCGCACTCGTGCATGGTTTTCACATGATGAAATTTCGCCGAGCCAACGACCGGGGTCACGCCAAGCACGGCTGGCTGGAAACCTATCACACGTTCAGTTTCGCCGATTACCACGACCCGGAGTGGCTGGGCTTCCGCAGCCTGCGTGTCATTAACGACGATCTGGTGATGCCGGGCATGGGCTTTGGCACGCATCCGCACCGCGACATGGAAATCATCACTTACATCCTGAGCGGCGCGCTGGAGCACAAGGATTCGATGGGCAATGGCCGCGTCATCAACGCTGGCGACGCGCAATACATGGCCGCTGGCACCGGCGTGCGCCACAGCGAATTTAATCCGTCCAAAGACGAATCCGTACATCTGCTGCAAATCTGGATCGAACCCGACCGTAAAGGCGTCATGCCGCGCTACGCGGAGAAATCCTATGCAACTGCGCCCGCCGGCGCGCTCCACCTCGTCACGAGCAAAACGGGACGCGCAGGTTCCATCGCGATTCACCAGGACGCCGAACTCTGGCTGGCCAAACTCGGCACCGGTCAACGTGTCAGGCACAAACTTGCGTCCGGTCGCCACGCATGGATCCACGTGGCCGAAGGCGAAGCGACGCTGAATGGTGAAACGCTCAACGCTGGCGATGCCGCGGCATTGAGCGAGGAAACCACGCTGGAGATCAGCGCTACGAAACCGGCGCAAGTTCTTTTGTTCGATCTCGGTTGATCAAATCGGTTCACGAAATTTCCGAACAACTTCCAGACATGCCTTCGGCCTCATGACTTCCAACGGGATCGGGTTACGCGCCTCAGCGCGGCGGGAAAATTAAAGCGCGCATGAAGGGGTTCACGGGAGGGGCGAGCCGCGAAACTCCGACGGCGGTTCTCCATCGTCCGCGTTGATGTCTTCGCGCAGGAGCACGCGCTTCACGGTGAGCCAAAGAATTTTCACGTCGAGCCAGAGCGTGTGGTTGTCCACATACCAGACATCGAGTTTGAACTTTTCCTCCCACGAAAGCGCGTTGCGGCCGTTGACTTGCGCCCAGCCGGTCAGGCCCGGACGCACCTCGTGCCGCCGCGCCTGCTCCGGCGTGTAGCGATCGAGGTATTCCACGAGCAACGGCCGCGGGCCGACCAGACTCATCTCGCCGCGCAGGACGTTGAGGAGTTCGGGCAATTCATCGAGCGAAGTGGCGCGCAGGCAGTGGCCAAATGGGGTCAGGCGGTGCGCGTCATCGAGCAGACGTCCGCTCGCATCGCGCGCGTCGGTCATCGTGCGAAATTTCAGCAACACAAAGATCGCACCATCTTTGCCCGGCCGGCGTTGGCGGAACAAGACCGGGCTTCCAATCCGGCAGCGAACCAGGAGCGCGACCGCCAAGAGCAGCAGAATCCAAATCGGCGCGAAGACAACCACGAGGGCCAGATCGAACGCCCGCTTCATTTCGAAAAAATCGTCGTGTTAAACCGAAGCGTTGGCCGGCACGGGTTTCGCCACAGACGCGCGACGTGAGGCGATTTCCAACCGGTGGAAAAGCATCGACAGTAGGATGACTCCCACCGCCGTGAACGCGAGAATCGACCAACCGGCGGCGTCATGAAAAGATTCGACCGCGTGCATGCCCTGACGATGCGCTGTGTAGCTGAGGAAAAACGAGCGGACGAAATTGCCGAAGATTGCCAGCAGGATGCCGCTGAGGAGCAAGACGCCTTGGAGCGCGCGGTTCCGCAGCGACAGATAGCCGATGAACAGCGTGGCCATGACCGTGGATTGCAGGCTGCGAATGCCGCTGCACGCTTCGTCAATGCCGACCGTACCGGTGGAAAGCTGGATGAGGCTGCCAACGCGCCGGGCGGGGATGCCGAGCAGGTTCAACGCCTCCACGTTGAGATAAGCCACGTCCGATTGGAGCCGCGACACGATGTTCTCGTAGAGGACTGAAGGCATGGGCAGCGCGATCAGGAGAAACGCGAACCCGAATCCGAAATGGCGGATGCCCGGCCAGCCAAAGAGATAGCCGAGATTCGCCGCGATGAGCGCGAGCACTCCGAGGGCGGTGCCGTTCAAAGTTGCCGCCGTCGTGCCAAACGCAGCCTGGTAAATTTGCACGACGAATAGCATCACCAAACCGAAACCCGCCGCCGCCACGCTCCACCAGCGCCAGCGAGGGCTTGATGCCGGTTTCTTTTCCCACGCTTCCCACACGAGAAACGCGCTCAAAAGCAAGACCACCCAGCCGAATTGCAAATCGGGCCGGTGGTTCCAAAACCATTGCGCCTTGGAAACCAGCCAGGCCACCGCGCCCCAAGTCGGCAAGAGGAAAACGAGCATCGACCAGCCGGCGTTGGGAGCCGAAGCGGATTTCACTGGCTGGCTCGGAGCGAGTTCGTTCACAACTGTTTTGCCAGCCACGCGCGCCGCTCCTGTTCGTAATCGGCCGGTTGCAGCCAGCGCGGCAAAAATTCCTGCAAGCGGCGATCCGCCTCGGCATCGCTGCCGGCGGCAAGCGACGAGGAAACGCGCAGGAATTGTTTCGGGCCGAGAAAGGGTTGTCGGCTTACGAACGAATCCCACACGCGCCGCCAGAGCCGTGAATCCGCAGCGCGCAACGTCGTGCCGGTTTTGTCGATGGCCGTTCGCAACTGATGTTTCAGACCGACGGAAAGATTGTGATCCAGCCGATACGGTAAGGGCTGGCCGCCGACCAGTCCGCAGAAATAAACGAGTTCGCGATGGCCTTCATAGACAAATATACGCCGCTCGATTTGCAGCGGCACTCCGTGGATACTCAACGCGACAACATCCGGAACGGCCGGCTCAATTTGCCAGCCGCTCTCGGTCCAGCAGCGATCCGGCGTGTGGACGAACAGACCGATTTCATTTTGATTTTCTTGATAACGCTTGGCGGAAAAGACGCGGACAATTTCCTTTTTCTCATTGAAGAACTCGCCGTTGATCAGCCGATCCGCGACCAGAATTTTTTCCGCTGATTCCGCCACTGGCACGGAACGAAACGTCCAGCCGTTCAACCGGTCATTCTCACTGAACCAAACAAAATCCTGCGCCCGCCCAGACTGGGTGTACCAAAAATCTGGAAACGACCAGCACAGCAGAATCAAAGCGGAGAAAATTCCAGTTCCGATCATTACTGACGTTGCGTTTTTTTCCGCTGGCTTCATTGAAACAAGGAAGGCTGCCATCTCATGCAGCCGGGCTATCGATGTTCGCTTGCGGTGGTCGCCGCAGTGCAAGTATCACACGACCGCGGCTTTCGACCTGCGGCGGTGAACCGCTTGTACGTGGGCCTCGCAAATGCGATCGATGACAAATTGTTGCTCCTCGGAACTCAGGCAGCTAGAACTGGGCAGACAAATCCCACGTTCGTTCAAATCCTCTGCGACTTCACCGCCGACAATTTCATAGCGCTGGTAAAGCTTTTGCAAATGCATCGGCTTCCAGACGGGCCGGGACTCGACGTTGGCCGCCTCCAAATAACGAATCAACTCGGCCTGTGTCAGGCCAAATTCCCGGGGATCGATCAGGAAGCAACTCAGCCAGTTCGTATGCAAACCGTACGGCGCTTGCGGCATCAACTCGATCCCCGGGATATTGGCGAGCGCCTCTCGATATCGAAAAGCCACCGCGCGACGCTGGGCGACGCGTTCATTTAAAACCTCAAGCTGGCCTCGCGCAATGCCGGCCAGGACATTGCTGAGGCGGTAATTGTAACCGATTTCGGAGTGTGAATAATTGTTAAGCGGATCGGGGTCTTTCGCCTGGTTACTCCAATGACGAGCTTTTTCCACCCAGGCGGCGTGACGGGAAATCAGCATGCCGCCATTGGTGCAAGTGATGATCTTGTTTCCGTTGAAGGAATAGATTCCCACGTCGCCGAATGTTCCGGGAACCCGGCCTTTGTACTGCGCGCCCAAAGCCTCGGCGGCGTCTTCGAGCAGCGGCAGTTCAAAGCGCCGGCAAATCTCCAGGATCGGATCTATGTCGGCGCTCTGTCCAAACAGATGCACCACGGTCACGGCCTTGGGAAGTTTGTTGATTTTCGCGCGCGCATTCAGAAAATCATCGAGCCGCTCCGGATCTAGGTTCCAGGAAACGCGTTCACTATCGAGAAACACCGGGACGCCATGCTCATACAAAACAGGATTGCAACTCGCGGCGAAGGTAAGAGTGGGGACAACCACTTCGTCACCCGGCTTAAGACCGAGCAATTTGAGGCCCAAATGAATTCCAGCCGTCCCGCTGCCAAGCGCAACGGCGGGCAAGCCGACCAGCGTGGAAAAATCGCGCTCCAGCGTTACGAGATTTGACCCGGCGGTCGAAAGCCAGTTGGTGTCAAATGCCTCCCGCACATAACGCATTTCGGAACCGCCCATGTGGGGAATCGAAAGCAGTATCCGGTTCCGCGCGCGATTTGTCGGATGGAATGGAATCATGGTTTGACGCGGGAAATAGATTTCGATTTGCAGGATATTTCAATCACCGATTTCATTTTTATTCTAGCACGTCCGCCAACTCAGTCAGCGATGAAATCTTCATTTGAGGCCGATACGATGACTCGACTTCGATCCCGCGGTATTCACCGTCCGGACGGCAAACCTGGACCGAAAGCCAGCCAAGCTGGTTGGCTCCCAAAAAATCTTTCCGCGGGTTATCCCCTACGTACACGCACTCCCGAGGATCACAAGGCACAGCTTCGATGAATTTCCGATATGGCACCAGGCTCGGCTTCCAATACTGCCGACCTAGTTCGTCCGAGTAAACAATTGCGGCGAAATCATTGCTGAGACCGAGCGCGTGGACCTTGCTCTTTTGCGCCGCCAGATAACCATCGGTGATAATGCCGAGCTTTTTTGTGTCCCGAAAGTGTTCGATTGCCCACCGGGCATCAGGATGGAGTTGAATTCGTGGCGGGTGAGTCCGGTATAATTGCACCAGTCGTTGCATGTCAGCGGCGTCATAGGTCACGCCGCAGCGATTTAACGCTGCGTCAAAAATATCGCCCCGCCGTCCGGCCGAATACGCGGCAAAGGCATGCTCAAAAAAACCGGTGACGGCTTTCTCCCGCCTTAACCAGTCATCGACCGCCTGGAATCCGCTCACCACAAATTCGCGTTCCGGATAGAGCGTGTCGTCCAAATCAAACACAATGGCCTGGATCACGGTTCTCGTTCCTTGCCCACAAAAACCGCGGCATCGTACCGGAGCAATTTCAGGTTCTCCTGCCATTGATTGCTTGCCGTGGACGGCCGGCCCAACGATTCCTCCAGCAACCATTGCGAGAACCTCGCACCCGCGGCATGAGTCAACGGATAACCACCGCCAAAGCGCGCGTTGATTTCAAAAATCGCCGCTGCGCCATCCGGGCGCACTATCGCTTGAAAACACATGGCCCCGCGAGCGCCCTCAAGCTTTTCTCCCAGGCGCTCCGCCAGCTTCATCAGCGTGGGTTCACGCACGGTAATTCCTTTACTGACTTCGCCAGCACGCGTTTCGTAACGCCAATGTGGAACTGCGCAGCGAAGCCGCCCCGTGTCATCAAAGAAAATGTTTACGGTGTATTCCTTCCCCTTCCAAAGTTCCTGCGCCACGTAATTGAGGCGTGAAACAGGCAACGCCATCAGCGCCGCCACATCTGAAATGACATGCAATCCCTTGGAACAACTACCATCGACCGGCTTGAGGATGAGCGGCCAGGACCACGAACCTGCGTCGGCAATGACATCGTCGATCGATCCGGTGCGAGGCACAGGGAGGCCATGGGACTGCAAAAACTGCGCCGTCGCCCGCTTGTCGCGCGCCAGGTTGACTACTGAGGGAGAAGAGATCGCGATACGCACACCGCAGTGGGCGAACTCACTGCGATGAGCGGCAAGAATGGGCAACTCCGTGTCGATCGTTGGAATGATGAGGCTGGCGCCCTTGCGAACGCAGACATCCAACATGCGCGGAATAAATTCCGCGTCGGTACACCGTGGCATTGGGATCGCTTCGTCGGCGAATTGGCAGGCGGGGCTGTAGGCTGGATTCAGGTCCGTGGCCAGCACCTTGATCGAGATCCCAAGCCCACGGGCATCTGCTCGGAAGCAATTCATCAGTTCAACTCGGCGTCCGGCGGAAGAAAACAAAACGACGCACGGGCGATTCTGCGGAAGAATGTCGTATGCCGGATCCTGTCTCATTCGAAAAATTGGTCCGAATCAAAAACGTCCACTGAAAACCGGGAAGATTACTTTCGCTCCCTTTTAATTGGCTTGCCGTTTGGTCAAACCCATGGTTTCAAGAATAGTGGTGTTAACAGAGCGGACATCGAATTTACAGGCCGCCAACTCGTGACTGCGTCTTCCCATCGACTGAATCAGATCAGGCTCTTGGATGAACTTTCCCATGGCGCTTGCCAGGGCACGCGCGTTCTTTATCGGCACAAGGAAGCCATTTTCTCCGGGGATCACCGTTTCGCGACACCCCGGCGCATCGGTAGTGATTACCGCGCGCCCCATCGCCATCGCTTCGAGCACCGTGCGAGGAACTCCTTCGCGATAGGAGGGCAAGACGTACACACTCGCCGCTGCAATGAATGGGCGCACGTCGCTTACCCGGCCATGATACCTCAGGATTCCCTCCGCCTGCCACGCTGCCACTTCAGCTTCGCTCAGGTTAGACGGGTTGGAATCAAACGGGCCGACCAAGTCAAACACGACCTCTGGATATCGCCTTTTGACTTCGCGCGCCGCATCGGCGAATTCCGCCACTCCCTTGTCACGCAGCAGGCGCGCGATGAGTAAAAAAGAAATTGGCTGAAGAACCGGCGGGACTTCGGGAAACCGATCCAGGTCCACGCCCGAACCACCCACGACGACCGCAGGACAACCAAGCGGCACGAATTTTCGCCTGCGAAATAGTTCCAAGTCGTCCGGGTTCTGAAAGAACACAGCTTTGTTAAAAGCCAGGGCACAACGATAGAGCAGTCCCATGCCCCGACTCAACCATCGGCGGCGCATCTCCAGACCGGTAAAGGCGTAACCAAGCCCAGTGATGATGGAAAACGCCGCCGGAACCCTGGCCACTACAGCTGCGAGCGAACCATAGATCACCGGCTTCGCCGTATAGGCCAGAGTCACGTCTGGTCGCTCTTCGCGGAATAGCCGCAGGAGGGAAACAAAACACCCGAGATCACGAAATGGGTTCATGCTGGTGCGACTCATCGTGATGGCCCGAAAACGCACCCCTAGCCTTCCCAGTTGATCGAGGATTCCAGCATCCTCATCCGGCGCACAAGCCACAACGTCATGTCCGCCTGCCTTCATTGCGGCGAGCAACGGGCCTCTAAAATTCACCAAAGACTCCGCCAGGCTGGCGATGACCACGACCTTCAAGCGCGAATGTCCTTGTCTGGGCAGCCAACCAGCGTGTGATTGTTCCGCTCAAGTTGGCCGGACTTTTCCGGCAAAGCTCGCAGCCATAGCTCGAGCACCAACAAGGCATAAACCAAATAAGCCCAATTGCGATCCGCCAGGCATTTTTTCGCCAGCAACGAATCGATAAACTGGTCGCCAAAGTAAGTCCGAACCAAAGCGGTTTTGCTTCCCACTGTGTCAAACAGCAGCTCGTGAAATTCGTTTTGGAGCCAGTTGGCGAGAGGAACCTCGAATCCGCGCTTGGGAGCATTGATAACTTCATCGGAAATTCGTCCGCGGTATGCGTCCCGGAGCATCGATTTGGTCCGCCCACGACTCAGGAGGTAACGGCCAGGTAAATGCGCCGTAAACTCGAAAAGTTTGTGATCCATGAAAGGGGATCGACTCTCAATCGAAGCGGCCATCGTAGCCATATCCATCTTAACCAGCAGAACGCTCAACAAATTGATGCGGATGTCGGCGTAAAGCTGCGCCTCAAGTTCAGCAAGCTCGGAAGGCACCACCGACTCGATCCAAGACTCGGTGGATCTGCACGAACTCCCTTTCCAGAGTTGTTTCTTCTCTCGTTCAAACAACATGTCGCTGGTCCACGTCAAGTAACGCTCGCCCACCCCGCAGCCCATGCCACGGACAAACCGCGCATAAAAGCCAAGACTCGATCGCCGCCGCACATCCAACGGTTTCATCAAGCGAGCCAGCGACCGGAATAAAGATTTGGGAACCCACTCCAGTTGATGCAACTGATACGCAGCCAGACAGCGGCGATAACCGGCGAACAATTCATCGCCGCCGTCGCCATTCAAGACGACTTTGACATGCTGCCGGGCCATGCGTGAAATCTCAAACGTCGGAATGGCGCTGGAATCCGCAAACGGTTGGTCAAAATGCGCCGCCAGAAATTTGAGCGTCTCGAGCGGATTGAGCTGCAAGGGCAGAACCGTGTTCTTGATGCCCAGCGCCTGCGCGGTGCGCGCCGCGACCGGGGACTCATCCAAATCGTCGCCGCCGGCCGCCACGGTGAACGTCTGTAAGTTGGTGCCGCCCGCGCGCGCGATTTCATAGGCGATCACACTCGAATCAATCCCACCGGAAAGAAACACCGCCACGGGCACGTCGCTGCGCAGCCGGATCTGGATGGACTCCGCGATAAGCTCTCGTGTCTGCTCAAGCGCCTCCTCATACGAGGCCGCCGTTTTGGGGGCGTACTCCATTCTCCAATAACATCGCTGTTCCAATCGCTGTCCATCGAAGGTCAGGCTCGACGCTGGCGGCATCATCTGCACCTCCTCAAAGATGGTATCCGGTTGTGGGACGGCCGCCAGCGACACGTAATCGTAAATGGCTTGCGGCCTCACCGACCATTGCGCTCCTGCCTGGGTGGCGAGTGGCCGAAGCGCCTTCAATTCCGAAGCGAACAAGATTCCCCCAGCCCGGGTTCGCGTGTAAAAAAGAGGCTTCTTTCCAAAGCGATCCCGACCGAGAAAGAGGCATCGTTTGCGTCCATCCCAAATCGCGAACGAGAACATCCCGCGCAAATGTTCGACCATCCGCTCGCCGAATTCTTCGTAGAGATGCACCAGCACTTCTGTGTCTGAATGCGTTCGGAAAGTATGCTGGCGTGAAATCAGATCCTCCATCAACTCCAGGTAGTTGTAGATTTCCCCGTTGCAGACGACGGCCAACGAGCCATCCTCGTTGAAAATCGGCTGCGTGCCACCGTCAACATCGATGATAGCCAGCCGTTGGATTCCCAGGAACACGCCGTCATTTTCAAAGATGCCGCGACTGTCCGGGCCGCGATGAACCAACTGCGCCAAGGCCTGCTCGATCGCCATCCGATCCATTCGTTCCCCAGTCCAGCCACCAATTATCCCGCACATAGTTTCTTCATGTTTCCACTACTCGCTGGTTTTACCAAGTGAGTCGGCCCGACACGCACCTTGCCAACGGAGTGTTCCCACCAAAAACGAAAATGACTTCCAAAACGATCAAGGAATTGCCCAACTGCTTAGGTTTCGATTCAAAGTCTCTTATCCGGCCGCGCTGGCTTCTCAGCGTTGCGGCGTGTTCCGCGCAACTCAAGGTTTCAGTTGTGAGGAGGCCGGCAATTTTGCGCCTTCCACCGTGACGAGCCGGTAAAGCATGGGTCTGTCCCTGTAGCTCAGAAGGCCAAAGATCAGGTGCAACACCCTGGCGGGACAAACCGCCAGGTAGGCGAAAGATCTGAGACGGGCGATGAGCACACAACTGGCAATCAGGACCAGGACATCGGCGATGCGAAACGGTGGGACGAGCAACAGAACAGCCGTGAGCAAAGCCAGCCAGGGATCTGGAGCAATCCGCATCAACTGGAACAAACTACCCGCCCGAATCGCGGCGCGAACAGCCAGCCCATAAGAACCAAAGTGCATGCGCTCGCGGGCGGTGAGCGGCACGTAAGCGCGGCGGAGCGTTTGCAGCGGGGACGCGTCGAGAGTGTAATGACGGCACCAGACTCGCTCATCGTAGCGAATCCGAAACCCGCGCTTTCTCAAGCGCGCGTGCAGTTCTATTTCCTCGTTGGCGAGCACGCACGGATTCCAGTTGCCGGCAGCCAACAGTACACTCCGGCGGATGAGCAGCATTCCGCCAAAAGTATCCGCGCCGCCGTGGCGTTGACATTTGATTCCACGACGGCGCACCGTACCGTCGGGGTAGCAGTCAATTGTCGCTCCCACCGCCCCCACAAACTCGCCGCAGAGCCGCTCTTCAATCTCGGTGCGAAAAGTGTCTTCCGGAATACTGGTACCGAACTCCATGTCCGAATCTAAAAAAAGAATGTAGTCGCCGCGCGCTTCCGCCGCTCCGGCGTGACGGCCGGCCGCAGCGGAAATCACGCCCGCCGGATCCAGTTCGAGAATCCGCCACTTCAAGTCAGCCGCGATCCGCACGCTCTCGTCCTCGGAGCACGAATCCACATAGATAATCTCGTCCGCAAATCCGAGCCGAGTTGGCTGGCCAGCGTGAATGAGCGTGAGGTCTTTGGCGGCGTTCCGCCCAATGATGACCACACTAAGTGTCATGGGATAGGGCTGCAAAGTTGACCAGACCTCTGTTTACTGGAAAGAGGTTTGGTTGGCTTGGAAGGGATCAAAGTCACTTGGCATTGGCAGTTACAGGCCGCCACGAGCATGTGCTGTGTCGTGGCGCGAGAAGTAAATGACATAAGTCACGATTCCTAGGTGTTAATCCATCTCTGTCGATCATTTTTGTCCTCTGTTGGAAAACCATTTCACCAAGAAGGACGCCATCAGCCACTTGGCTGCGAGCAGTGTGGGAACCGGTTCCCTGACGTGGCGGGAAAGGGATCGGCGCAATTCCCAGACGCGGGCGCGCGCATCGCTGCTCAGTCCGCCGGGAGCGATATATGCAACCGGCAGATCCACATGGGCTGACCTGGCTCCGCGCAGGATCGCCGCGATGAACAGATCGGCATCCATGCAGATGCGGAATGATGGATCATATAATCCAAATTTTTCGTGGAAAGACGCGCGAACGATAACAGCGCCGTGACAAAAACTCATCCCGTGTAGCAGACAGGAAGAGCGGTTCAGAACGCCGCGCGCCCGGGTGAGTTTGTCTCCGTAATAGACATTGCCATAGACAAAATCCAACGTGCGGTCTGAATCCATCCGCTCGATCAGAGGGTTCAGGTTTAGGGCGCGATCCCCGCTGTTGAGCACCCAGATCAAATCACCGCTCGCACGCCGCAAACAAGCGTTAAACCCTTCGGCTATTCCAGCCGCCGGGGCGGCAATGAGGATGGGAGTCGTGATGCCTGCATGGTCGAGAATCTGCCTGGCCCGGTCCAAATCACCAGCAACGGAAATGAGGTGTTCACTGTCAGGATACTCGGACGCGGACTGAATCGCATCAACCAAACCCTGATTGGGATGGAGGATGGTTGTAATAATACTCAGTTTCGGCATCGGAACCCATCCGCCAACATAGCAATGTCCAAGATAGCCGGCTGACATTTCTGCGGCAACGTCCCCCAGGATCACCTCGGCTTCAGTCGTCCGGGCGCGCTCTGTTCAATCGCAAAAGAGCCAAGCGCAAAAAGATGGAACCCGACTGAATTGTAAACCGCTGCACTCAAGGTCTCGGGGATTGAAAAGACAATCAGCAACACGAAGATGAATCGTTGCATGAGGGAAAGCTGCATCTTGGTTGAGCGCGCCAGTTTCCAGATGACCAATATCCATCCAATCAACAACAAGGTGCCGAAGACAAAGCCATGCTCCACGAATACATCTTGGAAAAAACCGTGCGCCGTGTCTTTGGTGGAAGTGATTTCGCCTGTCTCTTCCGAGTACGAACTGAGCTCTTGTCCAAAATTTCTGTAACCGACGCCCAAGAGCGGCGATTCTAGTGCGACATAAAAAGCCTCTCGCCAGATTCTTCCCCGGCCTTCCGCCATCTCCATCTGTACATTCGCGGTAGTGACGCGTTCAGCAACCTGGGCTTCGGCATAAACACCGCGCATGGCATACCCCAGGCCCGCGACCCCAAGTAGGATGGATAGCGCCACCACTTCGCGCGTACGTCCGAGCATGAACAACACCGCCACCACGGCGATCAACACCGCCACCACGTACTGGCGCGTCCCATTTAAGAGGCAAAAAATGAAAAACGCCAGGCTCACCATAAAGCAAAAAATCTTGATGAGGTTGCGAGAGCGAAGCGACGCTCCCAGTAGAAGAAAACCGACACATCCGAAAAAAAACATCCGGCCGCCGTTGATGGTGTCCATGCCAAAGGTGGTCAAACGAATGTCGCCAAAAGCGGCATCAACCACGCGGCTTTCGGCATAGATCGGATATGCCAGGGGCAGCAGGTAAGTGCAGGAAAATAAACAAAGCCCATAGAGCAGCCCGCGGCCGGTCGCTTCAATTCCCGTCGCGACGATCGACATTAGAAAAATCGCACCGGGAAGAAAAACCGTGTAGATCGCCAGCTTCAGCGAAAAAAGCCGGAACTCGTCAATCCCGTAAGCCATGCAGTCAAACAGGATTTTGATCCAGAGAGCAGCTAGCACGACAAAATAAAATGTGGTCCCCTTGCGGAAAATCCCGATGAGCGCGTCAAGGCCGTTGGCTCGCGCGGAACGAAAAATCAACGTCAGAAGGCAGGAAAATTGCAGCGCAACTACAACTTGCGCGTAAGAGATACTTTCCTGGAATTTCTCGCCTCCTAGTCCAATCGCGGTAAAGCCCAGCAGGCTGATGGCGGAAGGGTATTTTAGGAAACACACTGCCGCAGCGAGCAACGAAAGCACGCACGCGTAGATTCTGAACTCATTGTCGAAGTTCTGCATTAGTTCAATAGCGAAGCCAGCACCGTCAAGTAACGTCCGGCTTGGTTTTCGAGATCAAAATTTGCCCGCGCGTGTTGCGCGGCCCGCCGCCCCCAATCCAAAAGATCGGGGCGCGCGGCCAATTCCAGCACTCGGTTGACCATCTGAGCCACATCGCCACGTTCCGTCAACATCCCCGTCTGCCCGTCCACGATTTGCTCAGGCACACCGCCGACCGCGGTCGCGACGACCGGCGTCCCGCAGGCCTGCGCCTCCAGCACGGTGCAGGGAAAATTATCGGCGTTGGCAGTGTGGAGAAATACATCCGCTGCCCGATAATAGTCGGCGACGACGCGCGGATCCCGGATGTATCCGGGAAAGGAAAACCCAGGCCGGGAACGAACCGCATCGCCTCCGCCAAGCAGCACGCAGTGGATGCGAGGGTGAGGATTTGAACTCAATTTCTCACACACGGCGGCAAGAGTTTGCACATCTTTGTAAACATTGGCGCTGGTCAGGGACGCCGCCACGCCGAGGACAATGAAGTGTCCCTCCGGCAGTCCCTGCCTGCGGCGCAATTCATCCTTCGATTCTTGCAACGGGTTGAATGTCGTCAAATCAACTCCGTTGTGGAGGCAGCGCAGCGACGCGCAGGGCAGCCTGGCTTCGCTGACCAGGTTCCGTAACCACTCGCTGGGAGTGATCAAATGGAGGCGCTCGCAGGCTTGCAACCAGGATCGCTTTTCCGCCGCGTTTTTCCTCGTGCGATCACGGGCGATGGCGGGATAGCGCTTGAGATCAGGACATTCTCCACAGCCGATCTGCCAGCGATTGCAATCCACGAAATACCCGCAATGTCCGGTCATCAGCCATGTGTCGTGCAACGTCACCACCACCGGCGATCCCTGGCATAAGGCAGGCAGCGCCGAAAGATCAAAATATCGCCCATGCAGATTATGGGCATGAATCACGTCCGGTTGCCAACCATCCGTCCAGCGCAAGAGCTCCTGACAGCGTGGATTGGGATAATTATCCGCGCCACAAACCTTTCCCCATAACCGCATGGGTGCTGCCAGATCCGCCAGCCAGTCTTGAACCGCGAATTGGCCGCGGAAGTAATCCCGTCGGCTCGCCGACAAGGCCATCCGGTCAAGCAAGCGGCTCCAGAGGGAATGTTTCGGGAAACGCGCCAGCGGGAAAATCCCAGGATGATTCGTCCGCTTCCACTTTACGACCAGCCGGGCGTCATGCCCTGCCGCCAGATATTTGCGGTGCAAATCGAGCGCCACTCCTTCCGCGCCTCCACTCTGGTCCGACGTGGAAATGCTTAGGACGTTCAAGGCTTCAAACCTTCGGCGTAAAGCGAGTCGGGCTTATACGCTAATCCATTCGGTTCATTGTCGAGGAAGAAGCTGCTCCACTCCGCACAATAGGAAGTCTGGTGATCCCGCCGGACAATTCCCCGAAAGCCTGCCTGACGCAATACTCGCTCCAGCGCGTGATAGTCGTACATCGTTTGATGGATTTCTCCCCCGGTGCGAAACCAACCTTGCTCAAAGCTGCGCCGCCCGCGTCGGCCCAGCAAAAGCCCGGCGATGCCACCGACCACGCCAGCCGCGAGCTTTTGATACAGACGCTTGCTGCCGCCCGATCGACGCAGGGCATTAAGCTTACGGAGCAACGATCTCGGCCCGGGTTTGGCAGCGGCGGAGATTTTCAGCGCGTCGCTTCCCACTCGCTGCTGTATAAAGTCGCGATTGGGCAATTCGGGCGCGAGCAAAAATTGTTTCATCGCCCCGCCCGGCTGTGTGCGAACGGTTTGATCGTAAAGCTCCAGCAGCATCCAGCTATGATTCGCAATGCCGCTCGGAGAATCATTGAAGTGGTCTGTCAGCGTTGCCAGGTACGCCCTAGCGATCATCTCCAAGTCCGGGACCGCCATCCGGATAATACCCGCCGGCTTGAGCACGCGTGCACATTCTCGGAGGAAACACTGCCCGGCCTCGGCGGAAAAGTGCTCCAGCAGGTGGCTATGATAAACCAAATCAAAGGTGGCATCATCAAACGGGATGCCTTCGGTCAGATCCCACGCCCGCACGGATGGGTGCGTCGAGATGAAATCCACATTGGTGTGCGCCAGGTTGAAGCGCGAGCCGCAGCCGAGATTAAGAATCTTGCGGCCGACAGCCATAAACATTGAGTTGCAGATCCATTCCGTTGCTCAAGTTGTGCTCGTAAAATGGCCGACGCTGCGAAAAGGGCACATGAATCTGGATTCGGAAGCCCGCTTTTTCGAGCAACGAGATTGCCTCCCCGAACCGGGACGGTTCGCCGGGCCGACCGTGCATTTCGACGAAACAGTTTTTCACCAACGAGAGACGATCTGCACAATCCAAGAGCACATCGAATTCAGCTCCTTCGATGTCGAGCTTCAAAAAATCGATTGGTTGCATGAGCAAATCGCGGAGTCGAACTGTGGGGACGACTCGCGATTTTCGGCCGGGGGCGGACTCATTTGTCACTCGCCCGCCATCCGCTCCTTCCATCTCGAAGGTAATCTCCCCCATTGATGTATAGATAGCCGTGGAATGCACCTTAACTCCGTGGGGCGCGCCACAAGCACGGACATTGGCCTGGAGAAAAGCAAACACTTCCGGGTCCGGCTCAAAAGCTTCGATTCGAGCCTGAGGATAGCGTAAAAGGAAAAACAAGACTCCCAGTCCGACGTTGGCGCCACAGTCCAAAATGCGTGGATCTGCCGTGGGTGAATGGAAGTCGTAGATTTCATTGACAAAAATTTCATCAAAAGCCGCCAGGAAAGACGCTGCATCCGGCCCTGCCCATCGCTGACCCCATAGCCGAGTCTCAAACGACTGATAGCGGGGCATTCGACCCAGGCGCAAATACTGGAGTTGGAGCTGCCAATAGCTTCGCTGTGAAAACAGTTTCGCGAGGTGAACCATCCCGGCTTGAAAACAAGGCCGGACAAAGCCGCGTGGGTTATAGAGCATTGCCAGCCAGAGAGAATCAGATCGAGGCCACCAGATCTTGAAACGCTTTCCACTGCGCCGCTTTTGAGTAGTGCATTTGCAGGTTCTCGCTGGCAAGGCACCCCATGCGCTCCGCCCGACTGGGATCAACAAGGATGCCCGTGATCTTGGAACGTAATTCAGCCTCGTCGCGAAACGTTTCAAAATGGATCCCCGCCGTCATGTGTTCGGGGTAAATTCCGGCCTCGCTCAACATGCAGGCTCCGCAGCCCATGGCCTCAAAGCAGCGCATGTTTCCGCGATATTGTTCCGCAATTTCTCCATAGCCGTTAAAGACGATCTTCGCCTGGCCAAAAAGCTGATACATCTCCAGACCGAAAACGGGCGGCACCGCCACACGCCGCAGGTTCTCGGGCAAATAGGCGAAAGGGCCTGGAACGCGTCGCAACAATGGAAGATCGATCAGTGGCTTGCGTTGCGGATGGGTCAGCGCCAGCACCACGTGATGTTGGTTCGCCAGACTCGCGAGCAGCTCCAAGAGGCGATTCCGGCGGATGTGCAAGTTGGAGTAACCGCCAGCAAAACAGATGTCAATCGGGCGATCATATTGGCTCACAAAATCACTCATGCGTGGATCGTGCGACGGACTAAAATAGGCCGAGCGCATTCCTTGCTCTTTCCATTTCTGGAGGAAATTGGGAAAGTTGCAAACTCGCAGATCATAGGCGCTCAGATCAGCGTTGTGAATCGGCGCCGCCCGCCAGCAGATGGTTTTCTTGACACAACCCGGCAGCCGTCGAACAAAGGCGGAATCCCACGTGAGCGGGTCCAAACTATAAAGCACCTCTGTCCGATGCTCCTCGATTTGCGCCAGGAGAATGGTCGTCAAATCTGGAGAAACCAATCCATGTTCCGTCGCCCAGAGCCTTTGTAGGATCGGATCATTAGCGACTGTGACCGCTACGTTAGTTTCGCCGCTGTAAACAGGCTCGAGGAGGTGGACGGCATTGTATCGATGCTCCAAGAGCAGGCTCAGTCGATGTTTGAAGCTTTTCTCCGATGCGTCCGGATGCCGCTTCGCTAGATAGTCAAAGTACAGCGGATAACAGGAGTGAAACTGGAAGACCCTCATGTGAAAGAAAGCATAAACGCCTTTGTCTGATCATGCCGACTTGTGGAGCGGAGGGAGAGCGCTGGATCGGTCTTCAATACTTCAGAAAGTTTCTTTCAAACCAAAAGTAGTGAAGAAATCTCCACGCCGTCCCGCAGTTCAGCCATGTCCATGATTTTAGGTGATCGTGATTTTCGATATATTTAGCCAGCCGCTGGCCTTTGAAAATTGAGTGCGTGCGGAAGCCATTTGATTCAATGAGATCTCGCACCCAGGGTTGCAGCGGGCCATTAAGCCATTCCGGAAGCGGTGAGTTGAATCCGATTTTGGTTCTCGAAGTCCGAATCGATTCCGGCATCCTGTTCTTCATTGCTTGACGTGCTACGACTTTCGTCATGTCGTCCTTGAACTTGCTGCAGTCCGGCAAAGAAAAAACCAACGAAACCAGACGCCAGTCCATGAAAGGCATTCGTACTTCAACGCCGTGCGCCATCGAAAGGCGGTCAAAATTTCTCAAAATGCTCGGCAAGATCGTGCTATGGAACATTCGATAAAGGGAGCGGTTCTCCGGCCCCCAATGTTTCGGGAGTTCATCGCGCTGGCATTGGCCGACGAAGTCTTCGGTTTCGGTTGATCCGGTTTCATGCAAAAAGCCTGGGCGAAGCCATCTGCGTATCCGCGTTGTCTTGGCATAGAGACCGGCGCAGTCCGGATGGTTTCTCAAAAATCCGGAAACGACCGCCTCCGCCAGTTGTCTGCCGGTTGAACACAACTTAAGGGTTCGCAGGGTTGCCCAGTATTGCCGGAGTAGTCGCGCATTGGATATAGGAGAACGCCATAGGCTCGGCGCATTGTGGAACAAAAAATAATCTGCCTGCTTGTAGCCTCCCATCAATTCGTCGGCACCATGTCCGTCCAGGGAAACAACCACCGACGACCGTCTTAATTCCTTATAGATCATCCAGATTGCCGTTGGCATCGCCAAAGACACGTCGTCGAAATCATGAAATATCCGGTCGAGATTCGTCAGTGCATCGGTTTCACGGATGGGAAAGAAGTGGCCTTTCACCCGGGCAAAGCGGACAACTTCCTCGGCTTGTGGCTGCTCGTCGTTGGTGGCGTTCGGAAAAGTCGCTACAAAAGTCTGCTGCCAATCACGACTTTGCCGACCATCCGATTGACTTCGGCCAATTTCCGACAGCGCGCAAACAATTGCCGACGAATCAAAGCCACCACTAAGGCATGAACCGATGGACACATCGCTCCGCATTCGTAAACGCACCGAGTCATAAAACAATTCTCGAAACTGATCGGCCTGCTCCTCAACAGTCTCAGCCGGCTCGCCCAGATGTTCCAGGGTGTTCCACCAGCGTCGGAGTGTCAATTTACGGGCGTGAATAAGAGCGTAGTGGCCCGCTTGTAGCCGGTGAACTCCATCCAACATCGTCCGGCGTGCGCCTTCGAGCACCATGCTATCCCGCAAAAAAACCTTGGCACTTTCCAGATCGATCCCTGGAACATAGCCCTCCAGATGCTTGAACGACTTGAGTTCTGAAGCGAAAGCAAATCGCTGCGGAGTCAAACGGTACAGCAGCGGTTTGATGCCAAAGCGATCGCGCGCCAGGAACAAGCGCCGTTCCTGTCGGTCAAAAATGGCAAACGCCCACATGCCGTTGAAACGCAGCAACGCATCCGGCCCCCACTTTAAGTATGCTGCGAGGATGACTTCAGTATCCGTTTGAGTACGAAACTCGAAACCTTGTTGTTCCAATTCCTGTCGCAACTCCAAGAAGTTATAAATTTCGCCGTTGTAGGTTATCCAATAGCGGCCATTGGCGTAAGACATGGGTTGCTTGCCGGCTTCGCTCAGGTCCAGGATTGACAGTCGCCGGTGGCCAAAAGCAATCCCAACCGCATCGTCGCGCCAAATGCCCCTCCCATCCGGCCCTCGATGCGCGAGGGAGTCGGTAAAACGATCGATGGAGACCGCCCCGATTGGCTGTCCGTCAAAATTCCAAATGCCGGCTATGCCACACATGGCACTTTATTCACCTTGGCCGCGACGAGATCTTTTCCCCAGCAAACAATTCGTCGCAGGTCTTCAAGGTGTTGTCGTCCGTTGGGTAGCAGGACATCCACAGCCAGGACCGCACCTCCGCAAATTGAAGCGATGCTGATATAACTCGCAATCAGCCAGGCCCAATTGGTGACGATTTTATCCACTCCCAGCAGCCAAAATCCAAGCGACACAATGAGTCCGATCCACACCGGGAAATGGAGCGTAACAACCAAGTCCCACACTGACAAATGTTTTTGAAAAATGCTGCGGAGCATAAAAAATCCGAGCACGACCTGTTGGGCCAGCATGGCCGCCACCCCGGAAACGGCTGCTGCCTTAAGACCGTAACGGGGCAGCAAACAGGCGCTGACGCCGAACGTCGTGAGACCCGTCGTGATCGTCAGCAAGGCGATCCAGGTGGTCTTGCCATTGCCCAGCAGGAAAAAATAACTGGCGTTGGTCGCGCAACCAATGGCACCGGTGAGAGCCAAAAAGCGCAGAACAAGTGCGGCCTGCCTGCCGGTGTCTGGATTGATCCACAAGCTCAACAAAGGTTCCGCCAGAGGCACCAAGGGAATCAGAATCATGACTGACAAAGTCGTCAGCAGCCAACTGGCGCGCATCAGTTTGTTGGCTTTCTGCTCCAGCGTTTCACTGCTCGTGGCACTAAACATGGGGAAGAGCACTTCCGACATCCGGAAGACGACGAGGTAGGCTCGCGACTCCAGGCTGAACGCGGCATTATAGAGTCCCAAAGCCGTCGGTGTGAGAAAGACCCCGAGCAAGAACCTTTCGGACTGACTTGCTAGCAGCCCGCCAATCTGAGCCAAGGTCTGCCAGCCGCCATAATGAAACGAGCTTCGCCAAACTTCGCGGAACAACTTTGGGCGCAATGTCAATTTCCCGAAAACTTGACGGCCGCAAATGTACCAGGCGGCGCTCGCAAATACACTCGCAATGGCGTTGGCCAGTGTGTAACCCAGCAGGCCGCCGCCGCCCATGACAAAGCTTATGCTCAACGCCGCCGTGACCGTCGCGGACAGAACCTGCACGATGGCCACTTTTTTGAACTGTTGAAAGGCAGCCGGGATTCCCATGAAGACTGCGGCAATCTGGCTGAAGAACCACCCGAAGGCGACAACCAAGAAGCATTGACTAACTAATTCGTGTTCAGAGGCTGTGATCTTAAAAAAACGGAAAACCAGACTCGGCCCGGCCAGCCAAAGAAGCAGGCCGCCAAGTAACCCCACCAGCAAGTTCATCCAGAGTGTGGTGCGCAAATACTTGGCCGCGGTTTCCAAGTCACCAGCCTGGGCGTGTTGGGCCACGTACTTGATGGTCGCTTCGCCAAAACCGAGATTCGCCAGACCGAGCGGGGCGAGAATCACACCGAAAATCCCGAAGATGCCAAAATGCTCCAGGCCAAGGCGGTTAATAACCATCGGCAGAATGACGAGGCCAATAACGAACGACCAGGCGAACGGAACAATGTTCCACAACGCATTGCCAACGGTTCGTTCGGCGAGTCTGTTTTCCTTTATGGGTGATTTTGCAGACACGTGCCGTTTTCAGTTTGAACCGGTATTACGATGGTTAAAGATGCGAACACGGTGAAGAATCAGAAGAGATTGTCAGTCGCCGTACGCGGCGACAGGACGGCTTGCGTCAAGCTTGGAAGAACTCGCGGATGGAGGCGCAAACGTATTCTTTTTGCTCGTTTGCAAGCTCGGGATAAACTGGGATGCTCAAAACCTCTTGCGCCAGTCGCGTGGCCCAGGGTAATGAGGAACTGGCCACACCCAGATGGGCAAAACATTCCTGAGCATGCATCGGCACCGGATAGTAAATTTCGGTTCCAATTTCCTTCGCAGTCAAAAATGCCCTTAACTTTTCCCGTCTTCCCTGGCCTATCACTCGAAGTGTGTATTGGTTCCAGATGTGTTCGTTGTGCTGAAGGGCGCTGGGCAAAATCAGCCCAGCATCAATCTTCGACGCCCTCGCATTGATGCGCGCGGCTTGCACCTGGCAACAGCATTCGGAGTCGCCGCCTATCGCCACTCCGGGAATTCCACGCAACTGCTCGGTGTAGTAACCCGCATTGGCGCTGCGCCGCAGCGAGTATGATTGACAATGGGGAAGCTTGACGGAGAGGAGCGCGGCTTGGAGTGGATCGATGCGGAAGTTGCCGCCGACGTATTTGTGATAATACTTCGGTTGCGAGCCGTGAGTGCGAAAGATCCGCGCCTTGTCAGCCAAGGCATCGTCATTGGTCACCAACATGCCACTGTCCCCGAAACCGCCGAGATTTTTGGATGGGAAGAAGCTGAACGTGCCGAACGTGCCAATCCCCCCCACGAACCTTTCTTTGTATCGAGCACCTAACGATTGAGCGGCGTCCTCAATCACCGCCAGCTTGTGTTCAGCGGCCAGCCTCATCAACCCATCCATCTCAGCCGCCTGTCCAAACAAGTGGACAGGGATGATGGCTTTGGTTTTGGTCGTAACTTTGCGCGCGACATCGACGATATCGAGATTGAAACAGACCGGGCAGGAATCAACAAAAACCGGCTTCGCACCCACGCGGGCAACGCATCCCGCCGTGGCGAAAAAAGTGAAACTGGGACAGATCACTTCATCCCCGGCACCAATTCCCAATGTCATCAAGGCCAAAAGTATCGCATCCGTTCCGGAAGAAACTCCGATGGCATGCCTGACCCCGATCATCCGCGCTACGGAGGCTTCAAATCCTTGCACTTCGGCCCCGAGAATATACTGCCCGGATCGTAGGACGCGCATAAAAGCCGTCTGTAATTCAGGTTCAAGCGTCGAATTTTGCGCGAGCAAGTCAAGCAGAGGTGTTTTCACAAAAAATCTGGAGCTAAGGCGCAAACGTCAGCGTGGCCAGCTCGTTCTGGTTCAACCGTTCTGCAAGCAAGCGCGGGAGTTCACGCTCCAATTCTGGAGGCATTTTCCGATGAAGCGGCGAACTTGCCACCAGCGGAAACTCAACCAGTCGCTGCTTTGCCAGCGCCGTTAGAACGGCGGGTAACATTTCCAGTTCGGTGTCGCTGAGGCGGAGTGAAAGATCGATTAATTCATCGTCTGGATAAGTGGCAATCGCTTGTCGCAAAATGATTCGCCCGGCATCGATCCGTTCATCAATGACGTGCGCAGTAACTCCCATCGGTTTGTTTTCATAAATGGCCCACTGGAGCGCGTCCATTCCGCGCACTTCAGGGATCAGGCCGGGATGAAAATTGACAACCCCAATCCGTGGTGCCGAAACGACCGGCTCCTTGAGGATGCGCGCGCCCGCGATCACTCCGACATCCACGGCAAGCTCCTTGATCAAGTCGGCGCACTGCTGGCTCTTGTGATCGACCACCTCATAACGCCAGCCCAGCCGCTCGGAAATCACGCGCGGATGGATCAATGCGCCGTGGCGCGGTTTCACGCGCAACGTGGACGACGGGATGTTCAATTTCACCGGATCCGCCGCCAACACCACAACTACCTGGGCTTTTTCGAGGAACAGCCGGAGGAGGAATTCCTGGGTCTTTCGATGCGGAAAATTGTATGCGAAAACAGCGAGCTTCATTGCCAAACATTGAAGAGTTTCATTCCACGACCGTCAACCAACTGCCGCAGGCTACACTCAGATCTCATTCAAGCTGATCGGGCGTCCGTTGAGTTGCAGGGAACATTGGCAGGCTTGGAGAATCTTCAGAACATTGACGCCGCTCGTGGCATCACTGAGCGGGGTCGCGCGCGAAAGGACGCAGTCGAGAAAATGCTGACACTCTCGGCGCAGCGGTTCCTCCGGGGCAATCGACACCACCGAGGCTTCTCCCCTGAGCAGAACTGGCTGCTGGTTGTTGAATTCGACGCGTTGATTGAACAGTCTCAGTTTATTGTCGGGGGCAGTGTCATTAAAGACCGCCATCTGCCGATCTCCCACCACCACAAGCTGCTGCTCCTTGAAAGGGTTGAGCCAACTCACAAAAATATGCGCGCGCACCCCGGATTGAAAGCGGAGGCAGGAGACAGTGACATCCGCAAGGTTTGGTGTAATGTAGCTGCCGCCAACACATGTGGCTTCGATCGGCATTTCGCCGAACAAGCGCAGGATAACCGCAATGTCATGCGGCGCAAAACTCCACAAAGCGTTTTCTTCCGTGCGAATTTTTCCGAAGTTGAGCCGATTGGAGTAGATGTAATTGACGCGCCCCAGTTCACCCGCCGCCACTAATTCGCGCAATTTCAATACGGCAGGATGATACTCCAAGAGATGGCCCACCATTAAGATGCGTCCGTGCTGTTGCGCGCTTGCCTGCATCCTCAGCCCTTGAAGGTAATTGAGCGCCATGGGCTTTTCCACAAATACATCCTTGCCGCTCTCCAGCGCGCGGAGGGTCAAGGTTTCGTGCGTTTCAGCGGGCGTTGCCAGGACCACACCGGCCACATCTTCGCGCTGAAAAATCGAGTCAAAATCGTCAACCACCTCGACGGTGGGTGCTATTTGCCGGGCTTTGACGCGACCGGCTTCAGCAACATCCCCCACCAATCGCAGCGCGCCCAATTGATGAAAATTCCGAACGAGATTCTGCCCCCAGTAACCACAACCCAACACCGCGATGTGCGGCGTTTTCATTCTGCCGTTGTCATGTCGCACAAAGTGTTTTTCAAACAGCCTGGCAGGCCAAGCCTTAGTTCAATGGAACTGCTCACTGGCATGTTGGCATCTGACTTCACGCTTTCCAAACCTGGCCAGCTTTGGTTCTGACCTGCGCCAGGACATTGCGCGTGTCCACGATACAGGCAGTCCAATCCGCCAACTCCTGATAGTTAACCTCGGTATGTGCCGTCATGATGACAGCCGCGTCAAACAAGCTCAGGGTTGCCTGTTTCCATTCGATCGACTTATGTCCCTGCCATTGGATGTGCTCACGGGTCGGCGGAATCTGTGGAATAAAAGGATCAAAGTAATCCACCAACGCGCCACGTTGCTTCAACGCATCCATCAACCTGAACGTAGGAGATTCGCGCATGTCGTCCACATCCGCTTTGTAAGCGAGTCCGAGGAACAAAATCCGGCTGCCGTTCACCGGCTTGCGGTGCGCGTTAAGTGCCTCGGTGAGGCGATGCATCACGTACTCAGGCATGGTGGTGTTAATCTCGCCGGCCAGCTCGATGAAGCGCGTGTTCTGTCCGAACTCACGCGCCTTCCAGGTGAGATAGAACGGGTCGATGGGAATGCAATGCCCGCCGAGGCCCGGCCCCGGATAAAACGGCATGAACCCAAACGGCTTGGTTTTGGCGGCGGCGATGACCTCCCAGATGTCGATACCCATCGCGGCGTAAACGACCTTCAACTCGTTCACCAGCGCGATGTTGACGCTGCGAAAAATGTTTTCGAGCAGCTTGGTGGATTCCGCGACACGGCACGATGAGACCGGCACCAGCGTTTTGATCGCGCGGCCGTAAAGCGCTTTGGCTTTTTCCAAACAGGCGGGCGTGAATCCGCCGATGATTTTCGGAATCTCGCCGACGCGGCTCTTCGGGTTGCCGGGATCTTCGCGCTCCGGCGAATACGCCAAAAAAAAGTCCATGCCGGCCTTCAAGCCCGAACCCGTTTCGAGCACGGCGCGCAAATCGCCTTCCGTCGTGCCCGGGTACGTAGTTGATTCGAGCACGACCAAAATTCCCTTCGGCAAATGCGGGGCAATTGCCTCGCCGGTTTTCAAGATGTATGAAATATCCGGCTCGCGATTCGAGTTGAGGGGCGTTGGCACGCACAGAATCACCGCGTCCAATTCCTTGACGCGTGCAAAATCCGTCGTCGCGCGGAAACGTCCGGCGGCCACTTGCTCGCGCAGCGTGGCGCTTTCGATGTGTTTGATATAGCTGCGACCGGCGTGGATGGCTTCGATCTTGGCGGCGTCGATGTCGAGTCCAAGCACGGTCACGCCCGAGCGCGCGAATTGCAACGAGAGCGGCAAACCCACGTAGCCAAGGCCGATGATGGCGATCTTCACGCGTGCTTAACGCAGACGACGAAATTGAACCGAAAAGCGTTTATTTGAACCGCCGCGACGGTGGAACGCAGCAGCGGGGCGGCTGTTGGCTCGCGCAGTATTAGGCAATTTGCTGATTTTCATGATTAACACCAGTCTGTATGATATGATCCTATTTCCTTGGCCCACAACCTGCCGCACTCCGGACATTTGAATTCGCCGGTTACTATATGTTTAATGCTAGTGTTTTGGTTTTCCCGTCGTTCCGACGTTGAAACAGGCTTGAACTCGTGGTCACTACAGACATGATGACCGTTCGGACATGTACAGTGACTTTTCATAGCGGACGAGTTCATGATCTTGACATCGTCACTCAACCGGGTCGTGACGAGATACCTATCTAAGAATAGTTCATCAGCAAGATGCTCTAAAGCGGAGTCGGGATAGATTCGCGCACCGCAAACGATGCAAAGTAGAACCTGCGTTTTTATCCTTGCGAGGGCTTCTCCGTAGCGACTTTCCAAGCTCCGCCTCTTCGTCGTCAGGGCAGTTGGAGAGTCATCTTTACAGAACAATTTGCCGTTTTCTTTTGTGAGGTGCTCGCCGCAAAAAAATCCTCCACACTCCTTGCATTGGCCCTGGGTTTCTCGGTGACATCGATCGTAAAGGCATTTCATTATGAAGACATGCGCTCAGGTTGCCTAACTTCTAAGTGAGCCGCAATTTTTGCGGTTTTATTTTCATCTTCCGGGATGTGCATCGCAAAAGAGTAACGCGATGATTCGGCAGTTCGATGTCAGGCGACGTTTTTCTTGTACCACTCCAACGCGGCGTCGAGTCCTTGAGCCACGGTGAAGATCGGGCGATAGCCGAGGCGTCGTTTCACTTGGCGGATGTCCGCCTCGGAATGGCGCACATCGCCCGGGCGAAAATCCTGATAGACGGGTTTGATTTTTTTGAGATGCGGGAAGTCCGGTGCGAGGCGGAGGCGCAGCATCTCAAAAAGCGCGTTCAGCGTGGTGCGCGAATGGAGCGCAACATTGAAAACCCGAGCGGTGGATTTGGCGCCGGGCGTCGCGGCGGCGAGCAGATTCGCCTGCACGACATTGTCGATGTAGCAAAAGTCGCGGCTGGTTTCGCCGTCGCCGTTGATACGGATCGGTTCGCCCTTGATCATCGCCGCAATCCATTTGGGGATGACTGCCGCGTACGCGCCGTCGGGATCCTGGCGGGGGCCGAAGACGTTGAAGTAGCGCAGGCCGACGATTTCCATGCCGTACTGTTGGGCGAAAACTTGCGCGTAAAGTTCGTTGACGTATTTCGAAACGGCGTAGGGCGAAAGTGGTTTGCCAATCTTCGCTTCAATCTTTGGAAGGCTGGGTTCATCGCCATAGACGGCGCTGCTCGAGGCATAAACGAATCGGCGCACGCCAGCGTCGCGCGCCGTGACAAGCACGTTGAGGAATCCGGAAACATTGCTCGCGTTGGTGTTCAGCGGTTTCTCGATGGAAAAAGGCACCGAACCGAGCGCCGCCTGGTGCAGTATAAACTCCACGCCGCGACAGGCGCGCTGGCATTCTCCGAGATTTTGGAGGTCGCCTTCAATGAATTTAAATCGTCGCCATTGTTGGCTGGTTACCAGCCGTTTGACTTGCACGAGATTCCGCCGCTTGCCGGTCGAGAAATTGTCCAGCCCGACGACCTTCTGGTCCAGGCGCAGCAAGGCCTCCAGCAGATTCGAGCCGATGAATCCGCCCACGCCAGTGACGAGCCAGGTTCTGGGTTTAGCGGCCAAGGTTGATTTCAATTTTTCGTAGGCGGTCATGGATTCTTCAAAAAGCCAACAATCGATCGAGTGTTTTCCAGAACGGTGGCAATCAGATAAACTTCTCCGCCACGGGCGCAATGCGGAGCAGTTTTTTTTGCAGCCGCGCCAGGTTCGTGAGACGGTTCGCGCACAGCCTGTGTTCTTCGGGTGTCAACAAGCCATGTGCCAGTTCTTCGTCAAGCGAACTGGTCATCGACTCAAGGCGGCGTTGCGACGAGGTCAATCGCGGCTTGATGAACTCCGTGTAGCAACCGCGCACCAACCGTCCGACCTCGGCCACCACTTCAAAGTGCGGACGCCGCTCGCCCGCGAGCCAAACCTGCTGAATCGCACCCCACGCACAAAGCAGCCGCGTGCCGGTGCTCGCACTGGCCTTGCTGATGCCGAGCTGCTCAACGAGGTCGTCGAGCGAGAGCGGCCTCGTGGAGAGGTAAAGCAAGCCGTAAATCTGACCGGTCGAACGCGGCAGGCCCAGCAACTGGCAAAGCCGTCCGCCGGCGGCAATCATCTCGCGGCGGGTTTTGGAAAAATGGCGGCCCACAGGTTGGATAAAAGCGGTGTCGCTGCGGAAATCCGAGCACCCGCGGTCACAGTGGAAGACACTTCGTGCCGGTCAGTTCGCAAAAGTATTTTACCTCGGCGAACGGAAAGGGAGCGACAATTCGTTCAATCTGGATTGAACGAAATCAGAAAACTTGCGAAAATGCAAGTTCGTTGCTGAAAGAATGCGCCGGCGCACGTGGTCGCAATTGACTCGGAAATTATCCCGAGTTCGGTCAACTCAATTCCACCTCGTTTGCCTCGACTTTCACGGCCACTCCTTGGCCGATGAAATCCAGGCGCAAATGCACCAGCACGCTGCCGAAGCGCTTTTCGACCCGGCCTTCGAGTCCGCGCAAGGGGCCGGCCTTGATCTTGACCCGCGAACCGACGGCGACCTGCGGCGCCAGGCAAACTTCCAATCCGGTTTCCAGACTGCGAAGAATGTCGCCCAGTTGTTGGGCGAACAGTTCTTGATCAGGAACGTCCAGCAGATTGGCCACGTGATCGCTCTGGTAAACTTTTTGCCGCTGATCGGGACTCAGCCGTAGAAAAACGTAACTCGGAAAAAGCGGCTTCTCAAACACGGCCGTTTTGCCGCGATATTTTTTCACGCTGCGGTAAAGCGGAAGCGTGGCGGCAAATTTCTGCTGTTCGCAGTAATCTGCCAGCTTCTTTTCGCGTCGGGGTCGCGTGTGGGCGACATACCAAGGCAGTTCGTTCATAGCACTGCCCAAGCCTAGGCCGCCGGACCTCGACTGTCACTGCGCCAGAAAAATTTCGATGTGATCGCCTATGAAGCGATAACGTCCGCCTTCCTCGGCCACTGTGACGACCTCAAGCTTCGCGATTTTGAGCACTCGGATCGAATCGTTCATGAGCGCAACCAAACGTTCCGCTAATTCCCTTTGACTCACTGACTCGCTTCGTTATCCTTTCGCCCCTTGTTGAAAAAGTATGGCGAAGCTGACTGTCCATGACCTGAATACGCGCGGCCAGCGCGTGTTCGTTCGCGTCGATTACAACGTGCCGATGGAAGAAAAAGACGGCCGGATGGTAATCAACGACGAGACGCGCATCCGCGAAACCCTTCCGACACTGGAGGCGTTAATCGGCCAGGGCGCGCGCCTTATTCTGGCTGCTCATCTCGGCCGGCCCAAAGGCCAGCGCGAAGCGTCCATGTCGCTTCGCCCCGTGGCGGCGCGGCTCGCGGATCTGGTCGGCCGTCCGGTCGCGTTCGTCGATGATTGCATCGGCGAAAAGGTGGAGAAGACCGTTGGCGCGTTGAAAGACGGCGACGTTCTGCTGCTGGAGAACGTCCGCTATTACAACGAGGAAGAAGCCAACGATCCCACGTTCGCGACGAAGCTCGCGAAAGTCGCCGACGTTTATGTGAACGACGCATTCGGGGCGGCGCATCGCGCGCACGCCTCGACCGAAGGCGTGGCCCGGGTAATCGCCGCGCGCGGCGGCAAATGCGCCGCCGGGTTGCTGATGGAGCGAGAATTAAAATTTCTCGGCGACGAATTGGAAAATCCCGCGCATCCGTTCGTGGTCATTCTCGGTGGTGCGAAGGTTTCCGATAAAATTCTCGTCATCGATCGCTTGCTCGAAAAGGCCGACGCGATTCTCGTCGGTGGCGGCATGACTTACACTTTCCGGCTGGCGCTCGGGCTGCCCATCGGCAAATCCATCCAGGAGCCGGACAAAATCGATGTCGCCAAAGCCGCGCTCGAAAAAGCCAACGCGCGCAAGGTTCCATTCCATCTGGCTTCGGACAATATCGTCGCGACGCCGGTGAACACCGGCAAACTAAACAAAAAAGGCAAACCGATCTTCGAGTTGCAAAATCCCCGGCACAACAACAGCGACCGCATTCCTGAAACCGAGGAAGGCGTGGACATCGGCCCGAACACGATCAAGACCTTTAGCGCGATCATCGCCACAGCGAAAACGATTCTTTGGAACGGGCCGATGGGCTTGTTTGAAGATCCGCGTTTTGCCGCCGGCACGTTCGCCATTGGCCGCGCGGTCGCCGAAGCGACGCGTGTGAACAGTGCCAAGAGCATCATCGGTGGCGGTGACAGCGTGAAAGCAATCCATAACGCGGGCCTGGCGGATCAAGTCACTTTTATGAGCACCGGTGGCGGCGCGAGCCTCGAATTTCTGGAAGGCAAAATTTTGCCAGGCGTCGCCGCGCTGTCCGACAAATAATTTTCCGCGACTTCGCCCCCAGCATTTTGTCCATGAACAAACAACGCAAACTCATCATCGCCGGCAACTGGAAGATGAACAAAACCGTCGCCGAGGCGCTCGACTTGGTGAACGGACTCAAGCGCGAGTTGGCGAACATCAAGGAAGTGGACATCGTCGTGTGCCCGCCGTTCACGGCGTTGCCGGCGGTGTCACAATCCATTTTGGATTCGAACATCCGGCTGGGGGCGCAGAACATGAGCGAACACAACGTCGGCGCGTACACCGGCGAAATCGCCGCCGCCATGCTCAAGGAATTTTCCGTTCGCTACGTCGTCCTCGGCCATTCCGAGCGGCGTCAATATCAGTTGGAGTCCGACGCGCTGATTGCGAAGAAGGCTCTCGCGGCGCACACCGCTTCGCTGAAACCAATCGTGTGCGTCGGCGAAACCCTGGCGGAACGCGAGGCTGGTTCCACGGAAGCCGTTGTGGCGCGCCAGGTCAAAGGCTCGCTCGCCGGATTGTCCAAAGACCAGATGGAGGAGACCATCGTCGCGTACGAACCCGTCTGGGCCATCGGCACGGGCAAGACTGCGACCACCGAACAGGCACAGGAAGTTCACGCCTTCATCCGCAAGATGTTGACGGAGCTGTTTGACGAAGCGATTGCCAAGCGGGTGCGGATTCAATACGGTGGCAGCGTCAAACCGGCCAATGCCCGGGAATTGATGGCGCAGCCAGACGTGGACGGCGCGCTCGTGGGCGGGGCGTCGCTCGAAGTTCGGAGTTTCTCGGACATTGTCAAAAACTCGATTTAGAAAATAAAATTTATGAATTGGATGGGTTTGTTTATCGGTGTTCTGGAGTTCATCCTCGTGGTGGACTGCCTTTTTCTCATTCTGCTGATCCTGGTGCAATTGCCCAAGAAGGAGGCGGGCGTCGGCGCGGCCTTTGGCGGCGGTGCCACTGACGCGCTGTTCGGCGCGGGCAGCGGCAACGTGCTTACCAAGCTCACCAAATACACGGCGGGAATTTTCCTCGGCCTCGCGCTCGTGCTCTCGGTCATGATGGTGAATCAACGGAATGCACCGAAGACGAACATCGAACAGGAGTTGAAACGAAAAGCGAATGGCGGCGCGTTGCCACCGGCCGCCGCCAAATTCTCAACGACGAATGCAACTCCCGCTGCCGGCGCGTCGAACAATGCCATCACGCTCAATTTGACGAACGCCACTAAAGCCGCGGCCCCGACCAACGCCACCGCAAAATGAATTTCCCGACGGCCATGCCCTGGAACTTTCCGGGGATGGCTCGTCGTCTCTTGGCGCAATTCGGGCTGCGGGTGGCTGCCGAAAATTTCACCCGTCTTTTTCCCCGCTGGTTATTCGTTCTGGTGCTCGCATTTTCTGTCGGTTGCGGAATTCGCGAACGACCGGCTGACCTCGTCATCATCAACGGCCCCGAACCGGAGTCGCTCGATCCCGCAATTCAGACTGGCCAGGCCGATGGCCGCGTAGTCGGATCGCTATTCGAAGGCTTGACCCGCTACAACTCCGTCACGGCAAATCCAGAGCCTGGCCTGGCCGAGCGCTGGGAGATTTCCCCGGACAATCGCACGTACACGTTTTTTCTGCGCACCAACGCCGCGTGGTCAACCGGCGAACCGATCACAGCGGACGACGTTGTTTACTCGTGGCTGCGTCTGCTCAAGCCCGAAACCGGTTGCGAGTACGTCGGGTTGCTTTTTTACATCAAGAACGCCGAGGCGTTTAACTCGCACTCCACTTCCGATCCCACGCGAGTCGGCGTGCGCGCGCTCGATGCGCGTATCTTGCGTGTCGAACTCGAAGGCCCGACCGCGTTCTTTCTCGACCTCTGCGCGACGCCGACGCTCGCCGTTGTGCCGCGCGCGACGATTGAAAAGTTCGGCGACCGCTGGCTCATGGTGTGGCCGCTCCCCGTCAGCGGTGCCTACCAACTCGAATCCTGGCGGCTCAACGACAAGATTCGTCTCCGAAAAAATCCACGATATTGGGACGCCGCGAACACACAAAGCGAGGTCGTCGATCTGCTACCCTGCACACTCGCGAGCACGGCGTTGAATCTCTACCAAACTGGCGCGGCCGACATCGTGTGGGACAAAGAACTCGTGCCGAACGAACTCCTCGATGTCGTCTTGAAGCGGTCGGACTTTCACGCGTTCAATTATCTCGGCACGTATTTCTTCCGTTTCAACGTGACGCGGAAACCATTCGACGATCCGCGCGTGCGCAAAGCGCTCGCGCTCGCGATTAACAAACGCCGGCTCGTCGAAAAATTCGCGCGCGCCGGTGAAAGCGTTGCCGACCATTACGTACCCGATGGCACGGGTGATTATCATGCGCCTGCCGGCCTGGGCTACGATCCCGCTGAAGCCCGCCGCCTCTTGGCTGAAGCGGGATTTCCTGGTGGCAAAAACTTTCCTCCATTCCACTACCTCTACAATGCCAACGGAAAAATCCACGAGCAGATTGCGCTCGAATTGAAGGAAATGTGGAAACAGGAACTCGGTCTGAACCTCGACCTGCGCAAGCTCGAATGGAAAGTCTATCTCACCACTCAGTCGAAGACCGATTTTGATCTTTGCCGCAGCAGTTGGATCGGCGACTACAACGATCCGAACACGTTCCTCGACATGTTCATGGGCAACAACGGCAACAACCGCACCGGCTGGAAAAATGCGCGTTACGACCAGTTCGTGCGCGAAGGCAACCAGCAGGCCGATCCTGTCGCCCGTGAAAAATTGCTTCGTACCGCCGAGCAGATTTTGGTGAAGGAAGAATTACCCATCGTACCGCTCTATTTCTACGCCGGCTGCAATTATTGGGACCCGGGAAAGATTCAGGGCATCTCCAACAACATCCGCGACGAACACCCGATCCGGGTTATTCGCAAAACGGCAGCCTCGCGTCGAATCGGACTCGGCGAAACGCGGACGCCCTGAAAATGTACTTTCTCCGTCGTCTCACGTTTCTGGTTCCGCTGATGCTCGTCATCAGCCTGCTGGCGTTTGTGCTCGTGCGCGTCGCGCCCGGTGGCCCGTTTGATCGCGAACGCCAGCACACATCGCCCGAAATCGAGCGCGCCCTCAAAGCGAAATACCACCTTGATGAACCTGTCTGGAAGCAATACCTCCGCTATGTCCGTGGACTGGTTTACGGTGATTTTGGCCCCTCACTCAAGTATCGCAATCACACCGTCAGCGACATCATCGTGCAAGGGCTGCCCGTCTCGCTCGCGTTGGGAACGCTAGCGTTTTGTTTCGCGCTCGGCCTCGGGATTCCCACTGGAGTATTTACCGCCATCCGCAAAGGTGACTGGGCGGAACACGCCGCCAGTTTTGCGAGCTTGCTCACGATCTGCGTTCCCGCGCTCGTCGTCGGGCCGGTGCTCATCATGTGGCTGGCGATTCGTTGGCACTGGTTGCCCGTTGCGCTCTGGGAATCACCGTGGCACGTCATTCTGCCGACACTGACACTGGGAATCTATTTTGCCGGACGCGTGGCGCGGCTTATGCGCGAAGGCATGCTCACCACGCTTCAAGCCGAGTTCATCATCGCCGCCCGCGCCAAGGGCTTGAGCGAGCGCGCCGTCTTTTTCCGTCACGCCTTTCGCCTCGCGATATTGCCGGTCGTCTCGTACTCAGGACCGCTGCTCGCAGACCTGCTGACCGGCTCATTCGTCGTTGAGAACATTTTCCAAATCCCCGGCATCGGGGTGTTCATGGTGAACAGCTCATTGAGCCGCGATTATCCCATGGTCGTCGGCCTGGTGTTGCTCTACGCCATCCTCCTGCTGGTGCTCAACCTCCTTGTGGACTTTTCCTACAGCCTGCTCGATCCGCGGGTGCGGCACGAGTAACAAGAACGGGATCCCTCTGCACGCTTATTGCAGTCGCGCTGTCAGTGAGTGCTTTCAAATGATTGTTGACATAGCAACAATCGACTTGTAAACGTACTGCTGTGAAAGTCAAATTCACCCAGCCCGGCCCACGCTACGGCGCGCTCATCCAGCTTTTGCGCACGTCAGAGGCATTGTGGAATGCCAGTCGCGTTTTTTTCGAGCGCTGGGATCTTAGCCCGAGCCAATTCAACATCTTGAACGTGCTGCGCGACCACGACGACGGCCTCTCGCAAATCGAGTTGAGCCGCGAACTCATCACGCACCGCTCCAACGTGACCGGCTTGATTGATCGCCTCGAAAAGCGTGGCCTGGTTCAGCGCCGGGACAGCGCTGTGGATCGCCGCGTCTATCGGATTCAACTCACGAAGGCGGGCCAGAATCTGCTCGCCGAGATTCTTCCGCATTATTTTCAGGCGGCCGAAGCGGTCTGGGGCGATGTATCGGCCAGGCACGCCGCGCAACTCGTCGCTGAGTTCACGAAAATCAGCGCGAACGCCACGGCGATGGCAGAGCGCGAGTCGCGGAAAGGGTAAAACCATGAATTGGCCGAACCCGCATCAACCCTTCACGGCCAATTTGAGCCTCCGCGAAGTGGCGATCATCGGCGCGCTTGCAGTGGTCGCGTTTCATCTGGCTTACGAAGTTCGTTCATGCGCCTTCGTGATTTGGATTTTCTTGTTCGGTGTTGCCCAACTGGCGCGCGCACGTTCGCCACGGCTCGCGTTTTACCCCGGCCTGGTCATCGGGCTGGCAATCTACGCGCCGCAGGCAGGGTTCTTTTGGAATATCTTCGGGGCGGCTGCCATCGCACTGTGGCTGGTGCTCGCTTTCTGGCTCGGAATCTTCGCGCTGACGGCGCGACTCGTGTGGCAGCGATGGAATCCCATGGCCGCTTCGCTGCTGGTGCCGGTGGTCTGGGCCGGCATCGAATACTTTCGCAGCGAACTCTACTACCTGCGCTTCACCTGGCTGAATGCCGGCTACGCTTTCGTGGAATTCCCGCGTATCTTCAGCAGCACTCGACTCGGAGTCTATGGTGTGGGCTTCGTACTGATGCTGACGGCTTGCGCGCTCTGGCGGGCGCGAGCGCGGACCGCCCTGCGTCTGAGTTACGGCTTCCTGGCGGCGCTCGCACTGGCAACGAATTTCTTCGGACGGGCGACGACACCGGCGTGGGAACGTGTGTCCGCCATTCAGGTGGCGGGGCTTTCGCTCGGCGATTCATCGGAGAGTGAGTTGCTGAAAGAATTGGACCGGACGATTCAAATTCATCCCGATACCGAATTGATTCTGCTAAACGAATACGCATTCGTCACGCCGCCGCCCGAAGCGATCAAGCATTGGTGCCGTGCCCACAAACGCCATCTCGTTGCGGGCGGAAAGGATTTCATCTCCGAGAATGTATTCTTCAACACGGCGTTTGTCATCGACGACCACGGTGAAATCGTTTTCCGCCAGGCAAAGAGTGTGCCGGTGCAGTTCTTCGACGATGGCTTGCCGGCGCGGCAACAGCAGCTTTGGAATTCACCGTGGGGAAAAATCGGCATTTGCATCTGCTACGACTTGAGCTATCGCCGGGTTACCGACCGGCTCATTCGGCTCGGCGCCCAGGCGCTCCTCGTGCCGACGAACGATGAACTGCACTGGGGTCGCCACGAACACGAGTTGCATGCGCGTGTGGCTCGCACGCGCGCGGCTGAATTCGGCGTGCCCATCTTTCGCGTCGGCAGTTGCGGCATTCCGCAACTTGTCGATGCCGGCGGCCAGGTACAGGCGGCGGCCGTCTTTTCATCCGAGCCGAGAATCATCACCGGCGAACTGCGGCTCGCGCCTTCAGGTATTTGCCCGTTGGACACCTGGCTTGCGCCCGCCGCCAGCGCCTTGACCGCCTTGCTTTTGATTTGGTTTTGCGGCGAAGCGATCCGCGCGTGGCGTCTGCGTCGGGCGGTCCAATTTTCCAAAGTTGCACCAGTATGAAATCCTTCTTTCGCTTTTTGCTGCGGCTACTCTTCCGCTTCCGCGCTTACAACGAATCTGTTCTTTCAACGCCTGGCCCGGTGTTGTTGATCCCAAATCACGTCTCGTGGTTCGACTGGCTGTTTCTCCTCGTCTGTCTCGAGGACGATTGGCGATTCGTCACGTCGAGTACCACCGCACAGGCGAGCTGGCTGCACCGCCGGCTGATGATCAATCGGCGCACATTTCCCATCGACACGTCGTCGCCCTACGCCGTCAAGCACATGGCCGAACATCTCAAGACGGGTGGACGCCTAGTGCTCTTCGCCGAAGGCCGCATCTCGCGCACCGGCTCGTTGATGAAACTCTTCGACGGTACCGGCTTCCTGCTCTTCAAAACGCACGCGAAAGTCATCACCTGTTACTTGCGCGGTGCGATGCGGCTTCCGTTTGGCCGGCACGCTGGATGGAAGCAATGGTTTCCGCGTGTGTCGGCGCACTTCAGCGACGCCCTCACGCCGCCGCATTTGGAAAACATCAGCACCACGCAAGCACGTGGCATGTTGACGAACTGGCTGCGCGACCAACTCGTCACGCAGCAATTTCAGGTGGAGATGGATTTTGGTCCGCGCACGATCCTCGAAGCCATCGTCGCGACCGCGCGCCAGCAGCCGCGCCGAATCGTGCTGCAGGACGCAACGCGTCAAGAGTTGTCCTACCGCCGCCTGCTGGTTGGCGCGGATTTGCTCGCTCGCAAATTGGAAGCCATCGTTCCGGCCAGGCAGCCGCGCGTCGGTGTGTTGCTGCCAAACGTCAACGCGATGCCGGTGCTCCTGCTGGGGCTGTGGGCACTCGGCAAAGTGCCGGCGATTCTGAATTTTTCGACCGGCGTTCCGACGATGCTGGCGTGCGCGCAATTGGCGGGGCTGAAGCACATCGTCACGTCGCGCGCTTTTCTCGAACGTATCAAACTCAAGGTTGAACCGTTCGCTGAAGCGGGAATTCAAATCATTTTTCTGGAAGATTTCCGCGCGCAGATCGGCGGAATGGAAAAACTCGAGACGCTGCTGCGACTGACGCTGGCGCCACCGGCAATCCTTCGTGGCCGCGCGACCGAACCTGTGTCAAACAACGCTTCGCCTTCCGCCGTCATTTTGTTCACAAGCGGTTCGGAGGGTATGCCCAAGGGCGTCGAACTCACGCACGCGAATCTGCTGGCGAACATCCGGCAGATGCTCGCAGTCGTGGACTTGGAAGACAGCGACCGTTTCTTCAATGCGCTGCCACTCTTCCACAGCTTCGGCTTGACGATTGGGACGCTGCTGCCGCTCGTGCGCGGATTGTTCGTATTCGTTTACCCGTCGCCACTCCATTACCGCATGGTGCCGGCGGCGGTTTACGATCTCAATTGCACCGTGATGTTCGGCACGAACACGTTTCTCAACGGCTACGCGCGCAAGGCGCACCCGTATGATTTCCGCAGCTTGCGCTACCTCTTTGCCGGGGCGGAGAAAATCCAGGAAGCGACGACGAACACCTGGTCGCGAAAGTTCGGCGTGCGCATCATTGAAGGCTACGGCGCGACCGAGTGCAGCCCGTGCATCAGCGCGAACACGCCGATGACGCCGCTCCACGGTTCGGCGGGAAAATTTCTTCCTGGCATCGAACACAAGTTGGAATCCATCGAAGGCGTCAGCGAAGGAGGTCGTTTGTTTGTGCGCGGGCCGAACGTGATGCGTGGTTATTTGAACGCCGATGCCGACGCGAAGTTCAAGGCGCTCGGCGGCTGGTACGACACGGGCGACATCGTGAGCGTCGATGCGAGCGGGTTCGTCCACATTCTCGGACGCCTCAAGCGTTTCGCCAAAGTGAGCGGCGAGATGGTGAGCCTCACAGCGGTGGAAGACGCGTTGGCCGGAGCGTTTCCGCATTACGGATTGCGCTGCCAGGTCGCGGTGTTGAGCCGGCCGGACGAAGACAAAGGCGAAGTGCTCATCGCCGTGACGAACGAGCCGAAATTGCGGCTCGATGAAATTCGCGAAGCGATCAAGGCGAAAGGACTGACGAATCTTTGCGTGCCGCGTGAAATCAAAGTGGTGCGCGAAATTCCCAAATTGGGGACGGGAAAAGTGAATCACCGCGAACTACAGGGAATACTTTCAAAGGAACCATGAACTTAGACTCCATCGACATCGAAGTGGTTTTCAACAATTTCGAGGCGGGTTTTTGGTTCGTCATCGCGCTTGTCTTGGCATGTCGCGCCTGGCGATCCGAGCCGCGAGTAAAACGAGTCGGGATGTTTGCTGCCTTCGCCTTTGGCGTCTTCGGAGTTTCCGATCTCATCGAAGCCCATACGGGAGCATGGTGGCGACCCTGGTGGTTGTTCGTGATGAAGGCAACGTGCGTGCTCGTTTTCGCTGGTTGCTTACGCCGCTACCGGCAAATCAAGAAGTCGCCTCCAATTCAAACATCATGAGGAAAAAAACAAATGACTACATCACATCGCAATCAAGAGATTATCGCTGCTCTGGCATTCGCGTTAACCGTGTGCGGCGCCGGACTCGCGCCACTGCCAGTGCTGGGTCTGTTTGGGGTTTTATGCCTGCTGATGGCGTTTCCAGCGTGTCTTGTTCATCTCAATACGATCCAACCCAAGTCTGACAAACAGCAACGAAACATCATCGGTTTCGTTTTCTCCAGCCTCGGAGTTGTGCTGCTCATTGCGAGCTGTGTCGTCGCTTCAATTGGGCTGGCCAATAACATCGTCGCCGTACAGCGACAACTGGGAGTGGAATTTCTCGCCGGTGTCACCTGGCTGCCGCTGATTTGGGCCTCTGGGCCATCGCTCGCTACGCTGGGAGCGCGGTTGATGCTAGGCTCTGAATCCAGTCGCTGGAAATGGCTCGCGATTTATTGGTTGAGCTATTTGCCCGCGTCGCTTGCGCTCGTCGGATTGATGGCGTGGTTGAACATTCCCTTCACTGCTTAACTTGATTCCCTTGAGCGAGGAACTTTCCATCCGCATCCACGGCGATGCGTCGCTGCCGACGTTGGTTTATCTGCCCGGCATTCACGGAGACTGGACGCTCGTTGCGAGCTTTCGTGCGGCGCTTGCGGGCCGCGTGCGCTTCGTTGAATTCACTTACCCGCGCACACTCACGTGGTCGCTGGACGACTACGCCGACGCCATCAAGTCAGCATTGGCAGAGCATGGCATCGCGTGCGGCTGCGTGCTGGCGGAATCGTTCGGTTCACAAGTCGCCTGGCAGTTGATTGGGAAAAATGATCGCGTGTTCAAAGCGGACTCGCTCATCCTCGCCGGCGGTTTCGTGCGCTATCCGACGAAATGGAATGTCCGTCTGGCGCGAAGAATTTGTCGCGGCGTTTCGATGACGTCGCTGACGCGGTTTTTGTTTTGCTACGCGCGCTACGCGAAATTTCGGCATCGGCACGCACCGGAAACTCTCGCGAGTCTCGCGGAATTTTTGGAGCGCAGAACCGAATTGGACCGCCAGGCCGCCGTGCATCGGCTTGATTTAATTTCTGCGAATGACCCGCGTCCGATCGCGAACCGAGTCACGCTGCCGGTTTATTCGCTGACAGGATTTTTCGACCCAATCGTGCCGTGGTGGCGGGTGCGGCCGTGGCTGCGCGCGAACTGTCCCGGCTACCGCGCGGGAAAAATTATTTTGCGCGCCGACCACAACGTGCTCGGCACTGCGCCGCGTGCCGCCGCGGCAATCGTGGAACATTGGATCCGTGGCGGAAAAGAAGCCAGCGACTGACCCATGGACGCGCAGCTTCACGTTTTCTCCGCGACAATTGCATTTCAGAGCAAACGATCACAACGCAAGGGGCGCGCTTTTTTCTCACGCCTCGGTCGAGTTAATTGCTGCTTCCCAAGCCGACAACACCAAAGCAACGCCAGTCAGCGTGGCGAAAACCGAATCCGGCGCCGTAGTTTATGGCGAAGGCACGACGCCCGATTGAAGAACCGTTCCATTCTCGCCCACCGCGACGAACGTGCCGTTGCCGAAGGCCAGTGAATAGAGTTTGCGCGTGGTGTTGCTGTTGCGCACCGCCGCCAGATTCGGCAGAAGCTGCGCAGGGTTGGTGGACGAAAAAATTATTGGTCGCAGGCCGCTGCGCAGTTGATCGAGCGCGACGTAAACGCCATTCCCAAATGCAACCGCGTTGCCTTTCACGCTCACAAAATTATTCCCGTCGAAAATCACGTCGCCGCCAGACTGAACTGGCAGTCCGGGCGGAGGATTGCGCGCCCAAGACTTGCCGTCGGCGGAAGTCCAGTTCCACGGCACGGGCGGATCGAAACCCACTGCGTTGCCAACCGCGACGTAAACGCCATTCCCGTATGCAAGGCTGCGCGGATAACCCGGATTCACTACCAGAACTTCACTCGTGACGTTCCAGGTCACACCGTCGGACGATAGGAACACTACTCTCGTGTCGGCCGTTAATACTACGAACTGGCCACCACCGAAACCTACGACGGCAAGGTCCAATGTCCCGGAATTGACAACAATGCCGGCAGAGTTCGTCGCCTTTTTTGACCAGCTTGACCACGTGACACCATCCGCAGAAGTCAGAATTGTTGCGCGCGCGCCCACGGCCATGAACATCCCATTCCCGTAGGCAACGCTGCGCAGCGCCGTGACAACTCCGCTTTCCCGCGTGCGCCAAGTTCCGTCCGGCGATGACGAAACGATCGCGCCGCGCGCGCCCACCGCCACGAAAGTTCCACCGCCGAACGCCACATGATACAGATTCCGTGTATCGCCATTGTTTCGCTGAACCCACGTCTGGCCGTCGGTCGAGTTCAGAACCAACGACGCGAAGGATCCGCCAAAGGCTACGAACTTGCCATCACCGTAGCTCACCGAGTAAAGCGGCTCGGTGGTTCCACTGTTTTGCGGCTCCCAAGTTTGGCCGTCGTTTGAGGTGAGGATTTTTCCGGAATTTCCAACGGCGGCCAGTCGGCCACCGCCGAATCCGACTCCGAAGAAATTCTGTGTCACGCCGCTCTGTCGCGAAGTCCAGGTGACGCCATCGGGCGACGTGAGCAGCGTGCCTTCAAAGCCCACAGCAACGAACGTATCGCGACCGTAAGTGACATCGTTGAGCCATTTGGTGGTTGTACTTTTTTGCAATGACCAGGCTTCGGCGTCGGCGGATGAAGCGATGGTTCCATCACGCCCCACCGCGACAAATTTGCCCCGGCCGAAAGCGACGCTCATCAGCGGCTGATTGATGGTGTTGGTGCGAAGCTGCCAGTTAATTCCGTTCGTCGAGGTCAACACAGTGCCGGCGTCACCGACCAAAACGAACATCTTCCCGTTGTGTGCCGCGCCTCGCAGTGCCTGGACGGTCCCGCTCGCTTGTGACCGCCAGTTGCTTCCATCCGGCGAAGTGAGCAGCGTTCCGTGCTCACCGGCCGCGATAAATTGCCCGCCGCCAAACACGACCGAGGCGAGGCCGCTGGTTGTGCCACTGGTTTGTTGGGACCAATTCGCGCCATCGCTCGACGTGAAGATTTGGCCGGGTCCGCCCACGGCAACGTGCAAACCATTTCCGTAAGCCGCGCGATTGAGAAGATTGCCCATCGGGATCGGGTTGCGCCAATGCCATTCATCCAAAGGATCGGCCGCGCGGCAGAGCGCGGAAAAATAATTCGCCGCCGCGAGCCAGAACACAAAAGCGATTACGATTCGCATGGCTGCGCTGCGAATCATTCGCGAAATAGATTTGCGTGGACGCTTCATGCGCTACGGAGGGCTCACGCTGAGCCGGAGTTGCGTAGATTGGTAGTCGGGTTTGAACAACAGTCCATTGTTCAAGGGCGCGGTTACCAGCGGAGAAAAAGTTCCAGTGTATGAACTCCACTTCATCACATCGAACGCGTCGCCGGTAACCGGTTGATAGCCGCCGACGAGGCTGATATCGAGCGTGCCAGCCAGGGCGACTTTGCCGTTCACGCGGAGTTGGCCGTGCGTGACACCCGGTTGCGTGCCGGCGAGGTCCAGCATCAGCGTGCCGGCGGCGGTTTGCTGGAAATCGCCATTCAGACTTATCAGCCCGCTCGCATCGGCCCAGACAACGCCTGTGTTCACCATCACACCCGTGAATCGCGCGTTCGCGATATTCGAGACGACGCCCGACGCGTTGGCGAGAAGCGTGCCGCCATTCGTGAAGCTGCCAAAACCAAGCGTGAGAGTTGCGCCATTGACCGCGCCGATGACGCCGTAGTTCTCCAACGTCGTGCCGCTCGCCGTGAACTTTGCGCCGAGCAGTCCGGTACCGCCGGAAGCGTCGGCTAGGATGGTGCCGTAATTTACGATGGGCGTTGGACTAATCGGCGCTGGCGAGAAATTGAAGATCGTGTAACCCAGGGTAAAATTTGTTCCGCGAATCGTGACACCGGAGCCGATGGTAAGCGGTCGCGCATCGCCATCGTTGCTGTCCGCGAGCCGGCCGAGCACGTTGTCCTTGGCGGCGCCGAAAATCACCGTCGCATTGCCATCCAGAGTTTTGGCTCCTTCAGTGAAAGCAAGCACCGCGCCGCCGGAGTTCTCATCAAATTGGTCCACGATCATCGTTCCGTTCAGCGTCAATCCCTGGCGGACTTCGACGGCGAGTTGGCCAAAGTAAATTGCGCCAAACTTTTCCGCCGCCGCGCGCGCGGCGTCACTGCCGCCCACGTTCCAATCTCCGTTGATTGCCACTCCGAACAATTTCGCCGCGCCATGGAAGCGCGCGCCTTCGGCGAGTGACACGGTGCCGCTCAAAAATGTTGTGGCATATTCATGCGTTTCGGCCAGCCAAATGCCTGATCCGGACATCACCGAGACGCGGCCGGGTTCCGTTGTGATTCGGCCCTGCGGAAAAAATACACCGCTGTCTTCAACCGTCGTGCTGGCGCTTTGCAACGGAGTGTCCAAGAAAAAGATCACTCCCGATCCAGTCGCTCGCAGCACGCCATTATTTTGAAATCTCGGCGTCACAAACCGAACGCCAGGATCCGTGAAACGTGTCCCCGTATCGACCAGCAGGTTGGAATTCTCCACCGCTTCCACGACGCCTTCGTTGATGAACGTCGAATCATCTATCTGAATACCGAACGACTGGAAGGCCAGGGGATCGCGAACGTCCGCGCGAATGATCCCCCGGTTGATCACGATGGCTTCATTCCGCGGGACGATGAAACTGCGGCCATGAATGAGAATATCGGGGCCGATTGTGAGTTTTCCGCCGTAACCAGTCCTCAACTTGGTTCCATCGGGGAAATCCACGCCCGTTTCCGCGCAGTAGAGTGACACCGAATCAAGGACGGCGTGTCCGCTGAGTTCATTCGTGCCCAGAAAATATAGCGTTCCCACCGGATTCCCCCTAATCGTCGTCCCGGTCACGCTGCCCTCGATGGTGACGCCATTCGTGATCGTCAGATAACAATCGATCCCGCGCTGTGTCTGATTCGTGCAGAGCAGATTCCCACGCAGAGTCACACCATCCAACAGCGGCGCGTTCTGGCCGGTGAGTGGATGTCCGAAGCCCCCGGAAAGAACCAATTCTGGGCTGGCCAGAATCGTACCGCCTTCAATCGTGTTGTCCCCGTCGATCGCGCTGTTCACCAGCATCACCCCGGACGGTTGGAAAGTTGTGTAGAAGCCGTGGAGCGGCATCGTCGAAACCAAATTGGCAAAGCGAAGCGGTCCATAAGCAGGCGGCCGCGGAGGGTTCCAGAATTCTGGAATTTCCACGCTGTTGGGAAGGTTGATGGTCGCCCCCGGCCGCAAATTGTTTGGCGCGATGAGCACGTTGTCGCCCGCCAGTGGCACGCGTTTGGGCAACCAGTTGTTCGTGCTCGTCCACGCACCGCCAGCAGGTTCGACCCACTGAATCGTCGCTTCGTCGCGCGCGAAGGGTGCCACCACGAAACGCACCGCCGTGTCAGATGAGCCGAGGGCGTTGCCAGCGCGATCAGTTATGTTGGAGGCATGAAGCAACATGCGATAGCTATCCGCGTCCAGTTTGTTGAAGGAGAATGCCAGCGCCTGATCATTCGCCTGCAACTCGAAGCTTGTGAACGGAACCGACCGATTCCGGCTGTCCAGCAACTCGACGCTGGCGAGGTTGATTGATTCGGCAGCCATCGGCTCCGAAAATGTGATCGATCCTTTTCGCGAATCGGGAAACACGATTGAGCCGTCCGTCGGCGAACTTCGCAAAATTATCGGCGGCGTCGTGTCGGGGCGCAATTCCACGGTGATCGGATTTGAAAGCGCGGAGTTGCCGCCGGTGTCTGTCGCCCGCGCTTGCAACAACATCTGCCCCGGCGCGCGTCCCGCGACGACCGTGAATTCAAACGGAAACGAAACATCCGTCTGCACGACCTGGCCGTTGACCAGCAACTCGACCTGGCGGACTTGCACGTCGTCGGTGGTGATCGCCCGCAACGTCATGAGTGTCCCCTCGGCGATTTGAATTCCGGCGCGGCTGCCGTCTTGATCTGAGTTGTCAAGATTGAGCGTGACCGTCGGCGGCTGGCCTTGAGTGTCGAAACCGGCGTAGTTTACCACGACCAGTCCGGCTGGCCCATCGGCTACGAATGCGATCCCGCCCGCGATAGTCACGCCATTTGCACTGGCGGGCAGACCGTAACGCGTGATGAACGAGTATGTGTTCTGTGGATCGGATGTGTTCAACACATCAAAGACATTCGTGACTCCATCCGGCGAACCGACGAGTACGCCCAGACCCGAACCGTTGAGCGCGATCGCCGAAGCGGGCGCGAGTGTGTTCGGGGGCACGTCCGGCGCGCTGATGAATTTGGGAGACTTCGGATCCGAGACATCGAAGGTCTGGTATCCCCCGGTTGTCGCCGGCCGCTCGGCCACCGCGTAGGCCACATTGTTCGCCACGAACAACCGGGTCGATGGGAGTGGCAACCCCACGGACCCACTGAACGACATTCCTTGGGGCGACAAGGCGATGACATGGAGACGACCAGAACGAGCCACCACATAGAGCCGATCTCCCGCCAGCGTTAGATCGGTAACCTCATTGCCAAAACCAGTCAGCTTTTGCACAACCTGGCCCGAAAGCAGATCGACAGCGAGCACATCCGCCGCGATGAAGATCACGTAACTCGGAACGTATGCAATGCCGTTGCGGACGGCCACCCGGTTCGCGCCGCCGGGAATAGGGACTGTCTGAATCAAGCGCGGATTGGCCGGATCTGAAATATCGATCAGGTGCAGTCCGTTGGTGCCACCGGCGCCCGCAGCGATTTTCAAAGCGGCGTCCACTGCCACATCGGTCGCGTCGCCGGGCAATTTCAACTGGCTCAAGACGACGGGCTGATCGAACTTCGACACATCAACAATCGCGAGTCCAAAACTTCCCGTGGCCACATAAGCCAGCAGCTTATTCGGATCGTTGGCCGCTGCTTCCACGACGACTTCCTTCGCCTCGCCCTGAAGTTGCGCCGTGGCGATGACACCGGTCGGAAACGCGCGTCCGCCGAGCGGGTTCAAGCCCTGCGCGATCTCGGTAAAGTCGTCGATGCCATTGCCGTCAGTATCGACTTTTTGTGGATTGGTCCCGATGGTCCACTCGATGTCGTCGGGCAAACCATCACCATCGGAGTCAGGTGCGGTGCTCGGCAGGAAAACTGGAATGCTGATGGGCGTGTTCTTGCCGCTGACCTCCGTGACGCCGACACCGTGAGCGATCAAACCGCTGACCGGGTCAAAGATTGCGTAGTGATACCGCTGCTGCGGCGGCAGGAAGAAACTCCAGTTCCCGTTCGCGTCGCTCTTCATCCGCAGCACCGGCGCGCCCGGAACGTCTGGGGTTTCCATAGCGACATAGTCGTTGCCGTAATCGAGCGAGTCGAGGGGCTCGCCGCTGGCGGCAAGACCAGTGCCGACGGCATTTAATGCGAATGACGGGGAAAGTGGATCGGTGGAAAGAATTTCAACTGCGCCATGCACAAGACCCGGCCGGGTAGGATCAAAAAAGACACCGAGAACAATGTCGCCGCCGGGAGGAATGGTAATCGGCGGCGATAGCGCGGGATTCCCGCCGCCCAAAACTGCGCCGAAAACTCCGATGCTTTCATCCGTCACGCGGAGTTGATTGATGACGAGATCGCGCAACCCGGTGTTTTGAATCGTGGCGAAAGTCGCGTTCGTTTGCCGACTGCTGCCGACCGCCACTCCGCCGAGGTTGTTGTTGGGAATCAAAACATGAATTCGCCCTTGCGTTGCCACTCCTCGCCCGCGCAATGGAACCCTAGTCGTGGTTGCCCGGCCGAGCGAGTCGCTTTCAATGAGGAGCGTATCCTCGCGCAAGCCCTCCGAGTCGGGGTTGAAGCGGATGGTGAGCGTGCGACTGCTGAGTGCGGGCTGAAGGTTTTGAGGATCCAGTGGTGGCAAGACCAACGGCAGCGGGTCGAATCCCTCGACCGAAAATCCTGAATCAGGATTTGTTAAGCTAACCTTTTTGATGTTCAGCGTTACGTCGCCGGCGTTGGCTGCCACAAGTTTGGCTGCCGAACCAGGACCCTGGGGTCCGTTCGCCGGAGTGCCTGGAAAAATAAATTCACGGATTTTCGCCGGCAGGATTCCACCAACAGTCAGATCATCCGCGTAGAGCGAAAGAACCGGCAAACCGATGGCAAGCTCCTGCGGGTTATCGCCGGGCGGAGGCGCGGAAGTGTTGTGGTTGTAGGTCTCCAGCGGATCGTAGATTTTATAGTAGTCGAAAATGGCCGCGAAGCTGGTGGCGTCCACCGGCAAGCCGAGCGCGTACTTGATGATTGGACTGAAAGTCGGGAACGAATAAATCTGCGTGTCGCGGTTGGCAGCCGCGCCCATTGCGTCGCTCGAGGTCAGGAGGTAATCTTGGATCTTGTCGCGGTGATGGATCGCGCCAAGGTCATGCGCCACTTCATGCGTGATAGCGTACGCGAGGTTCAAAGCGGTTCGGTTGAACTGTCCAAAGACATTAAGGTCCGTAAGCAGTTGAACTCCGGCGTCGCCGGTCGCACCGAAATCGCTGTAGCTGCGGTTCAGGATGTTGGCAAAATCGTACGCCGTCTGACCGGCTGAAACCGTGCCGCTGCTAAGCACGATCTGTGTAAGGAAATTCGTCTTATCGAAATCGGCCCAAACCGCACACGCCGGCGTAAACGATGCGCCACAGAAACTGAAAAATGCGGTCACATCCACTGCGTACGTTACCCCAGTTGCAGAAGCATGACTCGAAACGGCACGAAAAAGAGTGTAGCCCGTATTTCCTACCGGGAACGTCCGAGTCTCGTTTGTTTGGAGCGGTGTCGGGCTGTTTGGATTTCCGAACGAAAAACTTCCGAGTGAAACCCAAGGTTGGCCTGTGCCTATCGACGCTTGGAAAGTCACGGTGACTTGGCTTCCCATCGGGACTGAAATGGCATCGACGATAAAGTCCACCGAAGGTCTAGCCGGTGGCGCTATCGCAGCTCCGGTCACGCCTGCGTTCCAGCTTTGGCCGGCTATCGTCCTTCCAGCGCTGTTATCGGCAAGCAGGCTGTCGACGACGATTCCAACATTCGGGCCGGCGCTGGTCACATTGCCGACAATTTCCAGGGCATTGGTCGCCTGAGGATCCACTCCGCGAAAAGACTCGTAGATGTTTGAAACCACGTTTTGATAAAGGCGATCCACCACCGGCTGAAAGCCAACTTCATCGCTGCGGAGACCATTTCCATTAGTGTCCGGCGGAAACAGATTGGCTGCGAAATTCGCAGTGCCCGGAATGGGAGGCTGCCGATCAACGATCTGGCGAATCGCGTTGTCAAAACCTGCCTTGGTAAAAACCACCCTCTGTTTTCCAATCGCTTCGCCGCGCAACTGAAGCGCTCCGATCAAATTCTGGTTCTGTGGATTCAACAATTCAATGAATTCGATCTTCGGTTGCGCATTCGCCGCCTGAGGATCGAACAAGACCTTGCCTTGGTAATTGAAGGCAAAATCCGGCCCCGGCCCGCGTGTCGCTGGTATCGTGTCCGCTCTCATTTTCAGCGCCAGCGGGCTGGATTGCACCACGCCTCCGGTTCCGTCAGCGAATGTTCTGGGAAAATCGATTCGTCCGTCGGCATGATCGTCGTCCTGGTTATCGAAAAACCGGTAGATGAAAATCGTGTCCACCGGCCCCTTTGGTGCGCCAAACGCGTGCGCTTCGATATTCACTTTCGCACCGTACAGCACATTTGAACTGGCTCTTCTCAGTTCGGCCGTGGTGATTAGAGGCTTCATGTTGACAAGCATGTTCGCCTGTTGACCTGGGGCGAGTTGATACACTTGTGGTGTGAGGCCATTGAGGAACTCCGATGCTGTCGCCTGGTCGGGAACATCGACGGTTACTACCAACGGAGTGGAATCACACGCGTCTTGGTTGGGCGCAAGCTGTGCGGCATTTAGGAATGAGAGTGTGAACAAGCCCGAATCGTCTGCAAAAAAATAGTCCTGAACCCCTGCTTTTACATAAACCGGCGCGATTGCGCTCTTATGCTGTTTCTTCGGCGAGCACGGCGGGTCGCTCCCGCTTCCCGGCGGCGGCCAGCCATGCCAGCCGGGGTGCGTGACGCCCGTGCCCGGATCGGTGCGAATGGTAAGGCCGTCGGCCGAGACCGTACCCGTCCCCTCGATCGCCAGCCGGCCCGTCGTGTGGTCGAAGCTCAGGAAGTTCAGCTTCGTGCCCGGCGGCGCGTTGAACACATTCGGCGCAGTCATCGGCGCGGGTGTTGCGAACGTCGCGATGCCCGGAGCTTGCACGGTGATGTCAAAGGTGTGTTGCAGAATTCCCGGCGGCAACATGTCCCGCACCAGTTCCGGCGGCACCGTGCTGATGCCCACTTGTCCGCTGCTCAAACGCGTGCCGTCCGCCGCCACGAGGCTGTTGGCCGGCACTTCCACGGTGAGCCGCTGACGTTGATCGTCGGTGAGTCCAGTCGCGCCATTGGTGTTCGCAATGATCGTCGTGGTTGTGTCTGCGTTGACGGTTTGGAGGATGGTCTTCGACAGCCGGGGCAAATAGACCGCCGGATCGTCGCGCATCGTCCAATTGACTGCGCCCAGTTTTATTTGGACGTCCAGCACCATCTCCGGGAAGTAGAACCCGGAGGGTGGATTCGCGACGGCGTTGCCGTTGACCACGACTTTCACGTCGCCCGCCGGCACCGAGTCAAAGCGGAAGCGTCCGTCTGCGCCGGTCGTCACCACTTGATCTTCACGCCCAATTAAATAGACCTTGGCCCCCGCAATCGGGAGGAGCCAGACGTCATCGGCAGTGCCAAACGTTTCATCAACACCCACTTCAAAATCGTCGAACGTGCGTGGCTTCAAGTCTGGTCCGGGGTCCACCACGATGCCTTCGAGTGAAGTGCCAGGCAAAGCCACGTTGCTGACGGTGGTGAACTCGAATTTTCGGGTGCCACCGGGCTGCCCATCGTCATCTGCGTCCAACGCGGTCGTGCCGTCAGCAGATCGTATCGTCGAGCCATCCACCGTCACTTGCACGCGCGTGCCGCCGGGCACGGCTTGCTTGAAAAATAGCCAGGCAAAACTGCTGTCGTTGGCGGGCACGATGTTCGCGTCCAAAATCGATCCGCCCGCAGTCGCGAAAAAATTGTTGCTGCTTAGACTGGTTGGATCGATCGGCCGGGAAAAGAAAATCTGCGGTCGAAACGTGACGCCCACTTCGTTCGCCCCATCGAGAGGCGCATGGCGGGTGATTTGAAACGCGGGCCGCGCCTGTCGCAGTCGGAAGTATCGCGCCGAGTCGATGGCCGGAACGGTGAGCACAAGCTGATCCGCATTTCGGACAGGCGTGGTTCCGACGACTTGCCAGGATCGGGAATCGTCCAACGAGCGGGTCTCCTCCAAAACGAAACTCGCTTGATTCGCCGGCCAGGCAATCACGATCTTCCCTGGCTCAGTTGTGGCGATGCTGAGTTGCGGCCCCGTTCCTTGGGCGTGGCTCGCCACGGCCATCACGCCGAACGCCAAGGTAAAAACGTGCCGGGCAATCTTCCGAAAGACTGCGCGATAGCTCCGCTCTGAAAAGAATCTTCGCACGAAGATTATGATCCATTCCCCGACCCGTCGCCGATCGATTATTTCGGGGACACCGGCCGACTCATCAATGCTCTACTACACGCAAATCAGCCAAAACTTTCAAACCAATACTGGCGTCATTTTCGTGCGGGCTTTTGGCTTGAGAATTCCGCAGGCGCTCGACGCCAGGCAACTCGTTCAAGTCACTGAACGCCGCCGCATCAGCAGTCGGGGGCCGTCGTTCGCGGCATCGAACGGGCCTTCAACCGGATCGACGGTTCATCTGCCGGGCATGGAAGAACCAGACTCTGGTTGATTTTTGCCGAACGCGGGCGTTCATTTCTTTTGTAGCCAGATCAAAATGCGCGCGATGATTCTCTTGATTGGGCAATAAGGATGGGAAGCAGTCCGGCTCGAAAAAATCGCGAAGGTTTTGAAAGTTGACTCGGTGATCAGCGTGCCTAGACTGCCGCCGTGTTTCGGCGAATGAGACAATTGCTGGTGGTCGGCGCGCTGGTGATGAGCATCGGCGCGCACTGGGCCGCGCTGCAGTCCGTCGCCTGGGTTGGCATGGTAATCTCCTACTCGCAAAATTCCACGCTGACCGAAGCGGTGCAGAAAACTTTTGACGGCCAGCACCCCTGCAAGCTCTGTAAATTCGTTTCCGAAGGGAAAAAATCCGAGCACAAGCAAACGGTGGTGAAGACCGAAACCAAATTGGATTTTTTCTTCGCCAGTTGTGGTCCGATTCTTTTTCCGCCGATTGCGCCCGCGCCAAACTTCGCTTCGCCGCGTCTGGTCTCGGCGCGCAATGCTTCTCCGCCCACTCCTCCTCCCAAACACCTCCTCGGTTAACCGGGTTCCTGTTCGCAATCTGCCGCGTGCGTGTGCATGGCTTGGCAGGAAGTTTTCCCTAATTTGAGCAAGCTTGTGGCTTGTTCGTGACCTTGGAGTTTTGATGAAGATTGTAAATATGTCGGTGCTGGTTGGTGCGTTGGCCGTGCCCGCGAGTGCGTGCGACCTGTGCATGTGCAAAGTTTGTCCGGCCCAGCCGGAAGGCGGTGGCTTCACGAGCGGTTTCACTGCGGGAGTGGCGGAACAGTTCACGCATTTCGGGACGACGCAGATCGATGGCCGCAAAGTGCCGAACGAGGCGAATCAATTCCTCGACAGCTCGATCTCGCAAGTGTTCGTCGCCTACCGTTTTGCGGAGCGGTTCGGGTTACAGTTCAATGTGCCGATCATCCATCGCTCCTTCAAACGGCCCGAGGGATTCGCGACCGATCGCAGCACCGAATCGGGCATTGGCGACGTTTCGCTGCTGGGCCGTTTCCAACTGCGGAAACACCGGACAGAAACGTTTGCCTTCGCGTGGGACCTTGTCGGCGGAGTGAAATTGCCGACCGGCAAAACGGATCGTTTGCAGGAGGAACTCAACGAAGTCGAAGTCGAGGGCGCTCCGGCCAGCGGCATTCACGGACACGACCTGACGCTCGGCAGCGGCTCGGTGGACGGCATCGTTGGCACACAAATCTATGCTCGCTGGCAGCGGGTTTTCGCTACTGCCTCGGTTCACTACAACCTGCGGAGCACGGGCGATATCGATTACCGCTTTGCGAACGACCTGACGTGGTCGGGCGGGCCGGGCTATTACCTGACGCGCGGTGACAACTTCACCGCCGGCTTGCAATTCAATGTTTCCGGTGAACACAAAGGCCGCGACATTTTTCGTGGCGAAACCGCCGAAGACACTGGAGTTACCTCGATATTCCTTGGGCCGCAATTCAGCCTCGCTTGGAAGCAAAAATTTAACGTGGAAGTTGGCTTTGAAATGCCCGCCTATCTCCACAACTCCGCTTTTCAAACCGTGCCGGATTACCGACTGCGGGCCGCCGGGGCCTGGCATTTTTAGATTGCTGCGCCTCAGAAAAAATTTGAGGGGCTGCGGGTTTGAATTCGCCAACCGCGTCGGTGTTCAGAACTTCAGCCGACCGACTTCCGCGATCCACCCATCAAGCCCCCGCCCCTCTACTTGACGAACGAAGTAAACAAGTTTGGTCCGCTATGGGAAAGTGCAATTCGAGAAGCAAACACCTCAAAGATCACCGGCATCTCGGCGCTTGCGAATTCGGCCTGTGAACGGCAATCTCACCGCTTTCCCGGTGACGCCGCGTAACCGTGTTGCGCGGAAAAGTCGGTTCACCGGGCAAACATAAACGAACACGCATGAAGAAACATCAACACATCGCAGTGACAGTTCTGGCCGCCAGCCTTTTGGCCGGCGGAGCATTCGTCTGGCAGTTGCAAGCCGCCGACGCCAAAGAAGACGCCATCAAGGATTTTATGAAGGCGTATCACAAAGCGCCCAAAGGCGTTGATCCTGTCTGTAAGAAGGCGACGGACGGGAAGGCCACCGCCGACGAGTTGAAGAAACTCGTCGAAGGCTACAAGACCATGTGCGCCGCCAAGCCGCCCAAAGGCGACGACGCGAGTTGGAAGGAGAAGACCTCCAAGCTTTTGGCCGCCGCGCAGGATCTCCAAAAAGGCAAGGAGGGTGCCGCCGACAAGTACAAGGAAGCGGTGAACTGCAAGGCCTGCCACGAAGTTCACAAGCCTAAAAAGCAGGAGTGAAGTTCTTTCGGGATTCGCGCAACGATCGGCTTCAAATTAACGCTACAAGTTGCCCGCGCCGGTTTTGGCGCGGGCAAATTTTTTCTGCGCAATGGCAGCGATGCGGCCGCAGTGTTTAGCCGTCTTAAAAACTACGACCGAAGCTGCTTCACGTAGTGCGTCTGCGACGGGAAGGCGAATTCGATCCCGGCCTCGTCGAAACGTTGTTTGATGTGGAGGTTCAAATCCTGCATTCCTTGCAGATAAGCCTTCGTGTCAGTTTCTTTCCACCAATGAATGACTAGAATGTTCAGCGAGGAATCGGCGAATTTGTTGAAGCTGACCCACAAGTCCGAAGTCATCGGATGCGCCCGATAAACTTCGTCGAGGATGCTCAGCGCACGGCGCAGTTGCTCCGTGGTCGTGTCATACGTCAGACCAAAATTCATCTCGGTCTTGATCGTGGGGCGGCGCGAGATGTTCGTGATGGTCGCGTTGCCCATTGTTTTGTTTGGCACCGTGATGAGGTGGCCATCGAGACTGCGCACGCGCGTGCTACGCAAACCGATGGCTTCCACCGTGCCGTCCACGCCACTTACTTGGATGCGGTCGCCGATGCGAAACGGCTTGTCCACAAACACGGAAACTGCGCCGAATAAATTCGCCGCCGTGTCCTGCGCCGCCAGACCGAGAGCGAGGCCGCCGACCGAGAGTGAGGCGATGGCACCGGTAATTTTCAAACCGAGGCTGTCCGCCGTCACGAGTACACCGACGACGACGATGGCCACTTTGAGGCTCCTGCTGAGGATCGGAAAAAGCTGTTCGTTAAACGTTTTGTCGTGGTCGCCTGCCGCGGCAGACGCGCGATCGCGCCACAGGCCCACAATCGCATCGACGGACTTCAGGGCGACGTAGAGCAACGAAAGCCCGACGACGATGATGAAGGCCTTGGACAAATAGAATTTCACCACGTCCGGCCAGGAAAAAATGCTCAAGCCAAAGTGCAACAGGATAACGAACGAAACGACTTTGATGGGCGGCCCCGCGAGTTCGACCAACACGTCATCGAGTTGCGTTTTCGTGCGTGCGGTCAGCTTCTTCAGCCAGGCCGAGAAAATGTAATCCACGAGCTTGGCAACTAGAAACGCCAGCAGGACGTAAATCAACGACGCAAGATATTCCCAATAAGGATGTCCATAGAACGATGACTGGAGAACTTCGACGCGGTTAAGCCCGAAGGTCATCCAGGCCTGGCGCTCCGCGAGCGGCGCGCCGGGCGCGCTGGTCGGCGCGTTCGTAGCGGACGCGGGCTGGGCGCTCGCCCAAACCGACCAGAACAACACCGCGAGCAGAATCAAAACGTAGCCGCGAAACAAATTTTCAAACTTTGCTTTCATCGCGGGCACAGACTAGGAGCGGCGACCGCAGCGACAAGTCCGAAATGAATTCAAGTGGGCGGTGAGATTGGCGCGAATTTGAATTGCGCTTGCGACGCCCCGGCACGGTTGCAAAGATGCGCGCCGTGCAATTGGTTTTCCTCTACGCGGCGCTGGCCGTCGGCGCGTATTTGCTTGGCTCGCTGCCCACCGGCTATCTCGTCGCGCGCGCGCGCGGCGTCGATATCCGCAGTGTCGGCAGCGGCAACATCGGCGCGACGAATGTGTTCCGCGTGCTGGGCAAAGCCGCGGGCATCGGCGTGCTGGCCGTGGATGCGCTCAAAGGATTTATCGCCAGCGGAGTCTTGGCGCCGATGATGGCCAAACAAATTTCCCCGGAATTTTCCAACGACATCAACCTGCCGGACTATTTTGCTCTGGTCGCGGGCGGTGGGGCGGTGCTCGGCCACAACTACACCTGCTGGCTCAAATTCAAAGGCGGCAAGGGCATTGCGACCTCGGCAGGCGTGCTCGTGGCGTTAACGCCGTGGGCGTTCTTGATCATTCTCGCGATTTTTCTCATCGCATTCGTGGGGACGCGCTACGTTTCGCTCGGTTCGGTTTTGGCAGCGTTCTGTTTGCCGTTCGCTGCGTGGCTCACGGGCGAAAGCAAAATCAAAATTGCCGTCACCACGGCGATGTCGCTGCTGGCGATCTACAAGCACAAGGCGAACATCCAACGCCTGCTCAACGGCACGGAAGCGCGGCTGGGTTCGTCGAAGCCGAACTCTGCCCCCGCGCCATGAACATCGCCGTCCTCGGAACCGGGGCGTGGGGCACGGCGCTCGCGCGTTTGCTTCACCAAAACCAGCACGCCGTCACGCTTTGGGGCCACGACGCGAAGCATCTTGCGGACGTGCAGGCAGCCGGGTGCAACGAGCGTTACTTGCCGGGCATTGACCTGCCCGCCGCGCTCCGATTCGAAGCCGATTTGCAAATGGCGATTCGTGATCAAGAAGTGGTCGTCGTGGCTGTGCCGTCGAAAGCCTTCCGCGCAGTGACAAAAAGTTTGCAAGAGTTTCGCGGCCTCGTGGTGAGCGTCACCAAGGGAATCGAATACGAAACCGATTTGACGATGGGCGTCGTCGCGCAAGCCAACGCGCCGCTGGCTCGTGTCGCTGCGCTTTCCGGGCCGTCGCTGGCAATGGAGGTCGCGCGCGAAGTTCCCACGGCCGTGGTTGCCGCCAGCCGCGAACTCGCGACGGCGCAACAAGCGCAGCAACTTTTCCATCGTCCTGCGTTTCGCGTTTACACAAGCACGGACATGCTCGGCGTCGAGCTGGGCGGCGCACTTAAAAATGTCATCGCCATCGCAGCGGGTGTTGGCGACGGCCTGGGCTTTGGCGACAATGCAAAAGCGGCGCTTGTCACGCGCGGCATCGTAGAGATGCGGCGGATCGGCGTCGCGTGCGGCGCACAGGCGGAAACTTTTTCCGGCCTCAGCGGGCTGGGCGATTTGACGGTGACGTGTTTTTCGCGCCTCAGCCGGAATCGTGGTTTCGGGGAACAACTCGGACGCGGTCGGAGCGTCAGCGAAATTCTCGCCATCACCGTGACGGTCGCGGAAGGTTACCCGACCGCGCTATCGGCCTTTCAGCTCGCCGCCCGGCTGAAAGTGGCTACGCCGATCATCAACGAAGTTCACGCCATGCTTTACTCGAGCAAGAACGTCAAAGAAGCCGTGCGCGACCTTACCAACCGTGATTCAAAAGCGGAGGATTGAGTCCAGTCCAAGATCGCCCGCGCGCCAAAAGATGCGCTCGACGCGGGCGGGGCGCTTCTCTAATTTCGCGGTGTGTCGAGAAATTACGATGCTGACGCGTTTCGAGGAAGGCACCAAGCTGGCGCAGTTGTGCCAGGCAAAGTTGGCGGAAGCCGAGTTGAAGATTCAGCAGGTGGAGAAGAACGCCGCCGGCGAGTTGGTTTTGAAACCTGCGGCATTGGGCGGCTCCCCGGCTGCCGAATGATTTTTCGAGACACAAAACGAGAGCCGTAAAATACGAATTATGAGTCGATACCTGGACATGGTGGATGAACCGGCGCACGTCAAAAAACTGACGCTGGAGCAACTGGGCAAACTGGCGGCGGACATCCGCCAGGAACTAATTTCCAAGCTCGCCAAGAACGGCGGCCACCTCGGTCCCAATCTCGGCGTGGTCGAGTTGACCGTCGCATTGCACTACGTCTTCTCGACGCCCAAGGATAAATTCGTCTGGGACGTGAGCCATCAAAGCTACGTCCACAAATTGCTCACCGGCCGCAAGGATCGTTTTCACACGATACGCACGACGGACGGTTTGAACGGTTTTTCGCTGCGTACCGAGAGCGAGCATGATTGCTATGGTGCTGGCCACGCGGGCACGGCACTCTCCGCCTCGCTCGGCATGTGCGCCGCGCGCGATCAGAAGGCGACCGACGAAAACGTGGTCTGCATTTTTGGCGACGCCGCGTTGACGAATGGAATCTCCTTCGAGGCGCTCAACAACATCAGCCACACTACGAAAAAGTTCATCGGCATCCTCAACGACAACGAGTGGAGCATCGCCAAGAACGTCGGCGCGATTGCGAACTACCTCAACAAGCTGATCACACACCCGTCCTACAACCGGCTGCAAAAAGATTTCGAACGCTGGATTCGCCGCATTCCGAAAGGCGACATCGCCATCCGGCTCGGTCACAAAGCCGAGGAAGCGATCAAGGGCGCGGTCACCGAAGTCGCGCTCGAACAAACCGGCAGCCAGTTTGATTCCGATGGCCGCGGTGGTTTCGGACGCAGTTTGATTTTCGAGGAACTCGGTTTGCGTTACCTCGGCCCTATCGACGGCCACGATTTGCCGCTGCTCCTCAGTTCACTCGAATACGCGAAGAACTGCGATCAGCCGGTCGTCCTGCACGTGCTGACGCAGAAGGGCAAAGGTTTTCCTGCCGCGCTGAACCAGCCCGAAAAATTTCACGGCACCGGCCCTTACGACGTGCTCACCGGCGCGGCGCCGGCGGCCAAACCCGGCACGCCGCCAAATTATCAGGATGTCTTTGGCCAGACGATGGTGAAGCTTTGCCAGAAGGACAACTCGATCGTTGGCATCACCGCCGCGATGCCGAGCGGCACCGGCTTGAAGGCGCTGGAAAAAGCGATGCCTAATCGCTACTACGACGTCGGCATTGCGGAGGAACACGCCGTGTTGTTCGCCGCCGGCATGGCAACGATGGGTTTTCATCCTGTCGTCGCGATCTACTCGACGTTTTTGCAACGCGCATACGATTGCATCGTCCACGATGTCGCGCTTCAGGATCTGCCCGTCATTTTTTGCATGGATCGCGCCGGCCTCTCGGCCAACGACGGTCCCACGCACCACGGCCTGTTCGACATCGCGTATCTGCGTTGCGTGCCGAACATCATCGCGATGGCGCCGAAAGACGAAGACGAACTGGTGGACATGATGTTCACGGCGTCGCTGCAAAAGCACCCGACGTTCATCCGCTATCCGCGCGGCGCGGCCGAGGGCGTGGCCATCAAAGACCAACCCAAGTTGATTGAGATCGGCAAGGCCGAGGTGCTCCAAAACTTCTCGCAAAATCGCGGACGAAAAATTGCGTTCTTCGCGCTCGGCAATATGCAGAGTGTCGCCCGCGCCGCCGTCGCGCAATTGAGCGCCGAGGGATTTGATTGCGCGCTGATCAACCCGCGTTTCACGAAACCGATTGATGCTGGCACAACCGAGTTTTTCGGCGCGGCGGCCGACGTGGTCGTCACGCTCGAAGATCACGTTTTGCCCGGCGGCTACGGCAGCAGCGTGATCGAACTCTTCAATGAGAAGCGCATCACGACGCCCGTGGTGCGCATCGGCTGGCCCGATCAATTCATCGAGCACGCTTCGACCGTCGATTACCTGCGCCAGAAATACGGGCTGACCGCCGCCAACGCCGTCGCGCAAGTGAAGGCGCAGTTTCAAGTGGAGTCGGCGATAGCCAAAGAGGTCGAAGCCAAACTTGCTGGTTAGGCCATTTCGCACGCGCCATGAATATACGGAGATTCTTTTTTGTGTCATTGGCATTGTCGGTTATCGCGGTCGGATTGCAGATCACTGCGATGTCTGAAGTGAGTCGTGGCCTTCGCATCAGAGTTCGCGCAGTCACTTCCTCAGAGTCTGAACGAGCTGCTGCGAAAGTAGAGGCGGGGAGATATTACAATCGAGGAGCAGTCATCGGCTACATCGGACTTCCGTTCGTGGTCGCCAGTGTGGCCTTCGTTGTGGTTTCAGCACGAAGGCACGAGCCGGCATGGCGCTCCCTTATATTTGCAGTGTTGTTTTTCTATGTGATGCTGCAGTTCACATTGATATAAGACGATGGGCTAACTCCGATCCGAGCGCGTAATTGTCGTACCCACCGCTCCCCTACGAAGCCACGATCACACCAATGCCGATTCTGCGCGCCAGACAAAACGCCGCGTTCTCGACGTAGTGCTCGGCGGAGAGTTTGAGGTCTTCAATTTCGCGCGCGGCCAATTGCCGGAGAACTTTTGCCGGCGAGCCGAACGCCAGCGAACCATCGGGAATGCGCGCGCCTTGCGTCACCAGTGAATTCGCGCCGATGAGGCAGTGGTTGCCAATCACCGCGCCGTCCAGAATCGTCGCGCCCATTCCGATCAAGGTTTGATTACCGACGGTGCAGGCATGGACGATGGCGGAGTGGCCAATCGTCACGTAGTTGCCGATGAGACACGGCAAATCTTCGGCGAGATGCACCACGGCGTTGTCCTGGATGTTCGTGTGAATGCCGACAACGATGCGGTTGATGTCGCCGCGCAGCACGGCGTTGTACCAAATGCTGGAGCGCTCACCGATTTCAACATCACCGACGACGATCGCTCCTTGCGCGATATAGACTTGCCCGCCGAGTTTGGGCCGTTTGAGCAAGTGCGCCCGCAGTCGCGTGGTGACATCAATCATAACCGACTTCGCGACGTTGAAACGTTGCCAAGTGTTTCAAGGATGCGGCACCTGGTCGTAATGCTTGCGCAGCAGATCGCCGCCGAAGTCGTTTTCAAAGTCGCGCCAGACGGCGTGGATGTGGTTGGCTTCATTCTGCGTGTTGTCGTATTCCATCAGGAAGGTCGGTCCCTGAAGGCGATAGTAATGCGGGTCGCCTTTTTCCAGCCCGCCAGCCCACGCGAAAAGTATTTTGCCAAAACCGGCGGTCTGAATTTTTTCCAGATCGCGATCCGCGATCTCCGGCCGGCAGCGATAGAGATATTCCTTGAGCAGGCGGGACAGCAGCGCGCCTTGATCGGCGTTGAGTTTTTCGTAAGTCACGCCTTTGGCCTCCAGCGCTTTCACTTTGCGTTCCGCCAGCGTGATGATGTCCTTCGGCGCTTCGACCGCAATGATCGCCGCTTTCTTCTGATCCTCGTTCAA